>JAAYBZ010000120.1 GCA_012744445.1 Myxococcales bacterium | reverse complement strand
GCCACACCGGCGCGCGCGTCACGGGCGAGTCCTTCCCCGAGGCGCTCGTCGGTCGCGAGAGCTGCGAGGGCAAACCCTTCGTCCTCCGCGACGGCGTCCTCCGCACCGCCCGCATCGCCGCCTACGAAGAGACCGTGGAGCACGAGCTCCGCGCGCGCCTCTCGCCCCGCCCGCGCACCGAGGCCGCCGAGGCCGCGCTCGAGCGCCTCTTCCCCATCGAGGAAGGCAAGCTCGCCGAGATCGAGCCGCGCCGCGCGGCCGAGACCGTGCTCGACGGAGGCATCAGCTTCATCGTCGGCGGCCCCGGCCGCGGCAAGACCTACACGCTCAAGCTCCTCCTCGCCGTGCTCTTCGAGGAGGCCGAGGCGCTCGGCCGGCCGCTGCCGCGGGTGATGCTCGCGGCGCCCACGGGCAAGGCCGCGGCGCGCATGCGCGAGGCCATCGGGGAGAAGCTCGATCGGGTGAACACCAGCGAGACCATCAAGGCCGCCCTCCGCGCCCTCGAGGCCAAGACGCTCCACCGCCTGCTCCGCATCACGCCCGATCGCGCGCTCGAGCGGCGCAAGCCCGCGCCGAGGCCCGTCGAAGCCGACGTGGTCGTGGTCGACGAGGCCTCGATGATCGACCTCCCGCTCTTCTCGCGTCTCCTCTCGCAGGTGCCGCGCGAGGCGCGCCTCGTCCTCCTCGGCGATCCCGATCAGCTCGCCTCGGTCGGCGTGGGCTCGGTGCTGGGCGACATCGTGGCGAGCGATCCCTTCCGCGACGAGGGCGTCCCCGGCCTCGCCTCACGCATCGCGCGCCTCACGGTCTCGCATCGCTTCGGCGCGAGCTCTGGCATCGGGCGGCTCGCGGCCGCCATCGTCGACGAGGATCCCGACGCCGTGGAGACGATCCTCCGGAGCGACGCCGCCGACCTCCACTTCTACGAAGGCGAGCGCGCGCGCTGGGCCGCGCTCCGCGAGGCCGTGGTCGCGGGCTTTACGGGCGTCCGCGCCGCGCTCGACGAGGGCACTGGCCCCGAACACCTCGCGCGCGCCCTCGAGGCCTTCGACGCCCACCGCGTCCTCGCCCTCACCTACGATGGCCCCTTCGGTGTCGATGGGCTCAACGCGCGCGCGGCCGCGTGGCTCGCCGAGGCGGGGCTCGTCCGATGGCACGACGAGGGCGAGTGCTCGATCCACCCCGTGCTCGTCACCGAGAACGATCCCGAGACGGGCCTCCTCAACGGCGACGTCGGCCTCGTGATCACGCTCGAGGGGCGGCGCGTGGCGGTCTTCCCCGATCTCGACGCCGGCGTGCGCGTGCATCCGGCGGCGCTCCTCCCCGCGCACGTCACGGCCTTCGCCATGACGGTGCACAAGGCGCAGGGCTCCCAATTCGATCACGTCTCGCTCGTCTTCCCCGAGCACGAGTCGCGCCTCGGCACGCGCGAGCTCTTCTACACCGGCGTCACGCGCGCCAAGACCCGCCTCTCCGTGCACGGCGACATCGCGCTCCTCCGCAGCGCCACCGCACGCCGCGAGCGCCGCGTCTCGGGCCTGCGCGAGCGGCTGCATCCGCGGCGTGATCCGTGACGCGGGCACGCCGCGCCGAAAAGCGTTGACCCTCCGCGCGCCCATTGCCGACGATGGGCCGCGATGATCGACGGGATGCATCCGAAGAGCGGGCCGCGCCCGACGGATTCGCACGCCGAGCGGCGGATCTACGAGGCGCTCGCCCGCGAAGGGGCGCTCCCCGAGGGCGTGGTCGGATGGCACTCGCTCGCGTTCACCGTGAACAACCGCGAGCACGAGATCGACTTCCTCCTCGCGCATCCCGAGCGCGGCTTCATCGCCATCGAGGCCAAGGGCGGCCAGATCAAGCTCGAGGACGGCTTCTGGCTACAGAACGGCCAGCGCATGAAGGCGCCGCCCACCAAGCAGGCCATCGACGCCGCGCACGCCCTCGCGCGCTACCTCCGCGAAGCGCATCACCTCGAGCCACCGCGCTTCACCTACGCCGTCTGGTTCCCCGACATGAGCAAGCCGCCCCTCCCGAGCGGCGACGCCAAGGGGCGCG
>JAAYBZ010000119.1 GCA_012744445.1 Myxococcales bacterium | reverse complement strand
CGCGGCCTGCACGATCGCGACACGACGCTCTGGGGCGGCTTCGTGATCGGCGGCGAGGCGGGCCCGATCTTCTTCGCGGGCGATACGGGCATGGGCCCGCACTTCGCCGAGATCCGCGCGCGCTTCGGGCCCACGCGCCTCGCGCTGATCCCCATCGGGGCGTACGAGCCGCGCTGGTTCATGCGGCGCGTGCACATCGATCCCGCCGAAGCCGTGGAGGCCCACCGCGTCCTCGAGGCGTCCAAGAGCCTCGGCATCCACTTCGGGACCTTCCAGCTCACCGACGAGGGCAGGGAGCGCCCGCTCGTGGATCTCGCGCGCGCCTGCGACGCGCAGGGCGTGCCCCGCGAGGACTTCGTCGCGCTCGAGCCCGGCCACGCGCTCACCCTTCCTTCGCGTGACGCCGAACGCAGACTGCGCGAAGGGGCCGAATGAGCCTACGCGAAAGGGGTGAGGCTCCTCGCGCTCGTGACGTGGCTCTGCGTCTTCGCGCTCGCTTGTGACGACGGTTCGAGCGAGGTCGGCGAAGACGCGCGCGCCGACGGACGCGAGCCCGGAGCGGGCGACGACGGAGCGCCCGACGAGGTGGGTGGCGTCGACGAGCCGCCGCCCGTCACGGGCGATCACCTCACCGAGGCGCATTGCGGATCGGAGGCCGCGTACCCGCCCGGCACGTTCGTCTACGTGGGCGGCGGGGGCACCGACGGAAGGGTGGGCTCGAGCCCCGACGGCCTCGAGTGGTACGAGGAGACGACGACCTCCCGCGGGAATTCGCTTCCGGGGCACACGCGCAACCTCGTCCGCGGCGCGGGCTACGGCGGCGGCGTCTTCGTGCTCGTCGGCGGCAACGACAACGCCTACGTCGTGACGACGTGCGACGGCGTCCACTTCCATCACGACGTGCTCCGCACCAACGTCGAGGCGAGCCCGCCGCCCGAGTACGACAACTTCCTCTCCGACGTCGCCTACCTCGACGGCGTCTTCGTGGCCGTGGGCGGCGCGGGGAAGCGGCTCACCTCGTTCGATCACGGGCTCACGTGGGAAGAGACGGGGAGCTTCGTCTCCGGCCACCTCCGCGAGGTCGAGGCGGGCGCGGGGCGCTTCGTCGCCGTGGGCGCGAGCTTCGATCTCACGCGCGCCTTCTCCACCACGAGCGAGGACGGGCGCACGTGGAGCGAGCCGCTGCTCTCGGGCGAGCCGCTCGACCGCGGCCTCGCCTACGGCGCGGGCGTCTTCGTAGCCGTGGGCGAGTCGCGTTGCGCCGTGAGCGAGGACGGCCAGCGGTGGGACGCGTGCGACGTGGACGCGCGGACCTTCCAGGCCGTGCAGTTCGTCGACGGACGCTTCTACCTCTCGACCTCGAGCGGCGTGTGGCTCTCCGACGACGGGAGGACCTACCGGGCCGCGGAAGGCGTGAGCCTCCCGCCCAACCTCGTCGAAGGGCCGAGCGGTTTCGTCTTCGCCTCGACGAGCCAGCGCGGCAGGGGCGATGCGCTCGATGGCTTCGAGACGCGGAGTCTCGATGGATTCCGCGCGCTCACGGGCGGCGAAGTGTTGTACGTGCCCCTCCTCCACGAAGAAAGGACCCCATAATTTGGGCACATTCTCGAAGGTGCTGCTAAATCTCGGCGCAAACTTTCTCCCCGGGAGGAATTCGTGCGCCGTTCATTTCCGTTCTTTCTCTTTGCCCTCTTCGTCTCGGGCAGCACGCTCGCGCAGCCGGCGCCTGCCGAGCTGACCAAGGAGGCGCCCAGCGAGGACACGACCTCGTGGGACATCGTCGCCGGCGGCACCGCCGTGACGGGCAACACCAAGAGCTTCGGCCTCACGGCGGGCACGCAGTTCTCGCTCGTCCGCAACAAGCATCGCTTCGAGGCGAACTCGATGTTCATCTACACGCGTGCGCGCGTGGTCGACGACGCCACCGGCGACTCGGACATGCAGGACACCGCGCGCAACTGGAACAGCCTCGCGCGCTACGAGTACTTCTTCCGGAAGCGCGACGCGGCCTTCATCGGCGTCCGCCACCGCTGGGATACCTTCGCGGGGCTCGACACGCGCCTCCAGGTGCAGCCGGGCTACCTCCGCGTCTTCCACGAGAACGAGGAGCTCGCGCGTCGGTTCTGGGGTGAGGTCGGTTACGACTTCACGTGGGACAACCGCTTCCCGAACCCGCTGCCCGATCCGAACGATCCCACGCGCACCCTCAGCGACAACGTCTTCGTGCACGCGGCGCGCGTCTTCCTCGGCTGGGACTTCAAGTTCGAGGACAAGTTCCGCATCCTGACCGGCCTCGAAGGCCTCTTGAACGTCGCCGAGCCCGAGGACTTCCGCCTCAATTGGAATACGCGCATCACGGCGGCGCTCAACAAGCGCATCGAGATCGGCGTCCAGTACCTCCTCATGTGGGACAACGTCCCGGTGCCGGGGGCGAAGAAGCTCGACACCTACTTCCTCGGCAACCTGATCGTCCACATCCTCTGATTTCCCCTCCCCGAGGTGGGACACAGCGACGACCGATTCGTGGCCACGAGCGGACCGTTCACCCCCCGGATGGCTCCGCTCGCCCCGTGTTCGTTGCTCGAACGGGGGGAGCGTTTCACGGTTGCCCGATGGGTCACGTCTCCTTGCCGCGGAATATCGAGGCCGCGCCTCTCGAGCAGAGGCGCGACTCGGACATCCACGCGCTGAAGCCCCGTCGGCGGGGCGCGCTCGAGCGCTCGGTGCCGATGGTCACCGATCGCGAGGTGCTCCGCGCCATGGTGAAGGTCCTCCGCGAGCGGGGGAACGCGTCGCGCGTCGCGAGCTTCGCGAGCATCACCGCCCTCTGGGCCCCGTTCCAGGCGCTCACGCGGCTTACGCTCGAGCTCGACGATCGCCTCCACGGCGAGTACCGGACCGCGCCCGTCGAGTCGCCCATCTTCATCGTGGCGAATCCGCGCAGCGGGACGACGCTCCTCCACCGCCTGATGAGCAAGGACCAGGAGACCTTCGCCTCGTTCACGCTCGGTGAGACGATCTTCCCGAGCGTCACCATCCAATCGCTCTTCCGCCGCGTCGCCGAGCTCGACGAGCGCTTCCTCGGTGGCCTCGTCGAGAAGGGCGTGCGCGCCTTCGACAAGCGCGTCTTCGGCTCCCGCTGGGAGGACGTGCATCGCCTCGGGCTCTTCGAGACCGAGGAGGACGAGACGTTCTTCACGTACTCGCTCCAGTCGCCCACGACGATGCTCCTCGTCCCCTACGCGGACGTGCTCGCGCCCCTCACGCAGCTCGACTTCCAGAGCCAGGAGAAGCGCGAGCGGATGATGGACTACTACGAGGGCACCATCCGCCGCCTCATCCACCGCAAGGGGCGGGAGAAGCGCTACCTCGACAAGAACGTCTTCCACACGCACCGCATCCGCACGATCGCGCAGCGCTTCCCCGACGCGCGCTTCGTCTACCTGGTGCGGCATCCCTACGAGGCGCTCCCGAGCTTCCTCAACATGTTCCACGCGGCGTGGCGCACGCACTCGCCCGACATCGCGAAGGACTCGCCCGAGATCCGGGCGCTCCTCCGCGTGGGCTACGAGAACTACCGCTACCCGCTCGAGGTCGCGCGCGAGCTCCCGCCCGGCCAGATCACGATCCGCCGCTACGAGGACCTCGTGCAGAACCCGAAGGCCTTCGTGGAGGATCTCTACGCGTGGCTCGGGCAGGACGTGAGCGACGCCTTCCGCGCGCGTCTCGAGGCCGCCACCTCGGCGCAGCGCCTCTACGAGCGCCGTCACGGGCACAAGCTCGCCGACTTCGGCATCGACGAGGCCGAGGTCGCCTCCGAGCTCGCCGAGGTCTTCCAGGCCCTCGGCTACGAGCCCTGATCGCGAGAGGGAGCCCACCTTTCCCTCGCCCGGCGTTTCTGCCCTAATGAGGGCATGAGCGCGTGGGCATGGGTGGGGTTGATCGTCGGTCCGATCCTCTTGGTCGCGATCTACGATCTGACGCAGCGGCGGCGGGCGATCCTCCGGAACTTCCCGATCATCGGGCATTTCCGGTACTGGCTCGAGGCCATCGGGCCGGAGCTCCGGCAGTACATCGTCACGAGCAACGACGAGGAGCGGCCGTTCTCCCGCGATCAGCGCCGATGGGTCTATGCCTCGGCCAAGAAGGAGAACAACTACTTCGGCTTCGGGACGGATAACGACCTCGATCGCACGCCGAACTACCTCGTGCTCAAGCACGCGGCCTTCGCGCGGCCGGAGCCCAAGGTCGGGGATCCCGACTTCGACTCGCACCACGCGATCCCGTGCGGCAAGGTCCTCGGCGAGGCGCGCGGCCGCAAGAAGGCCTTCCGCCCCGGCTCCGCCGTCTACATCTCGGCGATGAGCTACGGCTCGCTCTCGGGCCCGGCGGTCGAGGCGCTCAACCGCGGCGCGCACATCGCCGGCGCGCTCCACAACACGGGCGAGGGCGGCATCTCGCGCCATCACCTCCACGGCGGCGAGCTCATCTTCCAGCTCGGCACGGGCTATTTCGGCGCGCGCGACGTGACCGGGCGCTTCAGCCTCGAGAAGCTCCTCGAATCGTGCGAGCGCGGCCCGGTTCGCGCCATCGAGATCAAGCTCAGCCAGGGCGCCAAGCCCGGCCGCGGCGGCGTCCTCCCGGGCGTGAAGGTCTCCGCCGACATCGCGCACGCGCGCGGCGTGCCCGAGGGCATCGACTGCATCAGCCCCTCGACGCACAGCGAGTTCCGCGACGTCTCCGAGCTCCTCGACTTCGTGGAGCGCGTCGCCGAGGCCACGGGCCTGCCCGTGGGCATCAAGTCGGCCGTGGGGCAGGAGGCCTTCTGGATCGAGCTCGCCGATCGCATGGCGTCGGAGGCGCGGGGCGTGGACTTCATCACGATCGACGGCGGGGAGGGCGGCACGGGCGCCGCGCCCCTCGTCTTCGCCGACCACGTCGCGCTCCCGTTCCGCCTCGGCTTCTCGCGCGTCTACCGCATCTTCGCCGAGCGCGGGATCGCCGACTCGGTGGTCTTCGCCGGATCGGGGCGCCTCGGCTTCCCCATCGACGCGCTCTTCGCCTACGCGATGGGCTGCGACATGATCGGCGTCGCGCGCGAGGCGATGCTCGCCATCGGCTGCATCCAGGCGCAGCGCTGCCACACCGACCACTGCCCCACGGGCGTGGCCACCCAGAACAAATGGCTGATCCGCGGGCTCGACCCGACCGACAAGAGCGTCCGGCTCGCCAATTATCTGGTCACGCTGCGCAAGGAGATCCTCTGGCTCTGCCACGCGGCCGGCGTCGATCACCCGGCCGACATCTCGCTCGACCACTTCGAGCTGCTCGACGACCAATTGAAGGCCAGCCCCGCCCGCGAATGCCTCGGTTACGAGCCCGGCTGGGGCCGCGTCGGCGATCGCCACCGGACCCGTCTCTCCGTGCTCCGCTGAGCGATGCGGCCTCGGGCCGTTGACAGGGCGCCTTCCACCGGGCAAACCGGCCTCGTTCGATGACTCTCCCCTTCCTCTCGAGCCTCATCGGCCTCCCGCTCCTCGCGGCGCTGGCCCTCCTCGCGATTCCGTCCGAAAAGGCGCAGCGGATCGTCACCGGCGGGACCCTCGCGCTCCTCTTCGCCGTCGCGATCGGCCTCTTCGTCGCCGGCGACTATTCCGCCGCGACGCCGGCCTACGCCGAGCGTTACGCCTGGGCGCCCGCGCTCGGCATCGACTTCGCGCTGGCGGTGGACGGCGTCTCCATCGTGCTCGTCCTGCTCACGGTCGTGCTCGGCGGGCTCGCCTTCCTCGGCTCGTTCGGGCGCGAGGGAGAGCAGCGGACGCACGGCGTGGCCATCCTCACCACGGTGGCCACGGTCCTCGGCGCCTTCATGGCGCAGGACCTCTTCCTCTTTTTCCTCTGCTGGGAGGCGATGCTCGTCCCGGCCTACGTGCTCCTCATCCGCCTCGGCGGTGACGAGGGCCGCCGCGCGGCGATGCGCTTCTTCCTCTACTCGCTCGCGGGCAGCGCGCCCTTCCTCGTCTCGCTCCTCGTGCGCGTGGCCGAGTACCACGGCTTCACCGGGAGCTACTCCTTCGATCCGGCCGAGCTCGCGCGCGTGGTCTCGCCGGTGGCCAAGCAGGCGCTCCTCTTCTCCGGCTTCGCCCTCGCCTTCGCGGTGAAGATGCCGATCTTCCCGCTCCACACCTGGTCGCCCGGCGCCTACTCGGCCTCGCCGACCTCGGGCGCGATCCTCCTCGGCGCGCTCCTCCTCAAGGTCGGCTCCTACGGCCTCCTCCGCTTCGCGATCCCGCTCTTCCCCGCGGGCGCGCAGCTCGTGGGCCCCACGCTCGCCGTGCTCGCCGTCGTCGGCATCCTCTACGGCGCCTTCGCGGCCCAGGCGCAGTCCGACCTCAAGAAGCTCGTCGCCTACAGCTCGCTCAGCCACATGGGCTTCGTCGGCGTCGGCGTGCTCGCCTTCTCCACGGCCTCGGCCTCGGGCGCCGTGCTCCAGATGGTCAACCACGGGGTGGTCGTGGCGGGGCTCTTCCTCGTCGTCGCCGTCCTCGAGGCGCGCCGCGGCTCGCGCGGCATCGACGACTTCGGCGGCCTCGCCCGCTCGATGCCCTTCTTCGCCGTGGCGTTCATGGTGATCGCGCTCGCGGGCATGGGCCTCCCCGGCACCAACGGCTTCGTCGGCGAGTTCCTCATCCTGAGCGGCACCTTCCTCGCCGACGTCGGCGCCGGCTTCTTCGGCGGCTACGCGCCCCTCTTCGCGTCGGTGGCCACGCTCGGCGTGCTCTTCGGCTCCATCTACGTGCTCCGCGCCGTGGGCAAGGTCCTCTTCGGGCCGGTCTCCGCCGAAGGCGGCCTCGGCGAGCTCACCCGCGCCGAGAAGCTCTCGCTCGGCTCGGTCGTCGCGCTCGTCTTCTTCATCGGCCTCTACCCCTCGCCGCTCCTCGAGCGCATCGAGCCCACGGTCGAGGGCCTCGGCGCCAAGACGCGCATCGAGGCCCTCTCGCAGCTCCGCGACGACTCGCCGCGTCTCCTCGACGCGACCGTCGCGCAGAACGATCACTGAGGCTCCCGGGCCTCGATCCGGCACACGGCCCAGTCGGCCGCGTCGCGCACGGCCTCGTCCGGGTCGTGCGCGGCCGCGTCGCGCAGGATCGGGAGCGCGCGCCGCGTTCCGACGTTGCCGAGGACGATCGCGGCGTTGCGTGCGAGCCCCTCGCGTCGCGCCCGCCGTAGCGGGGAGCCCTCGGTGAGCGCGCGGAAGGCCTCGTCGCCCATGGTGAGGAAGTCTTCCGCGCGCACGCCCGACCAGCGCGGGGCGGGGGCGAAGGGTCCGTCGGCGAGCTCTTCGCCACGCGCGGGTTGGTTGTAGGGGCAGACGTCCTGGCAGGCGTCGCAGCCGAAGAGCCAGTCGCCCGCGGCCTCGCGGTGCGCCTCGGGGTAGGCGCCGCGGTGCTCGATCGTGACGTAGCTCAGGCAGCGCCGGGCATCGATCGAGCGCGCCTCGAGGAAGGCGCCGGTGGGGCAGGCGTCGAGGCAGAGGCGGCAGCTCCCGCAGCGGCGCGCGAGCGGCACGTCGGGCTCGAGCTCGGCGCTCGTGATCACGGTGGCGAGGAAGACGTGCGAGCCGAGGCCCGGCACGATGAGGCAGCAGTTCTTGCCCACGAAGCCGATGCCCGCGCGCTCGGCCCAGGCGCGCTCGAAGACGGGCCGGCTGTCGACCGAGTGGCGCGCCTCGAAGCCGCGCTCCCGGAGGAAGGCCTCGACCCGACGCAGGCGCTTCGGGAGCACGTTGTGGTAGTCGCGCCCCGCGGCGTACCGGGCGATCCGGCCAGGCGAGAGGCCGACGGCGCCGCCGCGGCGGGCGTAGGGCGCGGCGAAGACGAGCACGCTCCGCGCCGAGGGCAGCATCCCCTCGTGGCGCGGATCGGCGCGCACGGCGGCCGTGTCGGCGAGCCAGCCCATCGACCCGTGGCGGCCTTCGGCGACGTAGCGCGCGAGATACGACCCCTCGGGCTCGAGGCGCTCGGCCCGGGCCACGCCGAAACGCGCGAACCCGAGCTCCGCGGCGAGGGCGGCGAGCTCGGTCTTCAGATCCGTCGACACGGGCGGAACTTCGCGCCTTCCGGGCGCCCGGACAAGGCGTACGATTTTCGCCTCCGCTGAATCGTCATTCATTGATTTCGGGGGCGCGTTCCCGCAGTCTATGGCTCCGTGCCCTGGAGGTGCCCTCGCGCGTCCCCGGGAGCGAAGGGACCGCCGCGAGCGCGGCGACCAAGACCCAAACGAGGACCCCATGACCGAAGCCTTTATCTATGAAGCGCTACGCACCCCGCGTGGTCGCGGCAAGAAAGACGGATCGCTCCACAGCGTGAAGCCCGTCGACCTGCCGATCGGGCTCATCGACGAGATGCGCCGTCGTTTCCCGAACCTCGACGTCAACCAGATCGACGACGTCATCCTCGGCTGCGTCGGCCCCGTGGCCGATCAGGGGGCCTGCATCGCCAAGACCGTCGCGCTCAAGGCGGGGCTCCCCGACACCGTGGCGGGCGTGCAGCTCAACCGTTTCTGCGCCTCCGGCCTCGAGGCCGTGAACCAGGCGGCGATGCGCATCCGCTCGGGCTTCGAGCACCTGCTCCTCGCGGGCGGCGTCGAGTCGATGTCGCGCGTGCCCATGGGCGCCGACGGCGGCGCGTGGGCCATGGACCCGCAGACGAACTTCCTCACCGGCTTCGTCCCGCAGGGCGTGGGCGCCGACCTCATCGCCACGATCGAGGGCTTCTCGCGCGAGGACGTCGACGCGTTCGCGCTCGAGTCGCAGAAGCGCGCCGCGGCCGCCTGGGAGGCGGGCCATCCGCGCAAGTCGGTCGTGCCCGTCAAGGACATGAACGGCGTCACCATCCTCGACAAGGACGAGTACTACCGCCCCAACACCACGATGGAGGGCCTCGCCAAGCTCCAGCCCTCGTTCGCCATGGTGGGCGAGATGGGCGGCTTCGACGCCGTGGCGCTCCAGAAGTACCACTGGGTCGAGAAGATCAACCACGTCCACACGCCGGGGAACTCCTCGGGCATCGTGGACGGCGCCGCCCTCGTCCTCATCGGCTCGGAGAAGGCCGGCAAGGAGAACGGCCTCACGCCGCGCGGCCGCATCGTCGCCACGGCCGTCTCGGGCGCCGATCCCACGATCATGCTCACCGGCCCCGCGCCCGCGACGCGCAAGGCGCTCGCCGTGGCCGGCATGACGATGGATCAGATCGACCTCGTCGAGATCAACGAAGCCTTCGCCTCCGTCGCGCTCCGCTTCATGAAGGACATGAACGTCCCGCACGAGAAGGTGAACGTGAACGGCGGCGCCATCGCCCTCGGTCACCCGCTCGGCGCCACCGGCGCCATGATCCTCGGCACCGTGCTCGACGAGCTCGAGCGCCGGAAGCTCAAGTACGGCCTCTGCACCCTCTGCGTGGGCGGCGGCATGGGCATCGCCACCATCATCGAACGTCTCTGAGTCAGCCCGAACGAACCGAGGGATCCACCATGACCGAACAAACCGCCATCCGCTGGGAGAAGGACGCCGACGGGATCGTCACGCTGACCATCGACGACCCGACGCAGAACGCCAACACGATGAACGAGCTCTATAGCCGTTCGATGTTGGCCACCGTCGAGCGCCTCGAGAAGGAGAAGGAACAGATCACCGGCGTGTACATCACGTCGGGCAAGTCCATGTTCTTCGCCGGCGGCGACCTCAACGACCTCTACAAGATCGGCCCCGAGCAGGCCGAGGAGTTCCAGGCCGGCGTCACCGAGATCAAGCGCCAGCTCCGCGTGCTCGAGACGCTCGGCAAGCCCGTCGTCGCGGGCATCAACGGCCACGCGCTCGGCGGCGGCCTCGAGATCACGCTCGCCACGCACTACCGCATCGCGATCGACGATCCGAAGATCAAGCTCGGCCTGCCCGAGGTGAAGCTCGGTCTCCTCCCGGGCGGCGGCGGCGTGACGCGCGTCGTGCGCCTCCTCGGCATCCAGAAGGCGCTGATGGAGGTGCTCCTCGAGGGCAAGGAGTTCACGCCGCAGAAGGCGAAGGACCTCGGCCTCATCCACGAGCTCGCCACCGACCGCGAGGACATGGAGAAGAAGGCCAAGGCCTTCATCAAGGCCAACCCCGCCGCGGCGCAGCCCTGGGATCAGAAGGGCTACAAGATGCCGGGCGGCACGCCGTCCACGCCGGCCTTCGCGGCGAACCTCCCCGCGTTCCCCGCGAACCTCAAGAAGCAGACCAAGGGCGCGCCCTATCCCGCGCTCGTCAACATCATGAGCGCGGCCGTCGAGGGCGCGCAGGTCGACTTCGACAACGCGCTCAAGATCGAGGGGCGCTACTTCACGAACCTCGTCCTGCACCCGATCTCGAAGAACATGATGAAGGCGTTCTTCTTCGACATGCAGGCCATCCAGAAGGGTGGCTCGCGTCCGAAGGACGTGCCTCGTCATCAGGCGAAGAAGGTCGGCATCCTCGGCGCCGGCATGATGGGCGCGGGCATCGCCTACAGCTGCATGCGCGCCGGCATGGAGGTCGTGCTCAAGGACGTCTCGCTCGAGGCGGCCGAGAAGGGCAAGTCCTACTCGGCGAAGCTCCTCGACAAGATGGTCCAGAAGGGCCGCCTCTCGCCCGAGGCGCGCGACGAGCAGCTCGCGCGCATCAAGGCCACGGAGTCGCCCGCGGACCTCGCCGGCTGTGACCTCGTGATCGAGGCGGTCTTCGAGAGCCAGGCGCTCAAGCACAAGGTCTTCCAGGAGATCGAGGACCTCGTCGCGCCGGACGCCGTGCTCGCGTCGAACACCTCGTCGCTGCCCATCACGGGCCTCGCCGAGGGTGTGAAGAAGCAGGAGAACTTCATCGGCCTCCACTTCTTCTCGCCGGTCGACAAGATGCCGCTCGTCGAGATCATCTGCGGCAAGAAGACCTCCAAGGAGACGCTCGCCAAGGCCTTCGACGTGGTGCTCCAGCTCAAGAAGGTGCCCATCGTCGTCAACGACGCGCGCGGCTTCTTCACCACGCGCGTGATCGGCGTGCAGATCAACGAGGGCATCCGCATGCTCGCCGAGGGCGTCCACCCGCAGTCGGTCGAGCAGGCGGCGTGGCAGGCCGGCTACCCGGTCGGCCCGCTCGCGATCATGGACGAGCTGACCTTCACGCTGCCGCGCAAGCTCCGCGAGGAGACCAAGGCGGCGGTGATCGCGGCCGGCGGCACCTACGTGCCCTCGGTCTCCGACGAGGTCATCGACATCATGATCGACAAGTACGGCCGCACCGGGAAGGCCGGCGGCGCGGGCTTCTACGAGTATCCGGCGAACGGCAAGAAGTACATCTGGCCGGGTCTCGTCGAGCACTTCTGGAAGCCCGAGGTGCAGATCCCGATGGAGGACATGACGGAGCGCATGCTCTTCGTGGAGGCCATCGAGGCGATCCGCGCCTGGGAAGAGGGCGTCATCAACTCGGCGGCCGACGCCAACATCGGCTCGATCATGGGCATCGGCTTCCCCGCGTGGACCGGCGGCGTGATCCAGTACGTCAACAACTACAAGGGCAAGGGCCTCGACGCCTTCATCGCGCGCGCCAAGGAGCTCGCCGCCAAGTACGGCGAGCGCTTCGAGCCGCCGAAGCTCCTCCTCGACAAGGCCGCAAAGGGCGAGCTCTTCGAGTGATCGAAGCCCCGCGCTGAGACGAGAGAGCCCCCGTGCGGAAACGCCCGGGGGCTTTTGTCTTGGGGGCGTTCGTTCGAGGCAAAGGCTGATGGTCCGCGCGCCGATCAGCTCGGCAGATCCAGGCGGATCACCTCGGGGCCCTCGCCGAGGGGGCTCGGGACGCGCTGGACGACGATGCGCTCGTCTTCGGTGCGGCCGACGGTGTCGCCGGTGGGGAGCTGCTTGTCGCGCTCGTAGTAGAGCCAGCGCATGAGACCCAGGGTGAAGTCGAGCGCGCCGGTGCCGCGCATGGGCGCCGTGACGTAGAGCTCCTCGCGGCCGAAGCGCTGCATGCCGTGCGTGAGGAAGGACATGCGGTCGTCGGGCTCCATCGCGGCGGTGAGCGAGATGGCGATCTCGGCGGGGAGGAAGCCCTCGCTCACGCCGAGCTCGGCGAAGTCGCGGAAGAGCTTGGCGTGGAGGAAGGTCGCGCCGTGGCCGAGCGCAGCCGCGATGGCGTCGGGGCACGCGTCCACGAGCGCCGCGGTGTACGCGGCGAGGTCGAGCTCACGTGCGCCGAGATCTCCGTCGCCGTCGGGCGCCATCACGACGTAGTGCGCCTTCGACTTCGCGAGCTCGTCGGAGTCCGGGGAGAAGACGCCGATCATCCGCTCCGCGTCGGGGTGCGGCGCCGGCATCCGCATGTACATCACCTGCTCGCCGCCCGGGAGCGAGAAGGCCATGGGCCCCTCTCCGTCGAAGGACGTGAACGTGAGGTCGACGCCGAGCTTCGATGCCGCGGAGACGATCGAGTCTGGGGAGGGGTGGGGACCGCTCTCGACGAGCACGAAGGCGAGCTGCATCCGCGCATGAGAGCACGAGGGACGGTGGGCGCGCCAGGGGCGAGCTCGAGCACCCGTCCTCCTCGGCGGGCGTCGACGCGCGGGGCGACGGACTTGCACATAGTTCGTGTGTGAACTAATAAGGTTCGCATCCGAACTAATGCGGAGGCTGCCATGGAACTGCTGAAGATCCCGTGTCGTGACGGCGTGGACCTCGGAGGCTGGCTCATCCCGGCCAAGGGCCCCGAGAAGGGCGTCGTCCAGATCAACCCCGCCACCGCCGTCGTGAGCCGGCTGTACCGTCCCTTCGCCGAGTACCTCTCCTCCGAGGGATGGAACGTCGTGTGCTACGACTATCGAGGCACGGGGGCGTCCAAGGATCCCGCGCTCCGCCCGCGCGAGATCGGCTTCACCACGTGGGCGGAGTACGACGTGAGCGACGTCACCTGCTACGTGAACCAGCGCTTCTTCGGCCTCCCGCACCTCGCCGTCGGCCACAGCTTCGGTGGGCATGCGTTCGGCTTCTCCGACGCGACGAACCTCCTCGACGGCGCCGTGCTCGTCGCGGCGCACGTGGGTTGCTACCGCCACGTACGCGGCTTGTTCGAGCGGCTCAGGGTGTGGTTCCTGCTCAAGCTCGCGCTCCCCGCTGCCGGGCTCTTCGTCGACACGATCCCGAGCCGCCAGTTCGGCGTGGGCGACGATCTCCCGGCCGGCGTCGCCTTCGAGTGGTCGCGCTGGACCTCGATGGAGAATTACTTCTTCGACGACGAGGCGCACCGTTTGAAGGAGCGCTTTGCCTCCGTGCGCGTCCCGCTCCTCTCCATCGGCATCGACGACGATCCCTGGGCGCCGCCGCACGCCGTCGACGCGTTGGCGGCGCACTTCACGGGCACCACGGTCGAGCGGTGGCAACGTGGGCCTGCCCATAGCCACGGTCGTCCGGTCGGACACATCGGCTTCTTCCGCCGTGCGCACCGCGATACCCTCTGGCCCGAGCTGGAACGCTGGCTCAGCGAACGAGTCTCATGTCCCCACGCGATCGCCGCTTCATCCATCTCCTCATCCGCGCACAGCGCCATGTGAGCCGCTTGCTCGAGCAGCGGGTCCAGGCCGACGCCGACATCACGGCCACGCAGGCGGGCGTGCTCTTCTACCTGATGAAGAACGACGGCAGCATGAGCCGCGCCGTGGCCGAGGCCGTGGGCATCGCCGCGCCGGCCATGAGCGGGCTCGCGGATCGCATGGAGCAGCGGGGTCTCCTCGAGCGGCGGGCCGACGAGCACGACGCGCGCGCGGCGCGCCTCTTCATCACCCCCGAGGGCCGGGAGAGGGCCAAGGCGGCGCTCGCCCACGTGCGCCCGGCCAACAAGAAGCTCTGCGAGGGCTTCACCGACGAAGAGCTCGACGTCGTCACGCGCTGGCTCGAGCGCGCCGCCGAGCTCGATTAGCCGCCCCCGGCCGGAGGAGCGCGTCAGCACGCAACTCGGCCGCGCGGCGCGCCGATGAGGGGGTCGCTTCTCCGAGCATGGGTTCGACGGACACGAGCCCCCCGGGCGGGACGGTCGCCCGGGGGGCGCCTTTCTTCGCCGCCCGAGACGCTGGACCTCGCCCGGGGGAGCGTGGAAACTGCGCCTCCATGAGCGACGAGAAGGCGCTGCGCGAAGAGCTCGAGGCGCTCGCGGCGCAGATCCGACACCACGAGGCCGCCTATCGCGCGGGCGAGCCCGAGATCCTCGACTCGGAGTTCGACGAGCTCTTCGATCGCTACGTCGAGCTCGCCGATCGGCTCGGCGTCCCGCCCGAGGAGCGGCTCGACACCGCCCCCGGCGCCGACCACACGGAGGGCTTCGAGACGGTCGAGCACCGCATCCCCATGCTCAGCCTCGAGAAGCTCACGCCCAACCGGCGCGACGCCTCGGGCAAGCCCATCCCCATCGCCGAGCAGATGGAGGCGTGGTTCGCGCGGCGACGCCGCGACCTCGATCTGCCCGAGGACGCGAAGCTCCCCGTCCTGGTCGAGCCCAAGATCGACGGCATCAGCGTGAGCCTCCTCTACCGCGACGGAGAGCTCGTGCGCGCCGTCACGCGCGGCGACGGAAAACGCGGCGACGTGATCACCGCCCAGGTGCGCGCCGCCAAGGCCGTGCCCGAGCGCCTCGATCGCATCGCCGGGGAGATCGAGATACGCGGTGAGCTCTACCTGCCCATCTCACGCTTCCGCGCGCTCAACGAGCGCCTCGCCGCCGCGGGCCACCGCACGCTCATGAACCCGCGGAACGGCTGCGCGGGCCTGATGAAGCGCAAGGATCCGAGCGGCCTCGAGGAAGTCGGCGTGTCCTCCTTCCTCTACCACGTGGCCTGGGCCGAGAAGGAGCCGCTCCCCGCGACGCAGCGCGAGATCCTCGAGTGGCTCGCCGAGCGCGGCGCGCCCGTCTACCTCTCCGAGGCCAAGGTCGTCGACGACGCGGCCTCGGCGCTCGCGTATTGCGAGAGCTACGCCACGCGCCGCCTCGAGCTCGACTACGAGATCGACGGCATGGTCCTCAAGCTGGACAACCTCCGGCATTACGACGCCGTGGGCAGCACGGGCCACCACCCGCATTGGGGCATCGCCTACAAGTTCCCGCCCGAGCGCAAGCCCACCAAGCTGCTCCGCATCGTCGTCCAGGTCGGCAAGAGCGGGAAGCTCACCCCCGTCGCCGAGCTCGAGCCCGTCGTGCTCGCGCAGACCACGGTGAGCCGCGCCTCGCTCCACAACTTCTCCGAGCTCGAGAAGAAGGACATCCGCGAGGGCGACGTCGTCTACGTGGAGAAGGCGGGCGAGATCATCCCGCAGGTCGTCGGCGTGCGCCTCGAGGATCGCCCGGCCGAGTCGGAGCCCTTCCCGCGGCCCACCGCGTGCCCGAGCTGCGGGTCCGAGGTCGTCGAAGAAGAGGTCTTCATCCGCTGCCCCAACCCGGCCTGTCCCGAGCAGGTGCGCGAGCGCCTCACGCACTTCGCGAGCCGCGGCGCGATGGACATCGACGGAATGGGGCCCGCCATCGTCGATCAGCTCGTCGAGAAGCTCGGCGTGACCTCGCCCGATCAGATCTTCTCGCTCGAGGCGCCCGCGCTCGCCTCGCTCGAGCGCATGGGGGAGAAGAGCGCCGAGAACCTCGTGCGCGCCATCGAGGCGGCCAAGGGACGCGGGCTCGCGCGCGTGCTCGTCGGCCTCTCCATCCGCCACGTGGG
>JAAYBZ010000118.1 GCA_012744445.1 Myxococcales bacterium | reverse complement strand
GGTCGTGCCTTGTTCGTCGGCCCAGTTCACCTCGCCCGGATTGGCCGGGGGAGCATCGATTCCGTCCGCGCCGTCCGCGCCGTCGCCCGCGTCGTCGGTCACCACGTCGACGTAGGCGAGGTCTACCGTGCCCTGGCCCGTGAGGCGGAGGCCCACCGAGTGGAGCTGGTTCGTCGTGCGTCGGCTGACGATGCGGAGGTAGGCGAGCTCCACTCGCGGCGCGGTGACGTGCGCGCGGATGCCGTCGCCGTCGACGCGGATCGTCGTGTTGAGCGTCGTTTCCGTGCCATCGGGGCGCGACCAGTCGCGGAGCGGCGAGAGGCTCCCGTAGATGCTCGCGCCGCGCTCGAGGAGCTCGCCCACGCCCGCCGCGTCGTAGGGATCGGCGGAGGACGCGACGAAGACGTACGTGCGCGACGGCGTGCGCTCGAGGAGCTCGAGCGCACGCGCGAAGGTCTTCACGGGGTACTGCGCCGAGCCGGCGAAGGTGTCGTTTCCGTCGTTCGAGACGTAGATCGAGCGCTCGCGCGTGCCTTCTGCGCCGTCGCAGTCGTCGTCCACGCCGAAGTCGTCCGGCGCGTCGAAGCTGAGGCAGAACGCCGCGTCGGGGACGTCTCCGTCGGGGAGGGGGACGACGTCCTCGCCTCCGTCGACGGGCGGCTCGAAGACGTCGGGCGCGAGCGAGCCGTCGCTACCCCCGTCGTCGAGGACCAGGGGGCGCTCGGAGCCGCAGGCCGCGAGCGCGAGGGCGAGCAGGGTGATGATGGACCGTCGCATGTCGAGGCTCCTCACAGGTTGCACGTGGGGGCGAAGGAGGCCGTGGCCGAACCGGAGGCCACACCCTCGTGGGTGATGCGGAGGACGATGTCGTCGATGCGCGTCGGATCGAGGTTACGATTGGCCGGCGCGCTCGAGCCGTCGGGGATGGCGAGGATCCAGGTGTCCTGCGCCACGGCGTAGTAGGAGAGCGATTGGTTGGGCTGCGACTGCGTGTCGTAGGCGTTGATGCCCGCCGCGACCGTCGCCGGCGCGAAGCTCCCCTCGGGCCGGAGGTTCCACGGCACCAGCGACTCCTCTTCGGGCGTCGCCGAGCAGGATCGGAGCTTGCTCGAGCCGTCGACGAGGACGCGGACCTCGGCGGTCGTGCCCTCGAGCCCCTCGCCCACGAGCTTCACCTCGATGGTGCGGATGCGGTCGTTGCACACGAGCGAGGAGAAGATCCCGCTCTCGCGGTTCAGCGTCGTGCCGAAGCGGAGCGCCGGCCAGACGCGCGAGCCGTCGACGGAGTAGGGCTGATCGAAGAGGAAGCGCCGGAACTGCTTCCCCTCGTCGAGCACCTCACGCGTCTCCGGATCGGTGATTTTCCCCTGGATGCCGAGCACGTCGCGCGCGAGCGAGACCTCGGTCACGTACTGGTTGGTCGAGGAGACGAGGAGCCGCCAGTCGTTCCACGCATCCGAGAGACAGGCGCGCGCCTTGTCGAGGTGTTGCGCGTTCGGCGCGAGGAGCACGGCGTTCGCGAGGTTCGTGAGATCGGTGTTCGTCTCGTACTCGAGCGCGCGCGTCGCGAGGTAGAGGTCGCGCCGCGCCCGCGCGAAGGCCGCGTCGGCGTCGGCGGCGTCCGTGTTCCGCTCGATGCGGAAGCTAGGATCGAGCGAGACCTCACCCACGCGCGCGAGCCGCGCCGTGACGTCGGCGTGCCTCGCGATGAGCCGACGCGCGCGCTCCTCCACGTTGGCGAGCGTGGCGTAGGCGCGGGCGAGCTCGTTGGCCTTCACGAAGACCTGCGTCTCGAGCTGCTGGAATTGGAGCGCCGTCTCGTAGAGGTCCTGCGCCTGCTCGATCGCGGTGATCTCGTGATCGACGCGGAGCGCCGCCGCCTTGAGGAGGAGGTTCAGCCGGAGCCGCGCGGCCGCGAGCGATTCGCCCACGCCCTCCGCGATGCCCGCGGCCATGCCGGCCGCCGCGCCCCAGGGGCTCCCGCCTGCGCCGCCCGCGACGCCGCCGGTCACCACGGCCGCGGCCGCATTCATCGAGGCCTCGGCCGACCGGAGATCCATGATCTTCGCGTACGTCTTGTCGACGAAGGCGAGGTGATCGGCCTGCACCTTGCGGATCCGGGCGTAGGTCTCGGTGCGGCTGCGGTAGAGATCGTGCTGCGCCGCGAGGAGCTGCTCGGCGCGGAGCAGCTCGAGGCGCTCGGTCTCGATGGCGAGCAGGGCCGACCTCGCCTCCCCGCCCGTGCGCCCGCAATCCTCGACGGAGGGCTTGGGCGTCTGCCCCACGATGAAGTCCTGGCCGCAGAGATCGGCGAGCGCGTAGAGGATGCTCTGCGCCTCGTCGGAGAGCGCCTGGCCCACCACGCCCGCGTCGCGATCGAAGGTGCGCTGCGAGGTGCGCGCCTTCTCGTCGGCCAGGAGACTGCGCGAGACGGATTCCTCGGCGATCTCGTAGAGGCGGGAGAAGTTGGTCTCCACGTCGGCCGACGACGTGCGCGCGAGGAGCGGCACGTAGGTGCGCGAGAGCCCGAGGCCCGAGAGCTCGCTGCCGAGCGAGCTCACCTCGCGCTCCACGACGCGCATGAGCGCGCCGAGCTCGCGCACCTCGGTCACCGGGTCGTTCGTCGGCAGCTCGAGCGCCTCGCCCCGCCAGCGCGCGTCGAGGTCGGCGGCGAGCGCCGTGGCGAGCCAGGTGTTGAGCGCGCCGGCCTGCGCACGCTTGCGGAGATTCTCGACGGTCGTCGTGCCCGTGATCCGATCGATCTCGAAGGCCCGCATCGCCATCTCGCGCGAGCGGCGGATGGCCACGGCGAGGGCGCGGAGCGGGAAGCGATCGTTGTCGAGTTCGGGCGCCATCGCGCCGAGCTGGGCATCCCAGGCGTCCACCGCGCGGAGCTCCTCGAAGAGCCGCGGATCGAGGAGGCGATGGAGGAGGGCGTCGTAGCGCGCGTGCGCCTCGAGGTAGAGCGTCCGCATCTCCGAGGGCGTGGCCGTCGACGAGAAGCGGTGCGTCGTGGCCTGGATCATCGCCTCGTTCGCGAGCATCGAGAAGAGCTCGCCGTAGGCGCGGGCCGTGAACATCGAGCCCTGCGCCGAGAGCCCGCCCGCGAGCTGGGTCGCCGAGTACCAACGCGCGCAGGCGAGGCGCTCGAGATCGACGCAGGTGCTCGTCGCGCCGCTCGCGTCCGCGCGGAGATCGGGCACCTCGGCGAGACACTGCGCGCTGAGCACGCCGTAGGGGGTCTTGCCGTCGACCGTGTGCTCGGGGAGGAAGTCGAAGAGCGGCGGGCGCGGCGAGTCGTAGGCAAAGAAGTTCGAGAGCGCGTAGCCCGTGGCGAGCAGGCCGTGCTCGGGATCGGTGAGGCACGACCAGGAGCCGGCGTTGCAGGCGGAGACGTCGTTCGGCGGGCAGGTGCTGTCGGGCGTGCCTGCGCCGCGCGACGGCCCCGCGGGGAAGGTCGGCGCCGGCGACTCCGTGAACGCCGCGAGCGTCACGCCGGGCTGGAGCACGAGGCGCGCGGTGCCCTCGAGGACCACCGGCGTCGAGGTGAGCCCGTGGATCTTCTCGACGGCGAGCCCGCTCAGGACGCCGCTCTCGTCGATCACGAGGTCGAGCGTGAGCTCACGGACCACCTCCGAAGGAACGAAGACCCGCGGGCTCTTCGCCGGGAAGAGCGGCGCCGAGGAGGTCTCGTCGAGGTGGTGCGCGAAGCGGAGCTTCACGTGGCTTCCGTCGACGCGAGCGTCGAAGGTGGTCGCGGGGCCGCCGGACGACGCCGGGAAGAGCGTGCTCCGCTCGGGATCGATCATCGCGCGGAGCCCCTCGTCGTCGTCCTGCACGTGGATGGTGAAGCTCGTCTCGCCGAGATCGAGGTCGTAGGCGCGCTCGTCGTGGATCACCGAGTCGAACGCGATCGAGCCGCTGAAGACGCCCGCCACCGAGGGCCGGCGGCGCACGAAGACGTGGTAGTCGCCTTGATCGGAGACCACGCGGAGCGTCGCGGTGTGCGAGCGCGGATCGGCGACGTCCACCGGGGCGTCGGTCGTCGGGATGCGGATCTCGGTCGCGTCCTCGAACTCGAAGGTCTCCGCGCTCGGCCGGAGCCACGGCACGTTGCTCTCGACGCGCGCGCGGACCTTTCCGGCGCCCTCGAGGCGGAGGGTGAGGTGCGACTGGTCGCTCCGGAGCGTGCGGAGGGACTCACCCGCCGTGAGCATCCCGGCCTTGGAGCGCACCGGGGCGTCGGCCGGATCGTCGGCCGTCGCGGCGCAGCGCCCGCGCGACGTGCAGACGAGGCCGTCGGCGCAGGGGCGCTCGGCGTTGCACTCCTGGACGCAGCGCTTGAGGTCGCAGTGGGTGCCGGCCGGGCAGCCGTAGGAGAAGAGACAGGCGATTTCCCCTTCGGATTCGTAGGGATCGAGGCCGCCGTCCTCGCATCCGACGAGGCTCACCACGAGGAAGAGGGCGAGCCCCAGCCGGGACACGTACGCTGAGATCGAATTCGTACACATGGCGGCCCAGTCTCCTGATGGGGAGTGGGTCGAGCCATCTGACGGATGACAGAGGCGCCTGATCGGGTCACCCTCGGGGCGAATGATCCGCGTGGCCATCGTCGACGATCACCCCGTCGTGAGGCTCGGGCTCCGCGTGGCGCTCGAGGGCTCCGATCGGATCGCGCTCGTGGGCGAAGGCTCGAGCCTCGCCGACGCGCGCGACGTCGTGAGAGATGCCGCGCCAGACGTCCTCCTCCTCGACCTCCGCCTCCCCGATGGACGCGCCATCGACGAGATCGAAGCGCTCCGGGCGCTCCGCCCCGGGATGCACGTGGTGGTGCTCACGGGGCAGGGCACGGCCGAGGACGCCCACGCGGCCCTCGCGGGTGGGGCGAGCGGCTACCTCCTCAAGGATGACGTCGTGGAGACCCTCGTCGACTCGCTCACCGAGATCGTCGCAGGAAAGGTCGTGGTCGCGCCGATGGTCCGCGCCGAGCTCGCCGAGCTCGACGACGCCTCCGTGCTCACGAAGCGCGAGCGCGAGGTCCTGGCGCTGGTGGTGGAGGGCTGCACCAACCCCGAGATCGGGCGGATCCTCGGCATCTCGGCCGGCACGGTGCGCACCCACGTCAGCAAGATCCTCGAGAAGCTCGGCGTGACGGATCGCACCGAGGCCACCTCGGTCGCGTTACGGCGGGGGCTCGTCTGAGTGACGATGTAGGGGCCGCGCTTGTACATGGCCCCCCGGACCCGCAACACTCGGGGCGTGCCCACCGTCTCCGAGCTCCGCCAATTCGCCCGCTATCACCTCGTCCGCCAGGTCTACGACCACCCGGCCCGTGACGAGGAGATGGGCGTCGTCCCCCTCGGCTACGACCCCGACGCCTTCGAGGCCGAGATCCGCGCGCGCGCCGATCGCTTCGAGGTGACCGAGCTCACGCGCGTCGAATACGCGGGCAGGTCCCGGCCCATCTTCGCCGTCCGCTCCAAGAACCACTCGACCGCCTCGAAGCGGCTCCTCGTCCTCTCGGGCGTGCACGGCAATGAACAGGCCGGCATCCTCTGCGTCCCCGAGATCCTCGACCGCTACCACGCCGCGGGCGAGGAATTCGCCGACGTCGCGCTCCACGTCATCACCCCGGTGAACCCCGTGGGCGCCGCCGAGATCTCGCGCTTCAACGCCAATGGCTTCGACATCAACCGCGACTTCGTGCGCTTCGAGACCGACGAGGGGCGCGTGGTGCGCCGTGAGATCGTCAAGCTCCACCCCGATTTCGTCGTCTCGCTCCACGAGGGCCCGCAGGACGCGACCTTCATGTTCGCGAACGAATGCGTGAGCCTCGAGCTCGCCGAACGCCTGCTCGCGGCGCTCGAGGCGGGCGGCACCGTCCTCGCCGAGCGCGACTACTTTGGCGCGCGCCTCACGCCCAAGGGTCTCTCGCCCTCCAAGCCCGTCACGCGACTCCTCGTGCGCCTCTGGGCCGCGACGCTCGGGATGCGCGCCACCAACGCCTATTGCGAGACCCTCGGCATCCCCGAGCTCACCCTCGAGAGCTCGTGGCGCGAGACCGACGAGGCCACGCGCATCCGCCCCCACGTCGACCTCTGCCTCGCGCTCCTCCGCGAGCTCGCCTGATTTTTTTTCGGGGCGCCGATGATTCCGCGCGGCGCCAGGAGTCCAAGGGGGTGACCTCGGAGGTCGACCGCGGCTCGCGCGAGCCGCGTATTCCAAAGGAGACACATGATGCGCACCCTCGTCAGCACCGCCTTCGTCTCGCTCGACGGCGTCGTCGAGGCCCCGGGCGGCGAGCCCGGCTACCGCAACAGCGGCTGGACCATCCAATGCGTCGAGTTCTGCGAGGAGGCCTATGCCCTCAAGGGAGCGGAGCAGGACGAGGCGAGCGCGATGCTCCTCGGGCGCCTGAGCTACGAGGCCTTCAGCCCCATCTGGCCCGCGATGAAGGACGAATTCCCCCGCTACAACGCCATGCCCAAGTACGTCGTCTCGACGACGCTCCGCGAGGGTGATCTCGCGACGAACTGGGGCCCCACCACCATCCTCCGCTCGACGAGCGACGTCGCGAAGCTCAAGGAGACCGAGGGCGGCCCGCTCATCATCCACGGCAGCGCCACGCTCAACCGCAGCCTGAGCGACGCCGGCCTCATCGACCGCTACCACCTCCTCGTCTTCCCCGTCCTCCTCGGCGCCGGGAAGCGCCTCTTCAGCGATACGGACAAGGACGCCCAGCGCCTCCGCCTCCTCGCCTCCGAGAGCTATCGGAACGGCGTCCAGAAGCTCGTCTACGAAGTGGTGCGCTGAGCCGAAGCGAGCCGCGCGGTCCCGCGCGCGTCAGCCCTCGTCGCCGCGCGGCTCCGTCGCCGCGCCCCCGGGCCCGGCGACCATCCACGTCGGGGCAGGGCAATTCTCGACGGTCTCGCCGTCGCAGCACTCGGCCTGGTTGAGCCCGAACATCGGACAGCGCCCGTTCACGCAGGCGGCATGCCCGTGGACGTAGGCCATCCGGCTCGCGCAGAAGCGGCAGTACACGAAGGAAACCTACCACGCAGCTGCGCGTTTCGCTCCGATCACGCGCGATGGACCGATGTGCCTCGGGCACGCTTCCCCGTCGAGGGAGCGCGCTCCTTGGCGGCTCGCGGTGCGTCCGCCCAGAGCCTCGTGAGCATCTGCGCGAGCTCGGGGCCCGTGGTCTCGTGCTTGAAGAAGACGAAGACCTCCTTCCACGCGTGCGCGCGGATGCGCGCGACCCAGGCTTCGAGGTCTTCGGGTCGGTATCGCTCGCGGCGCAGCCGCACGTAGCCGAATTCCGAGGTGCGCTCGAAGGGCTGATCGAGGCCAGGATCCGAGTCGTCGCTCGGATCGACGTCGGAGAAGCAGAGCGTCGCGCCGTGATCACGGAGGAGGACGAGCGTTTCGTCGTCTTCGAACCACGACGGGTGGCGGAATTCGAGCACGGCGCGCATCCCGGGCGGCAGGCTCTCGAGGAAGCGCGCGAGCCGCTCGGTGTCCTTCCGCAGATAGGGTGGGAGCTGGAAGAGCACGGGGCCGAGCCGGGGGCCGAGCTCCTGCGCGACGCTCCAGAAGTAGTCGACCGTCTCCTCGGTGTCCTCGAGCTTGGCGTGGTGCGTGATGCGGCGCGACGCCTTGAGCACGAAGATGAACGACGGCCCCACCTTCTCACGCCACGCCGCGAGGACCGAACGCCGCGGCATACGATAGAAGGTGCTGTTGATCTCCACCGTGTCGAGCTTGGCCGCGTAGTGCCGGAGGAAATCGGCCTCCTTCATGTCCTTCGGATAGAACGTGCCCTTCCACGCGGGATAGCTGAAGCCGCTCGTCCCCGCGTGGAGCGCCATCTTTCCTCGTCCCATGAGACGACTATCGGCTCCGCCCGACGCGTCGAAAGCCTGCTCTTCGAGCTAGGATGCTCCCCCGGAGGAGAGGACGTGTCCCCGACGCAGGATCCGGCGCTCTTCGTCCGCCTCGGCGAAGACGCGCGAGCGCGTGGTTCGAGCGCGACCGCCGCGCGCGCGCCGGGAGTCCCGATCCGCGCGCATTCCTCACGGGGCCGCTACGGATTGGTCGGCGTGTTGCCGCCGAGGTTGGTGTAGCTGCCTCCGATGTTGCCGCCGGGGTTGTTGATGAAGGTCGAGTTGCGGACGGTGATGTCGGCCTCGTAGGAGGAGATCGCGGGGCCGCCAATGTTGTTCTCGAAGACGCTCGATTCGATCACCAGGTATGCGGTGTCGCCGGCGACGAAATTGTAGATGGCGCTTCCGCCGTTGCTCGCATGGTTGTTCGCGAAGCGGCACCGTTCGACCGTGAGGTGGCCGCGGTTGAAGATGGCACCCGCCAGATGGTCCGGGGACTGTCCGCGGTAGAAGGTCACGCGATCGAAGCGCACGGTCGCGCGAACTTCGGCGATGCGGTGGACGTCGACGCCGTCGATGACGAGGTTCTCCGACGTCGGGCCGTTGATCGTGACGTCGAAGTCGAGGAGCGGCAGAGCCTCCACGAGCGCGATGGGGCCGGAGGTGGAGGCGTTCACGACCGGGTTCGGTACGTTACGCGCGTTCTGGAGCGCGAGTCGGAGCGAGCCCTCACGCACGCCGTAGTCGGTGAGGCTGTCACCGTTCCGGGTGACGTTCGTGCCGCCGCCCACGATGGTCATGGTGGCATTGGCGCTGGCGCCGATCTCGTAGGCGGAGTCCGAGACGATATCGAGGCGGAGGGTCTCGTCGAGCTCTGCGTGATCGTCGACGATTGCCCTCACGGTGAAGGTGACGTCGGTCGCACCGGCGGGGATCACGACGTCCACGGCGCGGCCAGTATGGGCGGCCGGCGCGTTGAAGACGACGTCGACCGGAAGGGGGCGGCCCGTCTCCACCGTCGCCGTGCTCGACGCGTGGACCTCGAGATGGACGGTGACCGACGAGGTGAGGAGGCCGGTGCGCGCGACGCGGAAGGTCGCGGTATCGCTCGGGCCCTCGACCGCCTGGTCGTCGGTCGCCGTGATCGTCACGACCGTCGGCAGCGGGACGCAGGTGTTCCCGGACGGCACGTAGCCCGTGTCGCACGTGAAGCCGCAGCTCGTCCCATCGCAGGTGGCCGCGCCATTTGCGGGCACGGGGCACGGGGTGCACGAGTTACCGCAGCTCTGCACGGAGTCGTCCGCGACGCAGGCGTCGCCGCAGCGGTGGAAGCCGGCTTCGCATTCGAAGTCGCACTCTCCGTCGGTGCAGGTCGGGTCGGCGTTGTCGGGCGCGGGACACCCGGCGTCGCATGCACCGCAATGCTCGACGCTCGTCAGGACGTCGACGCACGCGTCGCCGCACAGGTCGGCGGTGGGTGCCATGCACTCGCGCGAGCAGGCCCAGCGTCCTTCTTCGTCCATCGTGCACGCGGGCGTCGGGTCCGAGCACGCCGTCTCGCACGCGCCGCAGGTCTCGGGCTTCGTCAGATCCGCTTCGCAGCCGCTCTCGACGTCTCCGTCGCAGTCGGCGCGATCGGGAGCGCAGGCGCCGTCGATGACGCAGGCGCCCTCCACGCACGCAACTTCCTCGGCGAGCACGCCTTCGAGCGCGGTGCAGTCGCGATCGCACGCGCCGCAGTGGCGTACGTCGGAGTCCGTATCCACGCAGCTCGCACCGCACATGACGCGGCACGCGTCGTCACCGCTGTCCGGATCGACGCTCCCATCCTTCCCGCATCCGGCGAGCAAGAGAAGCGCCCAATACATCGTGGGCATCTTTCGCATCGTCGGCTCATAACATCTCACGTCCGAAGGGGCCCCCTCGATCGACCGACCGATGCGCAGAAATCGCAGCGACCGCCGCGGAGCGGAGCCCGAGACGGCGGCCAGAACGTTCGTGCTCCGAGCGTCGGGCTCGGAGCGCTCAGCGTCGCCCGAGCCGCATCCCGACACCGAAGACGCCGCCGACCCCGTCGTAGTCGATGAGCACGCCGCCGAAGACGCGCCATCGATCGGCGATCAACGCGTGAAGCTCGGACCGATGGACGAAGACCTCCGGCGTCGAGAAGGTGAAGAAGCCTCGGTTCACGACGAAGAGACGAACGTGGTCGCGGACGAGCACGGGGACTTGCAGCTCGTAGGGGAGTGCGAGCGCGCTCGTCCTGCCTGACGGATCGAGCGATCCCAACACCATCCCGAAGACCGTCAGCGTGAGCCTGAGCCCCTCCGGGGTGCCGAACCCCACGAACGCCCCGGGACCGCCCGCCCACATTCGTTGCAAGCCCGGCCCAGCCGCCACGAGTCCGGACAAACCGAGCTCGTAGCGACCACGCCATCGATAGCCGAGCGAGAGGCTTCCGAATGCCTCGCGGGGCCGCTCAGGATCGCGCACGTCGAGGGAGAACGTGGAGCGGGCGATGAATCCGCTCTGGTGATCAATCTCGGCGTTCAGGAGGATCCAGCTCGAGTCCCCGGGCACGAAACCCGCGCCGGTATCGAAGGCCACGCGATCCGGCGCGGCCTCGGGCGTGAGCCAGCGAGCGGCAGTCGATGGCGTCTCTTGGGCTCGCGCCGACGCCTCGCCGAGGGCGAGAAACGCTCCCAGCGCGGCGACCACCGCTTTGACTGCCTTTGAGACGCTCATCGTCATGGCCCCATCGTCCTCACGGGCAGAAGGGTGCGCTCACGGCGCCGCGCGCTCGCTTCGTGCCATC
>JAAYBZ010000117.1 GCA_012744445.1 Myxococcales bacterium | reverse complement strand
TGGTCCTGCTCGCCTTCGCCCTCGGCCTCCACGGCCTGGCGCGCTTCCTCGAGAACCGAACGGGGGCCCGCAATGCAACCCGCTGAGTCCACCACCACGCGCCCCATCGAGCTCGCCGTGCCCGCCGATCGCGCCGAGGCCGCGAAGAAGGCCGCCTCGCACGGATCGGGGGTCTTCCGGGCGTTCCTGCTCGGCGTCGTCTTCCTCTACCTCGGCGTGGTGCTCGTGGCGCCACTCGTCGCGCTCGCGATGGAGACGGTGGACGTGGGCTTCGCGGAGATCGTCCGCGCGCTCGGGACGCCCACGGCGCTCAGCGCGCTCTGGAACTCGGTGGCGCTCGTGGCCCTCGCGGTGGCGATCAACGCCGTCGTCGGCACGCTCGGCGCGATCTACATCGTGCGGCACCGCCACTTCGCGCGCGGCTACCTCGACGCGCTCTGCGATCTGCCGCTCGCGGTCTCACCGGTGATGATCGGCCTCGCCTTCATCCTCTTGCTCGGCCGCGACGGCGTGCTCGCGCCCGTGCTCGACGCGGCGGGCGTGAAGATCCTCTTCTCCTTCCCAGCGCTCCTGCTCGCGACGCTCTTCGTCACGCTGCCCTTCGCCATGCGCGAGGTGGCGTACGTGCTCGAGGAGATCGGCACGAGCGAAGAAGAGGCCGCCGTGACGCTCGGCGCGAGCCCGCTCCAGACCTTCTTCCGCGTGACGCTCCCCAACATCCGCGTCGCGCTCAGCTACGGCCTGATGATGACGGCCGCGCGCGCGCTCGGTGAGTTCGGCGCCGTGCTCGTGCTCGGCGGCAGCATCGCAGGTCACACCCAGACGGCCACGACCTTCATCCACGACGCCATCGAAGAACGCGACCTCGCGAGCGCCTACGGCATGGCCGCCGTGCTCGCCCTCGCGAGCATCGCGCTCCTCCTGGTGCTCGAGGTCCTCAAGCGGCGCACCCACGCGGTGACGCGCCGGGAGAAATGAGATGAACATTCGCGCGGAGCACCTCGTCAAACGGTTCGGCAACTTCCTCGCGGTCGACGACGTGAGCTTCGAGGTGGAGAGCGGCTCGCTCGTCGCGCTCCTCGGCGCGTCCGGCAGCGGCAAGAGCACCATCTTGCGCATCCTCGCCGGCCTCGAATCGCCCGACTCGGGCCGCGTCCACTTCGACGGCGTGGACGCCACCAACGTCCACGCGCGCATGCGGCAGGTGGGCTTCGTCTTCCAGCACTACGCCCTCTTCCGACACCTCACGGTCGAGCAGAACGTGGCCTTCGGCCTCGACGTGCAGGGCGTGCCCAAGGACAAGTCCTCGAAGCGCGCGCGTGAGCTCCTCGAGCTCGTGGGCCTCGCCGGTCTCGAGAAGCGCTATCCCTCCCAGCTCTCGGGCGGCCAGCGCCAGCGCGTGGCGCTCGCCCGCGCCCTCGCGCCGGAGCCCAAGGTCCTCCTCCTCGACGAGCCCTTCGGCGCCGTCGACGCGAAGGTCCGCGAGGAGCTCCGTCAGTGGCTCCGCCGCCTCCACGACGAGGTGGGCGTCACCTCCATCTTCGTGACCCACGATCAGGACGAGGCCTTCTCGGTGGCCGACCGCGTGATCGTCATCCACCGCGGCAAGCTCGAGCAGATGGGCACGCCCGCGGAGATCCTCGACGAGCCGGCCACGGAATACGTGGCGCGCTTCGTCGGCGAGGTGAACGTCTTCCCGGCGCAGCTCGTCGATGGCGTGGCCGTGTCGGGCGCGCTCCGCGCCGAGGTGACGGCCGCCATGACGGATGCGCCCAACGTGAACCTCGTCGTGCGCTCCTACGATCTCAAGCTCTGGCGGGAGGACCCCGGCGTCGGCACCGTCCGGCGCGTCGTGGTCCTCGGCGACCGGGTCCGCGTCCACGCCGACATCGACGGGGCCGGCGCGCTCGTCGCGCAGTTCCCGCGGCGGAGCAGCCTCCTCAAGGGACTTGCGCCTGGCGCGCGCATCAACATCGAAGTCACCTCGGCGCGCGCGTACCCCAAGGTCGTCAATGGGTGAGCCGTCAACCCATCATATCACCTGGAATTTCCATGAAATATGATACGTTGACGTCGAGATGGCCTCGACGAGGAGTGAAGGAAGCGCGATGAGCCTGGAAGCGCAGCTGTGGCGCGAAGTCGGGCAGCACCTCGAGCTCGAGGAATCGCTCCGGCGCATTCTCTCGGTGCTCCGGGAGCAATTTCCCGTCGAAGCGCTCCTCATCCGGCGCCTCGACCGGAACCCGGCGAGGCTCGACACCGTCGCGGTGGCCTCCGAGGCCCGCGCCGGCGACCTCCGATTCCCCACGCGCACCGAGCTCGAGCCGCACCAAGAGCGCGCCCTCCATCGCTTCCTCCTGGGGAGCGAGGTGGCGCGGGTCTCGGCGCTCGATCCCACGCTCGGCCGCGCGCTCGTCCAGAGCGAGCTCGCCGACGACGTGGTCGCGGCGCCGCTCGTCAGCCGCGACGAGCCCGTCGGCGTGGCCCTCCTCTGGCTCTCCGACGAGGTGGCGGCGCGCGCCCTCGACGTGGGGCGCTTCGCGCTCCTCTGCGCACCGCTCACGGTGGCCTTCGAGAACGACCAGCGCTTGAACGAGCTCGCGCAGATGCGCGAGGCCCTCGTCGCCGATCGCGACGCGCTCCTCTCCAAGCTCGGCCGCCAGGACATCAGCGAGGCGGTGATCGGCGAGACCGGCGGCCTGCGTCAGGTGATGGAGCGCGTCGAGCAGGTCGCGCCCACCGACGCGCCCGTGCTCATCCTCGGCGAGACCGGCTCCGGCAAGGAGGTCATCGCGCGCGCGATCCACGCGCGATCCCGCCGCGCCAAGGGCCCGGTCGTCCGCGTCAACTGCGGCGCGATCCCGCCCGACCTCGTCGACTCCGAGCTCTTCGGTCACGAGAAGGGCGCCTTCACCGGCGCGACCGGCACGCGCAAGGGCTGGTTCGAGCGCGCCGACGGCGGGACGCTCTTCCTCGACGAGATCGGTGAGCTCCCGCTCGCCGCGCAGGTCCGCCTCCTCCGCGTGCTCCAGGACGGAACGCTCGAGCGCGTCGGCGGCCACCAGACCATCCACGTCGACGTCCGCATCGTGGCGGCGACGCACCGCGATCTCGAGCGCATGGTCTCGGAGGGCACGTTCCGCGGCGACCTCTGGTTCCGCTTGAGCATCTTCCCCATCCGCCTGCCCGCGCTCCGCGAGCGGCTCGAGGACATCCCGGCGCTCGCGGCCGAGTTCGCGGCCAAGGCGGGTCGGCGTTTGAACGGCGTGAGCCTCGTGCCGAGCCCGGCCGACATCGAGCTCCTCCAGCGCTACTCGTGGCCAGGCAACGTGCGCGAGCTCGCCGCGGTCATCGAGCGCGCGGCGATCCTCGGCAACGGGCGCAAGCTCGAGGTGGCGGCCGCGCTCGGCGCCACGGCCCTCGAGCCCAAGGGCGTCGAGGCCAATACCCCGCCGCCGCGGATCGCGCCGCCGGAACCCATCCGTCCCGGTTTGGGCGAGACCATCCCCACGCTCGACGAGGCGATGGCCGCACACATCACGCGCGCGCTCGAGGCGTGCCACGGGCGCATCGAGGGACCCTTCGGCGCCGCGAAGCTGCTCGACATCAACCCGCACACCCTGCGGGCGCGGATGCGCAAGCTCGGCATCGAGTGGTCGCGCTACCGCGAGGCTGCCTCGCGCTGACGCTCGACCCGTCGCGACGCGAGGAGGAGGCGCGTCGCGTGCTCGGCGGTCCGCGCCAGATCGGCGCGCGCGCTGCGGAGGGCTTCTTCGATGGGGCGCTCGTCGCGGCCGAGGGGGAGGATCGCCGTGACGCCGTGCGCGTGGCTCCGCTCGGCGCCCGGGCCGACCTGCCCCACGAGCGCGATGACGGGCACGCCACGGGCCGCCGCGCGCCGCGCGACCTCGTAGGGGACCTTGCCCATGACGGTGGTCTCGTCGATGGCGCCCTCGCCGGTGAAGGCCACGTCGGCCTCGGCGAGCGCCGCGTCGAGCGGGAGCCGCCCCAGGATGAGCTCGAAGCGCGGTGTGAGACGCGCGCCGAAGAGGGCGTGGAGGAGGCCCGCCATGCCGCCGCCCGAGCCCGCGCCGGGCATCGTGGCCACGGAGACCCCGACCTGGGCCTCGACGACCGCCGCGAGGCGCGTGAGGGCCGCGTCGAGGATCTCCACGACGGGCGGCGTCGCGCCCTTGTAGGGCGAGAAGATGCGCGAGGTGCCGCACGGGCCCGTGAGGAGCGACATCGGGTTGCAGACCACCTCGAGCTCGATCGCGCGGAGACGCGGATCGACGCCCGAGAGGTCGATGGACGAGAGCTCGGTGAGCGCGGCGACCCGCGGCTCGAGCGCCCGTCCCCGCGAATCCAGGAATCGCACGCCGAGCGCGCGCGCGAGCCCGAAACCGCCGTCGTTGTTCGCCGTGTCGCCGCAGCCGAGCGTGATCTTCTTCGCCCCTGCGTCGAGGGCCGCGAGGATCAGCTCGCCCACGCCCTCGCTGCTCACGCGGAGGGGGTTGCGCGCGTGCCGGGGGACGAGGCGGAGGCCGATGGCCGCGGCCGCTTCGACCACGGCCTCGTGATCGCCGAGCATCCCGTAGTGGGCGCGCCGTCTTCGGCGGAGCGGGCCGCGCACCGAGGCCTCGCGGAGCTCGCCGTCGGCGCTGCGCGTGAGCGTGCGCGCGAAGCCTTCGCCGCCGTCCGCGATGGGGATGCGCACGACGCTCGCGTCGGGCGCGGCGCGCTTCACGCCGACCTCGATGGCGAGCGCGGCGGCTTCGGCGGAGAGGCTCTCCTTGAAGCTGGAGGGCGCGACGACCACGCGGAGCGTCACGTCGCCTCCCGCTGTGGCGCGACCACCCCGCGCGTCTCCTTGGCCTCGTGGAACGATCGATTCACCCCGACGCAGCTCCCCCAGTACACGGCGCCGACCAAGACGCCGAAGACGCCGATGAGGGTACCACCGAAGCCCGCGAGGAGGGCGAGCGCGCCCGAGCTGAGGAGCGTGCCCACGGGGATGAGCACGCCGAGGCTGAAGGCGCGCACCCGGACGCGGAGCGCCTTGGAGAGCTTGTTGATGATGAGCTGGTTGACCGGGTTCCGGAGCCCGAAGCGGAGCTCGGTCTCGAGCGCGCGGCTCGCGACGGCCTGGGCGAGGCCCACGTGGAGGGCGTTGGCGCCGAGCGAGATCGAGACGAGCACGCCGTACACGAGGTTCGACGACTTGAGGCCGATGGCGCGGATGAGGCGACTCATCACGAAGAGCTGGAGGAAGAGCGAGATCGTGAGCGCGATCGTGGTGTAGCGACCCATGAAGGCGGCGAGCTCCACATCGGAGCCGAAGTGGGTCTCGAAGAAGGTGTTGTACTGATAGTTCAACACCCAGCGCGCGATCATGAAGACGAGCGAGGAGATGCTCGTCCAGCGAACGAGCGGCGACCGCCACGCGAAGACGACGAAGCCGCGCAGCGAGGTGAGCGCGCGCCGTTCGAGCTCCTCGATCGAGGCGTCGCGCACGAGGCCCTCGTCCGAGCGCTCGTCGGCCTCGGACTCCACCGGCCGCTGGAACCGCGCGGTCATCGACACGACGAGCATCGAGGCCGCCACGAGGACGAGGCAGGCGAGGAGCGCGCTCGAGAGGTCGAAGCGCGTGGCGAGCGTCTCGAGGAGCGCGCCGCCCGCGATGCCACCGACGCGTCCTCCGGAGTACACGACCATGAGCACGCGGTTCATCTCGAGGCGCGTGAAGTAGTCCTGGAGGAAGGTGCCGAAGTGCATCACGAGGAGCGTGTAGGCCACCTCGCGCGCCGCGAAGAGGACGCCGTAGGCGCGGCCCGCGCCGCCCGCGATGCCCTCGATGGAGAGGTAGGCGCCGAGGAAGGTCGCGCCCGTCATCGCGAGGATGAGCTGGAAGGTCTTGGCGCTCCCGAGGCGCTCGGCGCGCGCCACGTAGAGCCCGATCATCGCGAGATTCGCGGCGGCGGTGAGCGCGTAATAACGAGGCAGGGCGTCGGCGCCCACGCGCTTGACGAAGAGCGCGAGGGAGAGCCCGTCGGCCATGCTGAGGAGGCAGAAGAGGAGGAAGTAGAGCCCGAAGAACGGCCAGAGGCGCTTGAGCTCGTCTCCCTCGAGGTGAAGCAAGCGACTCAACATCGGCGTCGCGCTCCCGCCTCCCTCACTCGGCCGCCGAAGGCGTGAAGATCCGGCCCTGGAAGTCGTCGGCGGGGAGCCCGAACTCCGAGGGCACGCGCTGGATCTCGCCGATCACGTGGGCGACGAAGCGGGTGAGGCAGGCCGAGACCTCGACGAGCTCCTCGAAGTCGATGCCGAGGAGCTCGAGCGTGCGCGGGTGCGTGAGCGGCAGCATGAAGTCCGTGCCCTCGGCGCCGCGCTCCGTGGCCGCGGTCACGTTGTTGATGAGCGCGTCGCGCGCCGGGTTCGTCGCGTCGTAGCGCGAGGAGGCCACCTTCACGATGGAGGGGAGGGCGCGGAGCACTCCGTCGTCCTGGAAGACCACGATGCGCAGCTCGTATTTGTGCCCATGGAGCGGGTGCTCCGGGTGCGCGATGATGCACGCGTCGATGAAGTCGCAGACCGTGTAGGGGAAGGCGCCCTCGCTCGCGCCGTAGTGGCTCTTGGTGAGCTGAAGGGACTCGTCGATCCGCGCGATGATCGAGGCCTCTGGCTCGGGGCGGAGGAAGAAGTCGACGCCGTGCCCGACACCGGTCGCGTGCGGCTTGATCACGACCTGACGGCCGTCGCGCACCCACGCGAGCACGGTCTCGATGAGCGTCGCGCGGTCGTACACGATCTCGAAGCCCACGCGATCGGGGAGCCGCGGGCTCGGGTTGGCCACGACGTAGTCGTTCATGAGCCGATAGGCGACGCCCTTGTCGGCCCCCGGCACGAAGCAGCGGTTGATCGTGAAGAGGCGATTGAGGTCGACGCGGTTCGCGAAGTGCTCGAGCGTGTTGAGCACGAAGCGATCGTTGAGCATCCCGGCGACGGGGCGCGATCCGAGGAAGAGGCGCCCGTCCTCGTCGACGCGCATCGCGGCGATGAGCTCCTTCATGTAGCCGAGCACCACGCCGGGGACGCCCGCCTCGAACGGGCGGTGCCCGCGGAGCACGGTGGGCAGCGCGAAGACCTCGCCGCGCCCGTGACGCAGGCGGAGGCCACGCGCGAGCGCCTCGGCGAAGAGCAACTTCTCGTGCATCACCTTGTTGAGGCGCGGGCGCTCGCTCGACTCCTTCCCCGAGACGCCGAGCACGAAGAGCGGCGCGGGCTCCGCGACGTGCGAGGCCATGTCCGTGAGGACGTCGAGGATCGGGCCCACGACCTCGGCGGGGAGGTTGCTGAGGCCGCCGATGCCCGTCCCGTTCAGCTCGATGAGGTGGAATTGCTTGCCCTCAGGGCCGTCGGAGACGAGCACGTCGAGCGGCGCGACCGCGAAGAGCCGTCGCTGCGCGTCGTTCGCGAGCGGCGTGGACGTGGCCTCGAGCATCCGCCGGACGAGCGCCGGATCCTGCGCCTCGCGGACCGGGCGGCGGTCTTCGAGGAAATGGCCGAGAAGGGGCGAGGCGGCGACGACCGTCTCGAGCTCGAGTGAGTAGGGATTCCGCTTCATGAGTTTTCCCGCGCGCGTTCGAGGGGAAGAGCGGCGCGCGTGACGACCGGATCGGATGTCCCAATCTAAGGGATCGATCGCGTGACGACCAAGTGTCGTCTCCGAATTCCTCAACGAATCGGCAGGCGGATCATCGTGCGCGTGAGCTTTCCTGGTGTGACGTCGACCTCCACACGGCCTCCGTGTGAGACGATCACGTCGTACGCCATCGCGAGCTCGTTCCCGGCTTCGTCGAGCTCGCCCTTCTGCGCGGCGAGCGCGCGTTCGTAGCGCCTTGGATCACCTCGTGTTCCGTCGTCGACGACCTCGAGGAGGAGCCAGCGCTCGTCGTCGGGATCACCGATCGCACGGAATCCCACACGTCCTCCGCGCGGCGGGAGCGAGTCGATCGAGGCGCGCACGATCTCGAGGAGCGCGGCGCGCAATTTGGGACCGTCGGCCACGATCTGCTCGAGCTCGGGATCGATCGCGATCTCCACGCCGACGGATCGCGCGGCCAGGAGATCTCCGAAGCTCGCCATCACGTCGTGCACGAGCCTCGCGAGGTCCACCGGCGCCATGGTGAGGTTGGTCGGCGCCGCGAAACGGATCGCGCGCTCGAGCGTCTCGCTGATCTGGCGGAGCCGCGCGGAGACCTCGTCGTCGAGCCCGCCCTGCGACGACTCGCGCTCGCGCAGCCACGCGTCGAGCGCGACGACGCGGCGTTGGAGCTCGGCGCGCGCGCCCGTCAGCCCCACGCCGCCGGACGCATCCTCGCCCGTCGCGTCGTCTTCGAGCGCGTCCATCAGCCGGTTGAAGCTCCGGGCCACCTCGCCGAGCTCGTCGTCGCGGCCTTCCTCGAGGCGAGATCGGCGATCGCCGTACGCGGCGGCGTCGAGCGCGGCGTTGAGATCGCGGAGCGGGCGGAAGACCTCGCCCCCGAGGTAGGCGCCGAAGAGGAAGACGAGCGAGAGCACGGCGACCGCCGCGATGGTGAGGCCGAGCTGCACCGTCTCGCGCGTGCGCTCGACGCGCTGACGGATCGCGGCGCGCTCCAGCTGCGCGGCTTCGAGGGTCGCGGCGGTCGCGTCGCGGAAGGCAGCGAAGGGTTGCCGCCGGTCGTAGTCGATGAGCCGCTCGAAGGCCTCTTCTTGGAGGCCTCCGTCGAGGAGGGCGAACGTGGCGTGGATCTCCGCGATGGCGACGTCGAACGCCTCCTCGATCGCGCGGCGGCGGGCGGCCTGGTCCTCGGAGAGCGACATCGTGGCCCATTGCGCGAGGTCGTCGCGGATGCCCTTCTCGAGCGCGTCGAATCGCTCGCGGGCGCCGGGCGTGTCGGCGACGACGGCGGCGAACTGGCCGCGGAGGAGCACGCGGCCCGTCGAGTCGACGCGCTGGAGGAGGAGGCTGCGGAGCAGGTGATCCTCGAGCTCCTCGTGCGCGGCTTGCTGACGCGAGGTGGCCCAGAAGCCGGCCGCGACGAGGAGGAGCGCCGTGGTGGCGAGGGCGGTGAGGAGGGTGAGCAGCTTTCGTCGGAGGGTCACGAGAACCTCAGAATGCGGCGCCGGTCCATCGCCAATAGGCGAAGTAGAACGCGAGCATCGCGAGCGCGTACAGGGGCATGAGGAGGGCGCTGAGCCGCATCAGGTCGGCCGCGTCGAAGGTCTCGCGATCGAGCTGTTGATAGACGAGGAGCGCCTTGGAGCTGATGGGGAAGGTGAGGCAGTAGTCGAGGCCGAGGTTCGCGAAGAAGACCACGGCGAGCGGGTTCAGGTCCGCCGAGGACGCGAGGTGGAGGAGCGGCGGCACGAAGGCCGCGGCGCGCGCGGCGTGCGAGGGCATGTAGAGGTGCGCCGTCACGGTGCTGAGCGCGAGGAGCGCGCCGAAGAGGATCGGCGCCTGTGCGCCCACGCCCGGCCCGCGCGGCAGGAGCTTGTCGAGCAAGAAGGTGCCGACGCCGGAGTCGATGAGCGCCTCGCCGAGGACGAGCGCCGCGCCGACGAAGAGGACGAGGCTCCAGGACACGGCCTTGAGGCCCTGCGACCAGGTGATGACGCCGCCCTTGGGCACGGTGAGCAGGATCGCGCCGAGGAGCGTGACGATGGAGACGTCGAGGTGATGGATCGACGTGGTGAGCCAGAGCACGACCATCACCGCCACCACCGCGATGGTCGTCCATCCGGCGCCGTCGATCTTCCCTTCCTCGGGCGCGGGGAGGGAGAGCGGTCGCCAGCGGAGCGATCGGGGGAGGAAGGCGAAGACGACCGCCGCCGCCGTGAGCGCGCTGGTCACGACGGCGAAGGGGGCACCCCAGGCGAGCCAGCGGAGGTAGCCGATCGTCTCGCCCGTGGCCTGCTCGAGGAGCTGCTCGGAGATGAGGTGCGAGCCCGCGGCCACGAGGCTGCCCACGGTGGAGATGAGGATCACGCTCGGGACGAGGAGCGCGAAGGCGCGCCGACCGCGGCGATCGCGGAGCGCGCTCGCGAGGTCCTCGTAGATGGGGAGGAGCATCGCGGCGCGCGCCGAGGTCGAGGGGATGATGAACGCGAGCGGGACGATCGCGGTGGTGAGCCAGAACGCGGCGCCGGCGACCGTGCGCGCGCGGGCGAGGAGGACACGCGTGAGCCGCGTGGTGACGCCCGTGTCGCGCAACGCGCCGCCCACGATGAACGCGCCGATCATCAGCCATACGACGTCGGAGGCGAGCGAGTCGTGGAGCGTCTCCGCCGGGACCGCGCCGACGAGCACGAGGAGGAGCGCCGCGCCGAGCGCGACGTACGCGGCGTCGATGCGCGTGGTGGACCAGAGGACCGTGGCCTCGGCGCAGGCGAAGAGCACCCATCGCCCGTTCGCGTCGAGGCCGTCGACGGCGAAGGCGATGGCCGCGACGACGAAGGTGAGGGCGAGCGGGAGCGCGGCGTCGACGAGCCAACGGAGCCCCTGACGGCGCTCGATCTTCTTTCCCCCGCGCGGGCTGCTCGAGAAGAGCGTCCGGTGCCGTTCGAGGGCGCGCTTCATCGGAGCGTCCTCCCCACCTTGGCGATGCGGGCCACGGCCTCGGCCACGACACGCGCGGAGGCATAGGGATCTTCGGCGTCGACGAAGCGGGATCGTACCGGGAACGCGGCGGTGGCGATGCGGCCGAGCGCGGTCTCGGCGCGCTCGGGGTAGAGCCAGATCACGGGGATGTGTCTCTCGTGGAGGCGCCTCGCGCGCGGGGCGAGGCCGGCGACGTCACCCTCGTGCTCGGCCGCCACGACGGCGATCGCGGCCCCTGCGCGGAGGGCTTCGTCGTAGGCCACGAAACGCGTAGCGTCCTCCGCGCGCGCGAGCCCTTCGCGGATCGCGGCCTCGAACGGAGGAGACCCTGCGATGAGCAGCGCGAACGGCACGGCGCGAGCCTAGCACGCGCGTCCGTGAGGGTGCGCTACACCATCTGGCCGCGCCGTGTTATGCGAAGGGGACGCCGCGCGCGCGTCACCGTATGCACGAACTTCTTCACACGTGTCGATGGCTCCTCGTCGTCCTCCTCGTCGCGTTCGGCGGTGGCTGCGCGCGCCCTTGGTTCGCGCGCGGCGCACGCCTCCAGGAGCTCGAAGCGCGCGACGAGGAGCTGCGCGCGGAGCGCGATCGGCTCGCCGAGGTGGTGGAGACGCTCCGCGCGACGTCCGAGGAGCTCCTCGCGAGCCTCGAGGAGGAGCGGCGCGCCGTGGCCGAGCTCACCGAGGAGCGCGATCGACTCGCGGAGGCGTTCGCCGCCGAGAGCGAGCGCGCGAGGGAGCTCGACGAGGCGCGCGCCGCGGCCGTCGCCGAGCTCTCGCGGCAACGCGACAACAGCGGCGACTCCCGCGCGAAGGTGGCCGCGCTCGAAGAGGAGCTCGAGGCGGCGAAGCAGCGCGTGAAGCAGCTCGAACGAAAGCTCGAGACGCTCCGCGTCTGCTGCCAGATGCCCGACTCCTGAGCCTCAGAACGTCGCGTCGATCTGGACGTGGACGAGGTGGTCGGCGTGCGCGAGCTCGTAGCCGCGCGGCATCCGCGCGATCCAATCCGCCTGGACCTTCAGCTTGTGACCGCTGAAGTAGTAGTTCGTGCCGACGGCGAGCTCGTCCCCTCGATCCTGGGTGCGCGCGTAGAACTCGGCGTCTTCACGGCCGATGGCCCAGAGCTGGGCGATGCGCGCGACGAGCTCGATGGGGGGATCGAAGACGTACGAGGCCTGGAGGACGTAGCCGCGCCCGGACTGCGGGTACTCGAGGACCTCGGCGCCCTCGTCGTCGACCGAGCGGATCGCGCTCTTCGAGGAGCGGCGCTGGAGGTACTCGGCCTGGAACGCGAAGCCGTACCACTTGAAGACGAGGTCCGTGGCCACGTAGGTGTAGCTCGTGGTGCCGCCGACGAAGTTGGGGCCGGTGGTGGCGCGCAGGCGATCGGTGCGGAAGTCGTGCGCGAAGCCCACGCCGAGCGCGAGGGCGGGCTTCTTCCGACGCGCGAGATCGCCCTCGACGTCGTCGTCGATGGGGCCGAGGGGACGGAGCTCGAGCCGGCCGACGAGGAGACCGCCGGGCGTGCTCCCGCGCGTGAGGTTCGTCCCCTTGCCGCCGAAGGCGCCGAGGCGGTAGGCGAAGGGCGAGCGGTCGCCGAGGAAGCTCTCGGAATAGAGCATCACGCCCACGTCGCGATCGAGGTTGAGCTCGGTGATCGGCTGCGGACGGTCGGCCGTCTGGAGCGCCCACTCGCGGATCGTGCGCAGGCGATCGAAGGGCACGAAGAACTGGCCGACGCGGACGCTCGCGTCGCGGTGGCCCTTCCAATCGAGGTAGGCGTCGAAGATGGGCGAGACGGCGCCGTCGCGGAAGTCACGCGCCGCCACCGCGAGCTGGATCGTGTACGTGAGCTCCGGGACGAAGAGATGACCGGAGAACACGAGCCGCGCGGTGCTCACGTTGGCGAGCTGGTCGAGGTC
>JAAYBZ010000116.1 GCA_012744445.1 Myxococcales bacterium | reverse complement strand
TGCGGTGGATGATGTTCGAGCGGTGGTTCTCGTCGGGGTCGACGTTCGCCCAGGCCGCGTCGGAGTAGATCGGGCGCGTCCAGTTGTAACGGATCGCGGCGATCCAGTTGGTGCTCCCGAAGAAGTAGAAGAGGTCGAGGTCGTTGGTGACCATCCACCCGCCGTCGAACTCGATGGGCACGTCCCAGATCGAGTTGTAGTAGACGGTCTGGCGCGTGACGGTGCCGTCGAGGTTGGCGCGCGTGCGGTCGAGCTGCCAGAAGCTCTGCTCGGCGCGGAAGATGTTCCGGATGGCGAGGTTGCCGAGCTTGAACTGGAACTGCGAGCCGAGCGTGAGGTTGTGGCCCATCACGGCCTGCGGGTTGATCCCCGCGTCCTCGAGCCGGTCGTGCCCCGAGTCGCTCCAGTCGGAGTTGGGGCTCGCGAAGCTCTGGAGGAAGCCGAAGCTGCCGAACCAACCGCCCACGTCGTAGGTCGCCCAGACCTTGAAGATGGTGAGCGGCTGGAGCTCGGCCTTGAGGCCGATGCGCGCGAAGGCGGGGCTGAGCTGCGGCGCGAGACCCACGGCGAAGTGGTTCTGCGCGAGCAGCACGTCACGCGAACGGAAGAGGCGCTCGGCGATCATCACGTCGCCGAAGAGGAAGAGGCCGAGCGGGTTCACGCGCGCGGCGACGTTCGCGTTGTAGACGATACGGTGCTTCGCCGGAGGATCGACGGCGTAGGCCGCGTTGGGCGCGACGATGCCGCAGGCCGCCACGAAGGCGAGGATGCTGAACAGCTTGGAGTTCGAACGACGCATGGGTGATCCTCAGAAGTCGTAGGAGTAGTCGAGGTAGAAACCGGCCATCTTCACGACGTACTTGCCCGGCTGCGCGCAGAAGCCGCAGAAGCCGAGGTCGGGGTCGGGGTTGTCGAGCTGCCCCTGCGTGACCGAGGCGTTGCCCCAGCGATAGGCCGTCGCGAAATTCACGCGGTGGCCGTCGGTGCGATAGCCGACGCCCGCCGTCATGGCGTAGTTGGCGCCGGGCGGGGCGCCGAAGGCCGAGGGATAGGCCGGGTTCGAGGTGCGCTGATCCCAGATGAAGCCGAGGCGGACGGGGAGCTGCTCCTCCTTCATGAAGCCGTACTCGACGCCGCCGCGGAGGGTCCACTGGTTCTGCCATGCGTAGACGTTGGCCGTGGCGCGCGCGAGGATGTCCTCCGGGAGCATGCCGACGAGGCCCTCTTCGTCCTCGGTGATGTGGATGTCGCCGCGCTTGTTCTGCGACTGGAAGCCGTACTCCGCGTCGGCCGAGATCCGCAGGGGGCCGACCTTGTGCGAGGCGCCGAACGAGAGACGCGCCGGGAGCACCCAGTCCTGATGGGCCTCGGTGGGCACGAGGATGCTCGCCTGCTGCGGATCGCCGGTGAGGTCGGCGCGGATCTTCACCTTGCCGCGGTAGTGGATGCCGATGCTGAGGCCCTCGACCCAGGGCACGTCCCACTGCACGCCGAGGCGGTAGCCGGCGAGCGAGGAGCCCTTGAGGTGGAGGTCGAGCGAGTCGGTCTTCTCACGGTCGAGCGAGACCGTGTTGATGCGCCAGGTCGCGCCGATGCGGAGGCCCCATTTGTCGTAGTTGAAGGCGACGCCGGGCGCGATCTCGAGGAAGACGAGCTTGGTGTAGTCGCGGATCTCGGTCGCGGGATCCTGAGGGTTGGTGCGGTAGTTATAGGTGGCGCCGGCGGAGGCCACGGGGAAGACCGTCGCGCCCACGGAGATGTAATCCCATACGCGGACCGCGCCGCCGAGGAGGAAGAAGGGCGCGAACGTCGTCTCGGAGGTGACGTTGATGGGCGTGCCCACGAGCGGGTTGCCCGCGTCGTCCGTCCCGCCGGTGTAGAGCCCCGGCGAGGAGCGGAGCGATCCCATGATCGGAGAGAAGTTGGCGAGGAGGTTGGCCCGGCCGATGGCACCCCAGCCGGCCGGGTTGTGGAAGCCCGCCGACGCGTCGTCGACGGTCGCGACCGCCGTCCCGCCCATGCCCAAGTGCCGCGCGCTGTAGAGGATGGGGGTGTCGAAGCCTCCTGCCGACGCGGCCGTGGTCGCCCCCAACGTCGCGAGGAGCGGAATCAGAAACCGGGATGATAAACGCATCACCTACTTGCCCTCCTGAGCCCGAACGGAGGCGACCTCACCACAGCTTCGCGACATGCGGAAGGGCCCCTCGGGGCGATTCTCCACATTTCGGGAAAATTGCGAAACCTTTTCCGAGGTTCACCCCGGCGGTGGGGTTCCGGCGCTCGTCTCGATGGGTTCCGCTCCACCCGGCGCGGCCTCCCTCGCCCGGTACACGGCGGGGAGCCAATAGGTGGTCGCGACCAACATCGAGCCCAGCATGATGATAGCCGCATTACCAAGGGAGGTGAGCCCGGGGTTGCTCGCGAAGACGAAGCTCGCGAAGGCGCCCAGCGTGGTCATGCTCGAGGCGATGACGCCGCGGCGGGCGACGCGGAGCGCGGCCTCGCGCGTCTCGGGCGGGCCCTCCATCGCCCAGGCCACGTAGATCGCCCCGTCGATCCCGATCCCGTACGCCACCGGGATGATCAGCATGTTGTAGAAGTTGATGCGCACGTCGAAGAGGCCGAGGAGGCCGATGGCGACGCCCGAGCCGACGAGCACCGGCGCGATCACGAGGATGGTCCGCCGCAAGGAGCGGCTGATCACGAGCGTCGTGACGAAGAGCCCGAGGAGCGTGACGCCGACCACGAGCGGTCCGTCGGCGCGGAGGCTCGGCATGATCTCGCCCACCACCGCGGCCGGGGCCGCGATCTGGACGCCCGGGTGCGCCTCCCGGAATCGCTGGATGATGCGGGAGAGCTTCTCCATCAAGACGGCGTCGGAGCCCGAGACGCGCACGTAGACCACGGCGAAGGCGCCGGGGGTTCCGTCGCGCTCGACGAACGAATCACGCACGAATTCCGGGAGGAGCTCGATCGTGATCGGATCGTCGCGTCGGACGAGCTCGCGCACCTCCTCGAGGCGCGCGCGATCCTCCTCGTCGAGCTTGGGCCAGATGCGATCGAGCGCCGCGCGCATCCGCCGGATCTCGACGAGCCGCGCGTCGACGTCCGGCGGGAGGAAGTTCGTGAGCGAGAGCGAGAGGAGCCGCTCCTTCGTCGTGAACCCCTGCGCGAGATCCGACTCGATCTCGCGCGCCACGGACGCGGCCTCGGTGACGTCGTGCGCGAGGACGTAGATCGGGACGCCCGAGGCGCCGTGCATCGTGGCCGAGCTCTCGATGCCATGCGCGATCTCCTTCGGGTTGAGCCGGCGGAAGTCGTATTCGAACGACGCGTCCTTCGCGAAGTAGGAGAGCACGACGGCCAGGGCGAAGAAGCCGATCGCCGTAGCGACGGATCGGCGACGGGTCGGCGGACGAGCGCGGAGCCACGCGTGCTCCCGCACGGGGGAGCGCTTCTCGGCCACGAGCGCGTCCATCGCGATGGCGAGCGGGGGGACGAGGAGGCGATAGACCAGCACGGCGACGAGCACGCCGACCGCCGCGATGCCGCCGAGCTGGGAGAGCCCGCGGAACTCGGCGAAGGTGAGCATCCCGAACGCGAAGGCCGTGGTGAAGGCCGCCGCGGCCATCGATCCGCGGAGCTCGAGCATGGCCTGCCCGAGCGCGTCCACGAGCGGCACGCCTTCGCGCCGCAGATCGCCGTAGTGCATGAGCAGGTGCACGCCGAAGTCGACGCCGATGCCCACGAGGATGGCGAAGGTGAAGGCGCTCACGAGGTTCAGCTCGAGGCCGAGCACGCCGACGACGCCGAGCGTCGTGAGCACGCCGGTCGCGAGCGGGAGGAGGAGCAGCACGAGGGGGCGGAGACCGCGGAACTGCACGAGGAGCCACGCGATCACCAGCGCGCCGCCGATCCACGACGTCTTCTGGAGGTCGCGCTCCATCAC
>JAAYBZ010000011.1 GCA_012744445.1 Myxococcales bacterium | reverse complement strand
TCAACCTCGCGACGAAGCACGTCAAGGTCGGCCAGACGCAGCGCGGCACGAAGACGGGCGGCATCGAGCAACTCGAGGCGCCCATCCACATCTCGAACGTCGCGCTCGTCGACCCGGACACGAAGGCCCCGGCCCGTGTCGGGACGGCGATCGTCGACGGCGAGAAGCAGCGCGTGTACAAGAAGTCGCGCTACACCGCGAAGCCGGAGAAGCCGGCCGCGAAGAAGTCGACGTCCAAGAAGTCGGACGAGGCGGCCGAGGCCGCCGTCGAGGAGAACTGAGCACCATGAGCACCACGACTGCCGCGCCGGCTGGCCGAATCCAGCCGCGCCTCAAGCAGAAGTACCGTGAGGAGATCATCCCGGCGCTGACCGAGGAGTTCGGCTTCACGAACCCGCACCAGGTCCCGCGACTCGTGAAGGTCGTCGTGAACACGGGTGTCGGCGAGGCCGCGCGCGACTCGAAGGTGATCGAGGGCGCGATCCGCGACCTCTCGCTCATCACGGGCCAGAAGCCGCAGGTCACCGCCGCGCGCAAGTCGATCGCGCAGTTCAAGCTCCGCGACGGCATGCCGATCGGCGCGCACGTCACCATGCGCGGCGACCGCGCGTGGGAGTTCGTCGACCGCCTCGTGACCCTCGCGCTGCCCCGGATCCGCGACTTCCGCGGTCTCTCGCCGCGTCAGTTCGACGGCCGCGGCAACTACACGTTCGGCGTCACCGAGCAGTCGATCTTCCACGAGATCGACCAGGACAAGATCGACCGCGTCCGCGGCTTCGACATCACCGTCGTCACGACGGCGAAGAACGACGACGAAGGCCGTGCGCTCCTCAAGGCGCTCGGCTTCCCCTTCAAGTCTGCGGACCCGCAGGCCTGAGATCGCACAGGCCGGCCGGGGCGGACCCCGAGCCGGAACCGACGAGAAAGAAGCAACAACCATGACGATGACTGATCCGGTCGCCGACATGCTGACTCGCCTTCGCAATGCGAACGGGGCGCACCACGACACGGTGTCCCTGCCGGCGAGCAAGCTCAAGGCGCGCATCGCCGAGATCCTCAAGCGGGAGGGCTACATCGCGGACTTCGCGGTCGCGCCCGACCGGGTGGGCGAGACGCTCACGATCACGCTGAAGTACGGCCCGAACCGCGAGCGGTCGATCGCCGGCCTCAAGCGGGTCTCGAAGCCGGGCCTGCGCGTGTACGCGCGGTCCACGGAGATCCCGAAGGTCCTCGGCGGCCTCGGGGTCGCGATCCTGTCCACGTCTTCCGGGCTCCTCACGGACAAGGAAGCGACGAGCAAGGGCGTGGGCGGGGAAGTCCTCGCCTACGTGTGGTGAGCTGACATGTCTCGTATCGGTCGTCTCCCCATCGACGTCCCCGCCGGGGTCACCATCGACCTCGACGGGCAGCAGATCACCGTCAAGGGCCCGAAGGGCGAGCTCGTGCACCAGGTGCCCGCGCCCATCGAGGTCAAGCTCGAGGACGGGCAGCTCCTCGTCACGCGTCCCGACGACGAGCGCGACTCGCG
>JAAYBZ010000115.1 GCA_012744445.1 Myxococcales bacterium | reverse complement strand
CTCACCGCGGCCGACTACGTCATCCACCTCGATCCGTGGTGGAACCCGGCCGCCGAAGATCAGGCGAGCGACCGCGCCCACCGGCTCGGGCGGGTCGAGCCCGTCACCGTCGTGCGCCTCGTGGCGCAGGACACCATCGAGGAGGCCGTGCTCGAGCTCCACGCCAAGAAGCGAGAGCTCGCGCAGGGCATCCTCGACGGCGCCGACGCGATCGGCGCGGTGAGCTCGGAAGAGCTGCTCGAGCTCGTGCGCTTCGGCGCCGCGCCGCGGCCCGAGCGGGCCGCGAACGACTGAGGATCACTCGACGCGGATGCGCATCGACTTGGAGCGGCCGCGACCTCCCGTGGTCACGCCCGGGCCGTCGCCGAAGTCGGGGATGCGGTTCGGGTCGCAATTCGGGCCGAAACCGGCCGCGTCGAACTCGTAGGTGGCGCTCCCGCGCTTGCCCTCGTGCGAGACCTCGACCGTGACCTTGTGCGTGCCGGCGCGGGCGGGGCTGCAGTAGCTGAGGAGGTAGAAGCGCTTGGTCATGCCGATGATGCGCTCCGAGATCGCCTCGAAGGCGCTCACCACCTCCTCGATATCGTTGATGAGGACGTAACCCGTGAGGCCGATCTGCGAGAGGGTCTTCTCGTCGATCTCCGAGCCGACGCCGATCGCGAAGACCTCGAGGCCGGAGCGATCGAGCGTGCGCTGCATCTCGCGCGCGGAGACGCGCGCCGCGCGGTCGGTGCCGTCGGTGAACACGACGATCGTGCCGAAGGTGAGCGGCGCCTCGGACATGGCCATCGCCTGCTGGGTGACCTCGACCGCCTTCACGAGCGCGCCGTTGAGGTTGGTGCTGGGATCGCGCGTCTTGAAGCTGCCGAGGCGACCCACGCCGCGCGCCTGCCCCTCGCCGCTGTGACGCACGAAGGACTGGATCTCGAAGATCTCCTCGCTGCCGTCGAAGGCGTAGACCGCGACGCGCTGATCGGTGGAGAGCGCGGCGGTGAAGCGCGTCGCCGCCTCGGCGATGAGGTGGACGTCGTCGCTCTCGGTCACCGAGCCGCTCATGTCCACGAGGAGGAGGGTGAAGTGCTCGGCCGCGACCTCGGGGTTGATGATCGTCTGCTTGCTCTCCGCGACGGAGACGAGCCCGCCGTCCTCGTAGATGGCGAAGTTCTCGACCGCCAGGCCGCCCACGGGCTCTCCGTCCTTGGTGTCGACGGTGAAGAACATCGCGACGTTGCTCGGCTGGTCGGTGACTGCGTTGACGAGGCGGACCTGGAGCCCGCCGCCGCAGCCCTGCGCCGCGAGGAGGGAGAGCGCGGCGAAGATGGAAAGATGAGTTCGGATTCGCATCGCGGGAGCATAATCCATCCCCCCGAGGGGTGTCCCGGCCGCGCAGTAGCGTGGAATTCTTCCGTTTTCGCGAGAAGGCCCGAGGACATCCTGGAGGGGAGGGGAGTGCGCTCCGAAGCCGAACTGGTCTAGTCTCCTATCCGGGGAAGGAGGGGGATCCGTCGAGCGATGAACTTCCGCTACGTCTCGATGATAATCGGAGTATTGGCATCTTGGTCGGGGGGATGTGACAAGGCGGGGGTCTACCCGCTCGGCCGCGAGAAGGACGCCGTCGTGGCCTGCGCCGCGCAGACCACCTGGGTCCGCTCCGTCGAGGGGGCGACGGAGGTGCTCGTCGTCGGCGTGACGGATCTCGACGACCCGGCGCTTGAGATCGGCGACGGCTCGGTCTGCTTCACGTTGGCCCGCGTGCAGCACGACAGCTCCACGCGCGTCCTCCTCGGCGCGCTCGCCGTGCGCGGCGGCGGCTTCGAGGTGACCTTCGGACACGAGAACGCCTTCGACTACGAGCCAGACTTGAAGGTCCTCCGACGCAAGGGGGCCCATCGGATCGACTTCGAGATCCCGACGCGGCACGACGTCGACCTCCGCCGCGACGGCGTCGGGCTCGTCGTCGCGTTCGACGGCGAGGCGAGGCGCTTCACGCCGATCGGCGAGGTCATCGCGCGGCTCGATCCCGCCGCCGCGGATCCCGAGGCGCCGGGCGGGGCCAAGGACATCTTCCGCTTGTTCAACCTCCCGATGTTCACCTCGCAGGCGCGCGTGGCGACCTTCGGGAGCGGGGGCATGACGACGTACGTGAACAACGCGACGACGTTCAACGGCCTCGTGTCGGGCGAGTTCATCGTCTCGCTCGAGTCGCTGTTCTCGCCCACGGCGCACTTCGACTACGTGGACTTCCAGGACCTCGGCGGGATCGTCATCCGCGGCCTCCAGCTCACCAAGTCGGACACGGCCGGCAACGGAATGATGGAGGGCATCCTCGACGTGGACTTCTTCCGCCCGGACGATGGCGAGACGCCGTTCCTCCGCGTGGCGATCGACTACGGCGACCTCGAGGTGCGGAACGGCGTCGCGGCCGGCGGCTTCTACACGATGACCTACGGCGATCAGGAGCACGTCGTCGGCTACGAGATCGCGACGGACGAGGACCTCACGAACATCCTCCCCATCGAGGAGGGCGTGCCCTGATCCGACTCAGGCGGCGTTCCGCTCGAGCAGGAGCGAGCGCGCCGGCACCCCGAGATCGTCGAAGCGCTCGGGGTGGCAGGTGAAGAAGAGGATCTGATGCCGCGTGGCCGCGTCGTAGAGCGCGCGCTTCATCGCCTCGAGGCGCGCGCCATCGGTGTGGACGAGGGCGTCGTCGAGGAGGATCAGCGTGGGCCGCCCGGCCTCGGCGAGGAGGTCGGCGTAGGCGAGGCGGAGGAGGAGGCCGACTTGCTCGCGCGCTCCGTAGCTCAGCTTGTCGAAGGTGGCCTCTTCGGCGGCCTGCCCGAAGCGGCGGCTGACGCGGGTGGGCGCGAGATCGTCGCCGAACTCGACCTCGGCCTCGAAGAGGTGCCGCGTATAGCGCCGCAGCTTCTCCTCGAGCGGCGCGCGGATGCTCGAGGTGAGCGCGCGCTTCTCGCGCTCGAGGACCTCGAGGAGGTGATCGAGCGCGCTCGCCCGCCGCGTGAGCTCGCCGAGGCGGAGCCTTGCCCGCTCGAGGCTGGCGCTCAGCGTGGCGTGCTGCTCCTCGAGCCCGAGCGCGCCGAGGGCTTCGAGCTGGGACTCGAGGCCGGTAATCCTCTTGGAGAGGTCGTGGTAGCGGCTCTCCTGGGCGCTCGCGCTCTTTTCGAGGCGCTCGACGTCCTGCGCGAGCGTCTCCGGCGAGGCGGCGGCGAGGTCGCGCTCCAACTTGGCGATGCTCGCCTCGAGCTTGGTGAGCTCCTCCTGGGCTTCGCGCCGTGCGTCCTCGTCCTTCTCCGCCCTCGCTCGGGCTTCGGCGAGGCGTTTTTCGAGCTCCTCGACGGAGCGCGCGGCCGTCTCTGCCTCGATCCGCGCGCGTCCCTCGGCGAGGCGCGCATCTTCGAGCACTTTGCGGCAGGTCTCGTAGATGCCGGAGGCGTTCCGCTCCTCGCTCTCGGCTCGATCGAGCGAAGGTGCTTCGGGATCGGGGGAGAGCGTGGCGAGCTCGTGGTCCAGCTCGGCGATGCGCGCGACGACCCCGGCGAGCTTGGCCGCGAGGGCGTCGGTTCCGTCGGGCGCGAGCAGGGCGAGCATCTGCTTGGCTTCGTGCGCCGCGCCCTCGGCGTTTCGACGCGCCGCGGCCTTGGCCTCCGCGTCGTCGAGCGAGACCGCGCCGACCTCCGCGAGGCGGGCCTCGAGCTCGCGCTCGAGGCGGAGGCCCTCGTCGCGGAGCGCCGCGAGGTCGCGTCCGCCCGGCTTGATCACGAAACGACCCACCCCCGCCACGACCATCGCGGTCGCCTCGTGGAGGCGCACCTCGCCTTGGCCTTGGAGGGTGGATTCGCCGAGCGAGACGCGCCGATCGGGCTCGATCGCGTACTCGACGACGGTCGCGACCGCGTCGAGGAGGAGGTGGTTCTCGTGCAGCTTGTTGGCGACGCCCTTCAGCTCGGCGAGGACGGCGGGGGTGACGCGGCTCGCCTCGAGCGTAACCCTCGCGCGCGAGAGCGAGTCGGCGAGCTCGCGCGCCTTCTCGAGGTTCTTCTCGAGCTCGGCGCGGAGCCTCGTGAGATCGTCGCGATCCTGCTCGATCCGCAGCCGCCGCCCCGCCTCTCGCGCGCGCTTGGACGCGCGCTGCGCCGCCGCGAGCGCCTCCTGCGCCTCGGCGAGCCGCGCCTCCGCGCGCTTCAGGAGCCCAGTCGTCTCCGTATGGTGTCCACGCTTCTTCTCGACGATCTCGTCGGACTGCGCCCGCTCCGCTTCGAGCTCCTCGAGCTCGCGGCGGCGCTCGTCGAACCCTTCGATGCGCTGCCGGAGGGCGTCGGCCATCTTCCGCGCGCCCTCGAGCTCGCGGTGCATCGGCTCGATCGCGCGGATCGCCTCGGCGGCCTCGGCGGCGCGCTTGCGGAGATCGAGCCACGGCCGATCCTCGGCGAGCCGCTCGTACTCCTTGCGGAGCTCGCCGAGCTGATCGACCGCGCTCGCATGTTCACGGATCCGCGGCTCGAGCTCGGCGATCCTCGCCTCGAGCTCGCGCACGGCCTCCTGCGCCGCGCGGAGCTCGCCCGTGGATTGCCCCTTGCCGGCCGTGAGGAGCGCGTTTCGCATCGCGCGCACCTTGTCGAGGATGACGTCGCCCGGCGTCAGCGTGACCGAGGCCGACAAGGGATCGCGGAGGATCTCGTCGAGGTAGCGCTGCGCGTTCGAGATGGGCTCGGTGAGCTCTTGGGTCGTGCCCTGGGTCACCCAGAGGAGCCCGGGGAGGCCCCAGTGCTCCGACTTGCTCTGGCCGCGTAGCGGCATCGAGAAGCCGAGCTTGGCTGCGAGGAACTCCTCGGCTTCGGCGTCGTGCAGGGTGCCCGTGGGCCCCGAGAGGACGCAGCCGGCGCGCTTCCCGAACGTCTTCACGAGCGTGTACCGGCCGTCGTCGAGCTCCATCTCGAGCTCGATCGTGGGCGAGGCGCCCGAGAGCCCGAAGGGGAAGAGGTCGGTGGCCTTGGACGTGCGGTATCGCTCGAAGAAGGCGGCGCGGATCGCCTCGACGATGGTGCTCTTGCCGGCCTCGTTGGGTCCGACGAAGAGGTTCAGCCCGGGGGTGAGCCCGTCGAGCGTGATCGGCTCGACGAAGCGCTTGAGCTCGCGGAGGGAGATGCGTTCGAGGATCATGCGGGCCTCGTCGAGGCGAGGACGTCGGCGAGGAGGATTAGCGCGTCCTCGGCGATCTCGGGGGTCGCGCCCGAGGTTCCGTCGCGGAGCGCGGCGAGCGCGCGCCCGACGTATCCGTCGGCGGCGAGCCGCTCGAGGTCTTCGGCCGAAGGTCGTGTGCGGAGGCCTTGGAGCTCGACGCGGAGGCCCGCGGCCACGCCGCGCGCGCGCTCGAGCGCGGAGAGGAGCCGCGATCGGGAGGCGAGATCGACGGAGCCGCGGAGCTCGATCTCGAGCACGTCTCGGGGCGTGATCGCCTCGAGCGTCTCCACGAATGCGTCGAGGTCGCTCTCGACGGCGAGCTCCGCCTCGATGGTGCGCCACCGGAAGCGTGAGACCTCGACGGATTCCACGCGCGGGAGCTCGCCCGGTCGATCGAGCTCGACGGCGAGGACGCGGCCCCAGGACTCGTGGCGGAAGCGATCGGGCTCGGGCGTGCCCGCGTAGTACGTGCGCGGATCGATCGCCCGCTGCCCGTGCCAGTCGCCGAGCGCGAGGTAGTCGAGACGTGCGCGTGCCGCGCGATCCTGCGCGATGGGGTTGGGGGAGTCGATGCCCTCGTGGAGGATGCCCTGCACGCTGCCGTGCGCGAGCCCGACGCGGAAGTAGCCCTCGGGCGTGCTCGCGCCGTCGAACCACGCGGTGACGTCGTGGTGGGTCATCCGCTGCGTGAGCGGCGCCGGGAGCAGGGCGATGCGCGCGTCGTCGAAGAGCAGCGGCTCGGGCCGGAGCGCGAGATGGACGTGCGCCGGCACGGCGCCGATGCGCTGGGCGCGCGTCCACACCGAGTCGGCGAGCGCCGCGTCGTGGTTGCCGGGGAGGAGCACCCACGGGCCCTCGAACGCGCGCATGCGCTCAAAGGCGCGATGGAGCGTGTGATCGGAGAGGCCCTGGAGATCGAAGACGTCGCCGGCGACGACGATCAGCGCGGCGTGCTTGGCCTTGGCCACCTCCGCGATGCGATCGAGGACGTCGAAGCGCGCGTCGTAGAGCCGCGGGCGCGCCTCGTCGTCGAAGGCGCCGAAAGCCTTGCCGAGCTGGAGGTCGGCGGTGTGGATGATCGTGACCACGAGCCGAGTGTAGCCGAAGGGTGCGACACGGCCGACGCCTCGCGGCGGG
>JAAYBZ010000114.1 GCA_012744445.1 Myxococcales bacterium | reverse complement strand
GGGCACGCGGCCGCGCCCGCCTTCGCGTCCGTGGGCCGACGCCTTCGATCGCGCGGAGAAGCGCGGGCGCGCCTCCGATCCGCGGAGCGTCTACGCAGACTGGATCGCCGACGAGCTCTGGTCGCTCCGGTGGGCCGAGGAGCTTTCCTTCGCGCGGTTCCAGGTCGACGTCACCACCCGCTTCGTCATCGCCGAGGACATCGGCCGGCGCCTGGCGGCGAGCGGGCTCCGGCCCGATCGCGCGGCGGCCGAGGCCGTCTCCATCGTCGAGGCGGTCGCCGAGTCCGACCACTGGTCCGAGGTCGTCGAGCTCATGAAGATCGACGACGCCTCGCGCGCCGTGGCCGCCGAGTGAGCTCCTTGCCCGTGCTCCCCCGCTCCCGCATCCTCGCCGCATGAATTCGCCCGCTTCGGATGCGCGCGACCTCGCCGTGCTCGAAGTCCAGCTCGGACGACCGACGCAGGGCGAGAGCGTCGTCGCGCGGCGTTGCCATTTCCAGCTCCCGCTGGTCGTCGAGGTCGCGCCCGTCACCGCCGACGGAAGGCCGTTCCCCACGCTCTACTGGCTGAGCTGCCCGCTCGCGCGGAGGCGCGTCGCGCGCATCGAGGAGCGCGGCACGGTGAAGGAGCTCGATCGAAGGCTCGCCGAGGATCCCGAGTTCGCGCGGGCGCTCGAGGAGGCGCACGCGGCCTACGCGGAGGCGCGCGAGGCGCGGCTGCCCGACGACGTGGAGCGCGTCCCGAGCGGGGGCATCGGCGGCACCTCGGGCGGCGTCAAATGCCTCCACGCGCACCTCGCCGAGTACCTCGTCCTCGGACGCTCGCCCGCGGGGCGCGTCGTGCACGACGAGATCATGCCCCTCGACTGCGCCGCGCCCTGCGTCGTCGTCGAGGGAGACCACGCGGAGAAGAACCCCGCCTACAGGGAGCCCCGATGAGCCCGAGCGCGACGAGGATCGCGTGGTCCGTCCTCGCCCTCGGGGCCGCGTCCGTGCTCGCCTTCGCCGCGCTCCTCGATCCGGACGCCCGCGGCTACGGCACCCACGAGCAGCTCGGCATCCCGCCTTGTGGGATGCGCGCCTTCCTGGGGGTGCCGTGCCCTGGATGCGGGCTCACGACCGCCTTCGCGCACCTCGCGCGGGCCGATCTCGCGGCCGCCCTCGAGGCCAACCCCGCGGCGCTGCTCCTCTTCTCGCTCACGGCGGCGGCGGTGCCCTTCGCCACCGCCTCGGCGATCGCGGGGAGGCCGTTCACGCCCGTGCTCGCGCACCCGTGGACCGCGCGCGTGGCGCTCCTCGTCGTCGCGACCCTCCTCCTCACGTGGATCGTGCGCGTATGCCCGGCTTGAACGGATCTCGGCCCCGCGCGAGGATGGGGACGCTTTGACCCACGCGCTGGCAGAACGGGCGGTCGAGCTCGGGCAGCTCGTCGGAGGGCGTTTCCGAGTCGAGGGGACGCTCGGCGAGGGCGGCATGGCGCACGTCTACGCCGCGCGCGACGAGCGCGACGGGACCGAGGTCGCGCTCAAGCTCCTCAAGCCCGGCGCCCTCGCGAGCGCCGAGATCGTCTCGCGCTTCGAACGAGAGGCCGAGGCGCTCTCTCGCCTCGACCATCCGGCGGTGGTGAAGCTCGTCGCGCGCGGCTTCACCGACAGCGGCCAGCTCTACCTCGCGATGGAGCGCCTCGTCGGCGAGACGCTCCGCGCGCGCCTCGATCGAGGTCCGCTCTCGCTCGAGGAGCTCGCGCCCATCGTGGCGGGCGTCGCCGTGGGGCTCGAGGCGGCGCACGCGGCGGGGATCCTCCACCGCGACCTCAAGCCGGAGAACGTCTTCCTCGCCAAGAGCCCGCGCGGCGGCGAGCAGGTGAAGATCCTCGACTTCGGCATCTCCAAGCTCCACGACCAGGAGCGCCTCACGCGCACCGGTCAGGTCATCGGCACGCCGCGCTACATGGCGCCCGAGCAGCTCGAGGCGAAGCGCGATCTCGACGGACGCGTCGACGTCTACGCGCTCGGCGTGATCCTCTACGAGGCGCTCGCCTTCGCGCGCCCCTTCGCCGCGAAGAACCCGAGCGATCTCGTGATCTCCATCCTGATGGGGCGGCGCACGCCGCTCGCGGAGCATCGCCCGGACCTCCCGCGCGAGGTCGTCGAGGTCGTCGAGCGCGCCTTCGCCCGCGATCGCGACGAACGCTTCCGCACGCCGCTCGAGCTCGCGCAAGCCGTGACGGCGCTCCTCCCCGGCGCGTCGAGCGGCGCGGCCAAGGTCACGACCGAGCGCATCCTCCGCGGCGAGGAGGTCGAGTCGATCGCGCCTCTTCCGTCGGAGACCGCCGACGAGCTCGGGCGCACCGACGACGATCTCGTCGTGCCCGGGCTCGAGCCGGGCTTCCCGTGGTTCTGGACCGCGGTGGCGTTTGCCGTGGGCGGCGCGCTCGCCTACGCCTTGCTCTCGCTCGTCTGAGGGACCGCCGGCGCGATGAGCCAAGAACCGCTGCTCCTGGTCGTCTACTTCACGCTGCTCGTCGGCGGGCTGGTCTTCGTCCACGAGCTCGGGCACTTCCTCGTGGCCAAGGCCTTCGGCGTGCACGTCGTGCGCTTCAGCCTCGGCTTCGGGCCGCGCGTCGCCGGCGTGCGCGTGGGCGGCACGGAGTACGTGGTGAGCGCGCTCCCGCTCGGCGGCTACGTGCAGCTCCTCGGCGATTCCGACCTCGACGACTCGAACCGCCAGGCCTTCTATCCGCGCTCCTTCGACGGACAGCACGTGCTCGCGCGGATGCTCATCGTGATCGCCGGGCCCGCGATGAGCCTGATCTTCCCCTTCGTCCTCTTCTTCTTCGTCTTCTTCGGGCACGCCGCGCTCCATCCGCCGCGCGTGGGTGAGGTCGTGCCGGGGATGCCAGCCGACGGCTTCCTCGAGCCGGGCGACACGATCCTCGCGATCGACGGCGACGAAGTCCGCTCCTTCGACGAGGTGAAGCGCACCATCGAGCGGCGGGCCGGTGAGGTGGTGGAGCTCACGATCGAGCGGGGAGGGCGCACCTTCGACGTGCGCGTCGTGCCCGCCACCGTGCGCCCCGAGCTCGACACGATGTCCTCGGACGAGTCGATCGGGCGGCTCGGCATCCTCCCCGTCGCGCCGCTCCCCGTGATCGGCGTCGTCTCCGAGAGCAGCCCCGCCTACGCCTCGGGCCTCCGCACCTTCGACACCGTCATCTCCATCGGCGGCGAGCCGATCACGCGCGCCGACGAGCTCGACGCCGCGCTCCGGCGCCGCGCGCTCCTCCCCGTCGTCTACCTGCGCCCCGAGCGCATCACCGGCGCCTTCGGAGGGCTCGTCGACTTCGAGATCTTCCATCCCCGCGTGGCCACGCTGCGCCCGGGCCGTCAGGTGACGGGCGAGCTCGGCGCGGGCATCGAGCCCGCCGACACCTACGTGCGCTCGGTGCTCGTGAACAGCCCGGAGCATCGCGCGGGGATCCGCCCCCTCGATCGCCTGGTGGCCATCGACGGCGTGCCCGTGCGCTCCTTCCGCGAGTCCATGGAGCGCGTCGCGCGCAGCTCGAAGCGCGAGCACGAGTACGTGGTCCGCCGCGGCGAGGAGCTCCTCCGCTTCACGGTGCGCTTCGAGGATCCGCCCAAGCGCGGGCTCGTCACGCCGCCGCGTTCGATCGGCATCCAGAACTTCCGGCCCTACCGAAGCTTCGAGCCGGTCGAGAACGACGCTCGGTTCCTGCACGCGCTCCGCGAGTCCTATCGCCGCACCAAATGGCTCGTGCAGGTCACCACGCGCTCGCTCGCGCAGCTCGTCCACGGGCGCATGGGTCGCGACGAGATCGGCGGCCCGCTCTACGTCTTCTTCGCGGCCGGCGACGCGGCCGCCGAGGGCGCGGAGCAATTCCTCACGCTGATGGCCATCATCAGCGTGAACCTCGGCATCCTCAACCTCCTGCCGATCCCGCTGCTCGACGGAGGGCAGCTCGCCTTCCTGCTCATCGAGTCCGTGATCCGTCGGCCCATCCCCGCACGCCTCCGTGAGACGGCCACGATGGTGGGCTGGCTCGGGCTCGTCCTGCTCACGCTCTTCGCGCTGGTGAACGACGTGCAGCGCTTCTTCTTCACGGGGGGCCCGTGAGCCGCCCAAGCGCACGCGGCGTGGCCGTCCGCGTCCTCCACCGCGTCCTCACCGACGAGGCGTACGCGAGCGTCGTCCTCGACGCCGAGCTCTCCCGCGCGCGGCTCGACGAGCGCGACGCCTCTCTCGCGGCGCGCATCGTCTACGGGGCGCTTCGCGTCTTCCCCGAGCTCGAGGCGGAGATCCGGCGCGAGCTCGCGCGCCCGAGCCAGAAGCTCGATCCCTTCACCTTGGCGGCCCTCGTCGCCGCGACGTTCCAGCTCCGCCACCTCGAGCGCGTCCCGGCCTACGCCGTGGTCGACGAGACCGTCTCGCTCGTCCGCGAGAAGCGCGGCGTGCGCGTCGCGCAGTTCGTGAACGCCGTGCTCCGCAAGCTCGCCAAGCGCGAGGTGCCGATCGAGCCCGATCCGCCGATGTCGCTCCCGGCGTGGCTCAGGCGCGCCCTCGCGCGCTCGCTCGGCGGGGAGCGCGCCGCGTCGTTCACGCGGCCCCTCGAGGTGCCGGCCCTCGGCCTCCGCGCCCGGATCCCGCGGGCCGCGCTCCGCGAAGAGCTCGCGGCGGCGCGCCCCGAGGCCGAGATCGCCGAGAGCGCCATCGCACGAAACGGCCTCCTCGCGCGGAACCTCGGCGACCCGCGCACGCTCCCGGCCTACGAGCGCGGCGCCTTCGTGGTGCAGGAAGAGGGCAGCCAGCTCCTCGGCGAGCTCGTCGGCGCGCGGCCGGGCGAGCGCGTCCTCGACGCCTGCGCGGGGCGCGGCGGGAAGACGGCGATCCTCGCGGAGGGCGTGGGGCCCGAGGGCGAGGTCGTCGCGAGCGATCTCCACGAGCCGCGCCTCGACGCCATCGCCGGGCTCTTCGCGCGTCTGGGCCTCCCCGCCTCCGAGACGCACCCGATCGATCTCGAGGTGGGCGTCGGAGGCCTCGAGGCGGACTTCGATCGCGTGCTCGTCGACGCGCCGTGCACCGGCCTCGGGACCGTGCGGCGGAGGCCCGAGCTGCTCCTCCGCCTGCGCCCGGGCGATCCGGCGCGGCTCGGGCGCACGCAGCGGGCGATCCTGCGCAACGCCGCCTCGCTCGTGCGGCCCGGCGGCCTCCTCGTCTACGCCGTGTGCAGCCCGCTCGCCGAAGAGGGCATCGAGGTCGTCCGCTCGCTCGCCGATCTCCCGTTCTCGCTCGTTTCGGAGGCCGGCGCCGAGCTCCCTCCCGCGCTCGCGTTCGACGCCGACGGGGGGCTCCGCATCGGGCCTTTTACGGGTGGCGCCTTTGGTGGGCCCGACGCCTACCAGGTGTTCTTCCTCCGACGATCGCGCGCATGACCGGAATCGACATCGAAGTGTTCGGACTTCGTTGACAGCCTGCCCTCCGCGTACTAGTTATCGCCGGCTTTTCGGGGCGTAGCGCAGTTTGGTAGCGCGCACGGTTCGGGACCGTGAGGTCGGAGGTTCGAATCCTCTCGCCCCGACCCTTTTCTCCCGCGGCGACTTGGCGTATGCATAGCCAGATGCAAGCCGAGACACTGACCGCACGTTCGACGTCCGCCTCTCGCGGATTCTCCTCCGCACGCGTCCTCGTCATCGACGACGACCGCGACGTGTGCGAGTTCATGGAGACCTTCCTCGAGGGAGACGGCTTCGAGGTCAAGACGCTGAGCAAGCCCGAGGAGGCCGTCGACGAGATCCGGCGCGGCGAGTACCACCTCGTGATCCTCGACTTGATGATGCCCGGGATGGACGGACTCTCGGTGCTCGAGGAGATCCGCAAGCACGACAGCGACGTCGCCGTCGTCATCTACACGGGTTATCCGAGCCTCGAGACGGCGGTCCGTTCGATGAAGCTCGACGCCATCGACTACCTCAAGAAGCCCTTCGTCCCCGACGAGTTCCGCGAGGTGATCGATCGCGTGCTCCGCAAGAAGGGCCTCCTCCGCTCGCCCGAGGAGGAGCTCCTCCGGAGCATCGGCGAGAACATCCGGCGCCTCCGCCACGAGCGCGGCCTCACGCTCAAGCAGCTCGGTCGCCGGGCCTCGCTCAGCGTCTCGCTGCTCTCGCAGATCGAGCGCGCCGAGTCGAGCGCGTCCATCTCCTCGCTCTATCGCGTGGCGACGGCGCTCGACACGCGCATCAGCGATCTCTTCGGCGACTTCTGATCGCCTCGAGCGCCGCGAGCTCCTCGCCCACCACCTCGAATCCGTCGGGGAGTGGGCGGAGCAGGGCGAGCGCGAGATCGGGCGCTTCGGGGATCTGCCTTCGCGCGTAAGCGCGGAGCACCCAGGCTCGGCCTGGGTGCGTGCGTGCGTGGTGGGCCGCGAGCTCGGCGACCGCGATCTCGTCGCGGAGGTCGAGGGCGTAGCCGAGCCCCCGCTCGACGAGATCGAAGGTGGGTGAGGCGCCGTCGGCGATCGCGCGACGGAGGCGCGCGACCGAGCCGCGCTTCCCGTCTTCGGCGAAGCCGAGGGTGAAGGCCGCTTCCACCGGCCGCGGATCGTCGGGCGCGAGCCGCCACGCCGCCTCGTAATGCGCGCGCGCCTCGTCGAGGCGTCCTTCGGTGGCGGCGATCCGTCCGAGGACGTAGCGCGCGTCGGCGGAGCCCTCGGCCTCGGGAACGGCGAGGAGCGCGCGGGCGCGATCGCGATCCTCCGCGAGGAGGAGCTCGGCCTCGCGCGCGCGGAGATAGACGTCGCCCGGATGGCGCGCGCGAAGGGTCGCAAAGCGCTCGGCGCCCCCGGTCGGGCCCTCGATCGCGGCGCGTCGCTCCGCGTCGAGCGCGGTGTAGACGTCGAGGATGGTGAGCGGCCGCTCGGCCGCCCCTCGGCGCGCGGCGCACCCCGTGGCGCAGAGCCCCACGACGAGGAGGCAGGCGACCCCGTAAGGGGGCCGGGTCGCCTGCGTGCGCCGTGTGTTAGCTTGGTTCGTCATGGGGGAGGAGCTCGGCCGAGAGGTCGGCGCGCGTGCGTCGATCGTACCGCAGAAGGCCCGCTACGCGCTCGTCCGTCAGGCCACCGAGCGGCTCGCCCGTCCGCTCTCCGCCGAGGACCAGAGCCTGCAGAGCATGCCCGACGCGAGCCCCACCAAATGGCATCGCGCCCACACCACGTGGTTCTTCGAGACCTTCGTGCTCGAGCCCCTCGGCCGCGCGGAGGCGCTCTCGCCGCCCGTCTACAAGGAGCTCTTCAACAGCTACTACCACGGCGTCGGGCCGCAGTACCCGCGGCCTCGGCGCGGGCTCTTGAGCCGCCCCTCCGAGCTCGAGGTGATGGCGTATCGGGCCGCGGTCGACGCGGCGATGGGACGGCTCTTCGACGACGGCCTCGACCCGCGCACCGAGGCGCTCGTCGAGCTCGGCCTCCACCACGAACAACAGCACCAGGAGCTGATCCTCACCGACATCCTCCACCTCTTCGCGCAGAACCCGATGGGGCCGCGCTATCGCGAGGGGAAGCCACCCCCGGCGCGCGAGCCCGGCCCCATGCGCTTCGTCGAGCACGCAGGCGGCCTCGTCGTCATCGGGCAGGGACCGGACGGCTTCGCCTTCGATCACGAGCGCCCGCGGCATCGCGTCTACCTCGAGCCCTTCGCGCTCGCCGATCGGCTCGTCACCTGGGGGGAGTACCTCGCGTTCGTCGAGGACGGCGGGTACCTGCGCCCCGAGCTCTGGCTCTCGGAGGGCTTCGCCTGGGTGGAGGCGAACGAGATCGCCGCGCCCCTCTACGCGCGCCAGGACGAGCGCGGCTACGAGGTGTTCACGCTCTACGGATGGGTGCCGGTCGACAAGCACGCCCCCGTCACGCACTTGAGCTACTTCGAGGCCGACGCCTTCGCGCGATGGGCGGGCGCGCGCCTCCCCACGGAGGCGGAGTGGGAATCCGCGGCGGGCGAGCCGCCCGTCGAGGCGGTGGGCGCCGAGCTCGACGCCCTCGCCGCGCATGACGCCGCGCCGGGGTTCTACGGTCAGGTCTACCAGTGGACCTCGAGCGCCTACGGGCCCTATCCGGGGTTCCGGCCCACGCCGGGCATGGCGTCCGAATACAACGGGAAGTTCATGTGCAACCAGCTCGTCCTCCGAGGATCGAGCGCCTTCACGCCGAAGGGGCACGCGCGCCGCGCCTACCGGAACTACTTCCCGCCGTCGGCGCGGTGGCAGCTCACGGGCATCCGGCTCGCGAAGGACGTGCGATGAGCCGCATCGAGCGCGAAGACGCGCGCGTCACGCGCGAAGGCCGGCTCCGGCTGCTCGACCTCTCGCCGCCGGCGGTCGATCTGGTGGACGAGGCCCTCCGCGGGCTCTCCGCCACCCCCAAGACGCTCCCCTCGAAGCTCCTCTACGACGAGGTGGGGAGCGCGCTCTTCGAGCGGATCACGCAGCTCGACGCCTACTATCCGACGCGCACCGAGCGCGCGATCCTCGAGGCGCGGATGCCGGACATCGCCGAGCTCGTGGGCGCCGACGCCTGGGTGGTCGAGATGGGGAGCGGCTCGTGCACGAAGACCCGGCAGCTCCTCGCGGGCCTCCACGATCCACGCGTGCTCACGGTCGTCGACATCAGCCGCGCCGCGCTCGTCGAGTCGGCGCGGGCGCTCTCGCGGCGTTTCCCCGCGCTCGAGATCACGGGTGTCGTGGGGGACTACACGCGCCCGCTCGCGCTGCCGCGTCCCGTGGCCCGCCACGCGCGCAAGCTCGGCTTCTTCCCGGGGAGCACCATCGGGAACTTCGCGCGGGACGAGGGCGTGCGCTTCCTCGAGCGCTTCGGCGCGCTCCTCGGCCCGGGGGCGCTCCTCCTCGTGGGCTTCGATCGCGTGAAGGATCCGCGGGTGCTCCTCCGCGCGTACGACGACGAAGAGGGCGTGACCGCGCGCTTCGACCTCAACGTCCTCGCCCGGCTCGACGCGGCGGGGGCCGACTTCGATCTCCGCGCCTTCCGCCACGAGGCGCGCTGGAACGCGGCGGAGCGGCGGATCGAGATGCACCTGGTGAGCCTCCGGCGGCAGACGGTCACGCTCGCCGGCCGGAGGTTCCACTTCGACGAGGGCGAGTCGATCTGCACCGAGCACTGCCACAAATTCGACGATCACGACCTCGAGCGCCTCGCCGCCTCCGCCGGCCTCCGCATCCGGGCCCGATTCAGCGATCCGCGCGAGGCCTTCTCGCTCGTGCTCTTCGAAGTCGAGGCGACCCCTCGGGGGTGATTGAAGCCGCCACCCCGCTTCCGTATCATCCGCGCGAATCGCCCGAGAGGCGAAGGAGCAAAGCGCCGATGAGTGATGTGTACGCCCCCTATTTCGAGGCCTTCCCGGTCTGGCTGCGGACCCTCGGCGAAGACGTCGAGGAGCTCGCGAGCCTCCTCGACGACGCGAGCCTCGGCGAAGAAGCTCGCGAGTCGGTCGCCGGCGGTCTGAACTACCTCTTCAAGTCGCTCGACCTCATCCCCGACGGCGTGGAGCACCTGGGCTACCTCGACGACTGCTTCGTCATCCGGGTGGCCGCTGAGCTCGCCCTCCAGGCGGGCGGTGACGACGCGAGCACCGAGGCCCTCCGCATCCTCGGCCGCCTCGCCAACGACGCGGAGCTCATCCACGAGTTCCTCGGGGCCGACGCGAGCCGGCTCGTCACCTACGTGAAGACGCTGCGCCGTGGCGCCGCGCGCGGCCGCTCGGTGAACGACATCCTCACCGACGACGACACGCGCCGCGAGTTCGTGCAAGACGTGAAGGCCTTCTGCCAGAGCTACAAGAACCCCGGCCTCCCCGCCGAGGAGAAGAGCCTGGTCAAGGTCAAGGCGTTCCTCGACGCCAAGCTCCCCAAGTGATCGCGCGCCGATCTGCCTGACCCGAGACGTGGCTCGGCGTCCCGCGCGGGCGCGCGGACGTCGAGCCGATCAGTCGACGGGGGCCGCGGCACGTGCCGTGATGGCTTCGAGAGGCGCGACCCAGAGCCGCGAGCGGAGATACCAGAAGAGGGCGAGGACCCGGTCGCGTTGGAACGGCGCGTCGAGCGTCCGGAGATCCTCTGGGAGATCGCGGAGCACGGTGGTGGCGTACATGTACTCGCACTTTCCGGAGACCACGACCGGCTTCTCGTGGAGCAGCGACTCGAGGCCGACGCCCGAGTTGACCGTGTAGACGCGCTCGGCGCCGCGGATCAGCGAGTGGATCGAGGCGTTCGAGATGATCGCCAGCCCTTCGGCCTCGAACCTCGCCAACGTGTCCGCGACCTTGGGGCTCGTGCAGTAGGGGTGGCGCTTCACCACCACCTTCGTCCCGCTCCCGGCGTACGAGCGAGCGACGGCTTCGAGGAGCGAGAGCATGTCCACGAAGGCGAGTTGCGCGACCTCGTCGGTGGTGACCTGGAGGGCGACGAAGACGTAGGGCCCGTCGCACTCGAAGACCTCGGCCGACTGCGCGTACTTGGAGATCCCCTCGACGACGTACCGCGTCTTCAGCTCGGCGAAGTTCTGCTCGAGCGTCTCGAGGGGAACGCCTCGCGCGGCCTCCTCGACGAGCTCGGGCCGATCGACGTGCGCGGCGAAGCCGGCGTAGCCCTGGTGATCGAAGGAGCAGTGGCCGAAGAGCGTGGACTCCTGGACGTGGATCCGCTTCGGTTCGTAGTCGCCGCGCGTGTGGTAGCTGACGGCCCACGCCCGGGTGCGGGGCACGGCGTGGCGCCAGTTGAATTGGAGGCGCGGCACGATCGTGAGGTCTTCGCGCGAGAGGAGCGCCTCGTAGAAGCTCCGGAGGTTCTCGCGCACGACGCCGTAGATGGCCTTCTCCGTCTCGTCGAAGGCGAAGAACGGCGTGGGGAGGAAGATCTCGACGGTCGTGTCGAGGGGGAGCTCGTCCTCTGCGATGGCGATCCGTTTGCCTCCGCGGAAGCACTGGAGGATGGGCCCCGAGTCCTCGTTGGCCTGTGCGGGGGCGACGAGCTTTCGGAGCGGCCCGAGCGATCGCTCGATGGCGACGAGCCGCTTCGTGACGTTCTTCGGAACCGTGAAACCGACGCGCCTGCCAAAGTTGACGAGCGCGCGCGCGTCGCCGATCCACCGTCCTTCGATGGCCTTCTTCACCGCGGCCACGAAGCTCGCCGGGGAGCCGAATGCGCGTCGGAGGTTCTGGGCGCGGATCGCGCGACGCGCCGTGGCGAGCTCCCCTCGGAGCTCGGGATAGAAGGCGGACAGCCGCTGGATCGGCGCGAGGTGGGGCATGAGCGACGATCCCGATGAAAGGAGCACCGCGAGCGTTTCACGTCCGTCGTCGAACCAACCTTGCCTCGTCTCGAGGTCGAGCTTCCACGTGCCCGCGCGTTGAGGCGCCGCCCTCGACATGAAGCGGAGGAATCGCTGTGCGGCGCGCGGACCGAACGCATCCCGAACCCGGGTGGCCAGGCGCTTGATGGGGAGCCGCTCGACGTAACGCTTGAAACGGGCCTTAAGGCTCGGTCGCTTCACGAGCTGGCGGACGCGCTTCCGAAAGCGGGCCCAGAGCCGCTCCAAGGGTTTCCGTTGGTCGAGCGCGACGACCTTCGCCCGGATGGAGGCCCGGCGTTCCGCCCGAACGCGCTTCCGCATCGTGAGGTGGCGTTTCTGGACCTTCGGGCCCTTCCCGTCGGCGAGCGCCCGGAGGGCGGCGGCCGAGCGCCGGACGGCGGAGCCGCCTTCGACGTAGAGCTCGCGCACGAGCGCGTCGTTCTCCTCGGCGAAGCGCGATGGATCACGGACGATCTCCGCGATGGCCCCGCGGAGGGCGTCCGGATCGTCGATCACCGGTCCGATGCGGTGGCGCGCCGCGTACTCGAGGCTGTCCTCGTCGAGCTTCTCGCCGAAGCGCGACTCGCTCTCGGACTGGAGGAGCACGACGGGCTTGCGCGCGAGGAGGGCGTCGAAGATCGCGCCGCTGTAGTCGGAGAGGACGACGTCGGACGCGGCGAGGAGCTCGACCAGATCGTCGTTGGCGCCGAAGTACTGGACGTGCCGTGCCTCGACGCGGGCGCGCCGACCCCGCTCGACGAGCGTGGTGTTGTGGTGGAGCTTGAGGAGGACGGTGTATTCGTCCGAGAGCGCGAGGACGGCGTCGAGGAACTGATCCTGCGTCGAGAGGTCGCCCCATGTGGGCACGTAGAGGAGGGTGGGGCGCGTCTCGCCCTCGAGCCCGAGCTTCCGACGCGCGGCCTCCCGCCGCCCCGGCTCGAAGAATCCGTCGAAGCGCGGATGTCCGACCTGCTTCACGGGGCAGAGGGGCGCGATCCTCTCCGCGGAATAGGGACCGTAGACCAGACAGAGATCCGCGAATGCGCGCCAGTCACCGTAGTTGTGCGGCTCCTTGGCGAGCCCGTACTGGACCATGGCGATCTTGCTCTTCTGGATGGCCTCGATGTGCGTGAAGACCGTTTGACAGACGAGCACGTCGAAGACGCCGTCGAGCTCCTTCATCCGCCCTCGTGGCCAGAAGAAGACGGGCACCCCGGCTTCGGTCAGGAGCGCGTCGTCGAAGGCCCTCGGATGGTTCCCCCGTGCCTCGACGATCATGGCGCTTCCCGGGAGGGCGCGGGCGATGTCGAGAGCGTGACGAAGTTGAAAGGGATTCCAGCCGACGAAACCGAAGCGAAGTGAGGTCATTGAACCGAAAGACGGGGAGAGACTAGCACCATCGACCTGGTTAGAAGGCCGTGAAATATAGCGTAGGCTCCCAGAAGGGGTGGAGCGAGCCATTTGAATTCGTATTTCAAAAAGAGGCCAATTTCTCGCATGGCGTTGCGCCGGGCTCGGTTCCCCCCTAAAACGCGGCCAGCGGCGGGCAGCCGCGCGGCGCCTTCGTCCGGCCCCCGGAGCCCGACCCACGCATCGACGACAGGAGTAAACGAATGAGTCCGATCGGGATGACCCTGGTGCTCCTCAGCACGCTGGGCTTTTTCGCGTGGACCGCGCGACGAAGGCTGCGTCAGCTCTTCTCCGGCGCGCCCGACCCTCGGGTCGACCTCAAGCAGCCGGGGGAGATCGCGGATCGCCTCAAGACGACCGTCGTCTACGCGCTCTTCCAGAAGAAGATGCCGAACTACACCCTCGCGGGGTTCGCGCACATGGGCATCTTCTTCGCCTTCATCGTGCTGCTCCTCAACAGCGTGATGCTCTGGGTGCGTGGCTACGACGCGGACTTCGACTTCTTCGGCATCCTCTCCACGTCCCACATCGTCGGCCAGGGCTACTCCTTCTTGAAGGAGCTCTTCGCGGCGACGGCGTTCCTCGGCGCGGTCACCTTCTGGTACCTCCGCCTGGTCAAGCGCGGCAAGGACAGCGGTGACCCCAAGGAGGTCCAGGACAAGCCGCGCATGACGCTCGGCCTCGAGGCCAACATCATCCTCGGCATCATCGCCACGATGATGCTCGCCGACTTCCTCTACGTCGGCGCGTCGCTCGCCCTCGAGGCGCAGGCGCTCGGCCAGGAGCCGCACTTCTCGTGGTACGAGCCCGTGGGCGCGCCGCTCTCGATCGCCCTCGCGGGGATGGGCGCCGACACGTTGAAGGTGCTCCAGCACCTCGGCTTCTGGTGGCACTCGGCCTTCGTCCTCATCTTCCTCAACATCCTCCCCTACTCGAAGCACTTCCACATCCTCACGGTCATGCCGAACGTGTTCTTCTACAGCCGGCGCGCCAACGCGCTGCCGAAGGTGGAAGACCTCGAGGGCAAGGTGGAGCGCGAGGAGAGCCTCGGCATCAACAAGATCACCGACCTCTCCTGGAACGGCATCCTCGACCTCTACACCTGCACGGAGTGCGGCCGCTGCTCCGACAACTGCCCGGCGTACATCACCGACAAGATGCTCTCGCCGAAGCACCTCACGCTCGCGCTCCGCAACCACCTCTACGCGAGCGAAGAGGCGATGTTCGGCGAGAAGAAGGAAGGCGAGGAGAAGGAGCCCAAGAAGGAAGTCCTCCACACCTTCCCGCACGCGCCCGAGGGCGGCTACTTCACGATGGACCAGCCGGTCGAGCTCGTCCCCAACATCCTCCATCCGGACGTCATCTGGGGCTGCACGACCTGCCGCGCCTGCGAGGAGCAGTGCCCGGTCATGATCACGTACGTCGACAAGATCGTCGGCATGCGTCGTGAAGAGGTCATGATGAAGAACGAGTTCCCGCACGAGCTGCAGGGCGCGTTCAACGGCCTCGAGACCAACGGCAACCCCTGGAACATCTCGGCGATGGACCGCGCCGACTGGGCGAACGGCCTCGACGTCCCGACGATCGACGAGAACCCCGAGGCGGAGGTCCTCTACTGGGTCGGCTGCGCCGCGAGCTTCGACGATCGCGCGAAGAAGGTGGCGCGCGCCACCGCGCAGCTCCTCAAGAAGGCCGGCGTCAACTTCGCCATCCTCGGCACCGAGGAGACCTGCACGGGCGACCCGGCGCGGCGCGCGGGCAACGAGTACCTCTTCCAGATGCTCGCCGAGCAGAACGTCGAGACGCTCAACAACTACGGCGTCGACAAGAAGGTGGTCATCACCGCCTGCCCGCACTGCTTCAACACGCTGGCCAACGAGTACCCCGACTTCGGCGGTCACTACGACGTGGTCCACCACTCGGACTACCTCAACGGCCTCATCGCGCAGAAGAAGCTCGTCCCGACCAAGCCCGTGAAGGCCAAGGTCGCCTACCACGACAGCTGCTACCTCGGCCGCTACAACCAGGTCTACGAGCAGCCGCGTGACGTGCTCCGCGCCATCCAGGGCGTCGAGCTCGTCGAGGCGGAGTACTGGAACCGCAACAAGGGCCTCTGCTGCGGCGCCGGCGGCGCGCAGATGTTCATGGAGGAGCAGAACGAGAAGCGCGTCAACGTGAAGCGCACGCTCCAGCTCCTGAACACCGGCGCCGACACGATCGCCACCGCGTGCCCGTTCTGCATGACGATGCTCACCGACGGCCTCAAGGCCGAGGAGAAGGAAGAGCAGATCAAGCAGCTCGACATCGCGGAGCTCCTCGTGCAGGCCATCGACCTCGGCGAGGACGTGGCCGAAGCCGCCGAGTGATCGAGCGCGCCTAGATCGACGAAAGAGCCCGGCCCCGCGCCGGGCTTTTTCGTTGTCTTGACGCGTGGCGCGTTTCCCGACATACGCGCGCCGATGCATCTGGAGGGGCTGCTCACGGGCGGGCCCGGCCTAGGCACCTTTCTGCTCTTGATGGGCCTCGGGCTCCTGCCCTTCGTGTTCATGGTCACGACCTCTTACGCGAAGATGGTCGTGGTGATCTCGCTCTTGCGGAACGCCCTCGGGACGGGCGGCGTGCCCTCGGGCCTCTTGGTCTCGGCGCTCGCGCTCGCGCTCTCGCTCTTCGTGATGATGCCGGTGGGCGAGGCGATGTGGTCGAGGGCGGCGCCCATCCTCGCCCAGGCCGGCGATCGCCCGGACGCGAAGCACGCGCCGCTCTACCTGGACGCGGCGATCGAGGCGTCGATCCCGCTCCGCGAATTCCTCCGTCGCCACGCGCATGAGGAAGAGCTCGCGCTCTTCGAGGAGCTGGCGAGGCGCGCGGGCGGCGAGGCCTCGCGCGACGACCTGCGGGTGCTCGTCCCGGCGTTCCTCCTGAGCGAGCTCGCCGAGGCGTTCCAGATGGGCTTCCTGCTCTTCTTGCCCTTCCTGGTCGTCGACGTGATCGTGGCGAACGTGCTCCTCGCGCTCGGGATGCACATGCTCAACCCCGTCACCGTCTCCCTGCCCTTCAAGCTGCTGCTCTTCGTGGCGGCGGACGGGCTCACCCTGCTCGCGAAGGCGCTCGTGCTCGGGTACGCCTGAGCCCCCGCGGCGGCGCGGGGGTGGCGGTGGGCTCAGTGCCCGTGCGAGTCGATCTCGACCTCGTCGACCGAGGTGGAGGTCGGGATCTCGATCTTGGCGAGGAGGTCGTCGTCGAGCTCGGGCTTGTGCTCGGCGTAGAGGCGCGCGACGAGCGCGTCGAGGGCCTCCTTGCGGCGGCCCTGCTGGAGCGTGGCGCGGATGCGCTCGCGCGCGACGTCGACGCCGGTGGCGCGGGCCTCACGACGCGCGCGGAGGACGAGGACGCTGTAGTTCCCGTCGACCTCGACCGGCTCGGGGTAGACCTCGCCGGGGCGGGTGAGCGTGAAGGCGGCCTTGACGATCGCGGGGTGGACCTTCACGTCGCGCTGGCCGATGGTGTGGCCCTCTTCGTCGAAGAAGCGGAGGTCGCCACCGCTCAACTTGGTGCGCTCGTCGAGGCTCTCCTTGCGCGCGAGCTCGCGGAAGTCGCGCACGCTCATGCCCTCGACCTCGCGGACGAGCTCCTTGGCGCGCGCCTCGTCGGCGACGAGCACGTGGGCCACGCGGACGCTCGCGGGGCTCTCGAAGATGTGGCGGTTCTCGTCGTAGAAGGCGCGGATCTCCTCCTCGGTGATCGGCGTGGCCTCGAGCTTCTCGTCGATCTGCTCGCGGAGGAAGAGCTGCACGGCGTTCCGATCTCGCTCGTGCTTCACGCGGAATTCTTCGTGGACGCCGCGGCGCCGGGCTTCCCAGGCGAAGAGCTCCTGGCGGACGAGCTGATCGGCGAAGTCCTTCAGGGCGTCGGGATCCTTGTAGCGACGACGCAGCGAGGGCGCCTGGAGCGCGAGGGCGGACTCGATGTCGGCGACCGTCACCTTCGCGTCACCGATGCGCGCGTAGGCCCGCTCGCTCTTGGGCGCGGCGAGCGAGGCGCAGGGGAGGACGAGGAAGAGCGCGAAGAAAAGGGCGCGTTTCATGGCGTGAACGATCCCAGAGCGGACGCGCGAGTTCAAGTGAGATGGAGGGCGATCGCCTCGGCGACCTCGCGGGGGTGCGTCCAGTGCATCATGTGCCCCGCGCCCTCGATGATCACCCGCCGGCGCGACGGGATCGCGGCCTCGCGCCGCTGCTCCTCCTCGGGCGGGAAGCGGTAGCCCTTGGAGCCGTAGACGAGCAGCGTCTCGGCCCGGATCTCGCCGAGGAGCGCGGCGTGGACGTCGAAGCGGTAGAGGTTGGGCGAGGTCGTCCGGTGGAGCGGGTCGTAGCGGAAGACGCGCGTGCCGTCCGGGAGCTCGCGCGTGGCCTTCTCGGCGAGGAAGAGGCCGGGATCGTCGCCGATCTCGGGGTGGACGCGGCGCATGCGGACGAGCGCCTCCTCGACGCTCGCCATCGGGCGGCCCGGGTGCTCTCGCCCTCGCTCGCGCACGCGCGCCACGCCGTCGAGGAAGGCCCGCATGCGCTGCGGGGCCTCGGCCACGGGCGCCTCGGGCGGGCCGAGCCCCTCGAGGAGGACGAGCTTGCCGATCGCCTCGGGTCGCGCGCCGGCGAAGAGCCCGGCGGCCGTGCCGCCCATCGAATGCCCGAGGAGGTGCGGGCGGGGCGGCGCGATCTTCGGCAGGAGCGCGTCGAGGTCGGCCACGTAGTCCGCGAAGTGGTAGTAGCCGCCGGGCGGCACCCAGCCGCTCCGGCCGTGCCCGCGGAAATCGAACGCGATCACGGCGAAGCCCATCGGGACGAGGTGACGCGCGAGGGGCTCGAAGCCGAAGGCGTGGTCGAGGAAGCCGTGGGCACACACGAGGGTGCGCTCGGGCTCGCGCGCTTCGCCGAAGCGGACGACGAAGTGGGCGATGCCGTTCGCCTCGACCGTCTGCTCAACCCAACGCATCGCGCTCGAAGCGGCGAGGGTCGAAGAGCCGCGCGGCCGCGCCGCCGTCGCGGCCCTCGAGGAGATCGGCGAGGAGCTCGCCGGAGAGCGCCGCGAGGAGGATGCCGTTGCGGTAGTGGCCGCTCGTCACGAAGAGGCCCTCGATGGAGGTCCGGCCGACGAGGGGGAGGCCGTCGGGCGTGGCGGGGCGGAAGCTCACGCGCGCCTCCACGAAGGGCGCTTCGAGCAGGGCGGGGGCGATGCCGCGGGCGATGCTCGCCATGCGCTCGAGGCCCGCGAGCGTGACCTCGCGGCGGAAGCCCACGCGCTCGGCCGTGGCGCCGACGAGCGTGCGGCCGTCTGGGCGCGGGACGACGTAGCCGCCCGCGCCGAAGACGATGCGGCGGAGGAGCGGCGCGCGCGTCTCGCAGTGCGCGATCTGGCCGCGCACGGGGAAGATCACGTCCTCGCGGAGCTCGAGGCCGGGGAGGAGGCTCGTCCAGCTCCCGGCGGCGACGACGACGCGCGAGGCCTCGAGGAGCTCGCCGCCGAGGTCCACGCCCACGACGCGGCCGTCCCGCACGACGAGGCCGCGCACCGTCGTCCCCGTCTTGAAGCGCGCGCCGCGGCGCTCGGCCGCGATGGCGAGCGCGCGGAGGAGGCGTGGCGGCTCGAGCTGCGCCTCGTCGGGCAGGGAGAGCGCGCCCACGAGCGCGTCGGTGAGGCTCGGCTCGAGCGCGCGCGCGTCGGACGCCTCGAGGAGCTCGGCGCGGAGGCCGCGGCGCACGAGGAAGGCGTGCTTCTCGACGAGGGCTTCGCGCTCGCGCTCGTCCTTGGCGATCATGAGCGCGCCCGAGACGCGGAAGCCCACGTCGACGCCGGTGGCCTCGAGGAGCTCCTCGGCGAGCGCGCCGTGCATCTCGAGGGCGCGCTGGGCGACCGGGAGGGAGGGGCCGTCGTGCTCGGCTTCGAGCGCGGGGCCGAGGATCCCGGCGGCGACGCTCGAGGCCTCGGCGCCCGGGACGGCCCGCTCGAGCACGAGCGGCGTCGCGCCACGCTTGGCGAGGGCGTGGGCGGTGGCGCAGCCCATCACGCCGGCGCCGATGATCAACACGTCTTCGGTCACGGCTCGCTAGAGATTGATCAGGTCGCGGTAGAAGACCAGCACCATCAGGCCGAGCAGGACGAGGATGCCGACGTAGTGCACGGCCGTCTCGATGCGCTCGTTGGCGCGCCGCTGGGTGACGAGCTCGTAGCCGAGGAACATCAGCCGGCCTCCGTCGAGCGCGGGGAGCGGGAGCAGGTTCATCAGGCCGAGCGCTACCGACACGAAGGCGAGGAGCTCGACGAAGTAGTCGACGCCGTACTCGAAGGCGCTGGTCATCATCTTGCCGATGCCCACGGGCCCCACGAGGTTGGAGGTGTCGGCCTTCTGCGCCGTCTCGAGCAGACCCTTGACCTGCGCGACCGTGAGCTCCCAGGGGCGCCGGAGGGAGAGCGCGGCGGCCTCGGCGACGCCGAGCCGCGGGAGACGCGCCGGCGCGAGCTGCACGCCGATGAGGCCGCGGCCGTCTTCCTCGCGCGGCGTGATGGTGAAGGTGAGCGTCTCCTCGCCGCGCCGCATCGTGTACAGCGTGGGCACGCCAGCGCGGTCCTTGGTCATCTCGATGACGTCGCCGAAGTGCTCCACCGCGCGGCCCTCGACGGCGAGGAAGACGTCGCCGGGCGCGAGGATCCCCTCGGCCGGCGAGCCGGGCACGGCGCCCTCGACCTTCACGCCCGACGGCCCGGCGAGGGTCACCAGGCCGAAGATCATGAGCACGGCCGCGAGGTAGTTCGCGAAGGGGCCCGCGGCGATCGTGGCGATGCGCGCGATCACGCCCTTGTTGGGGTAGAGCGCGGGATCGTCGCGGTCGGTCTCCTCGAAGGGGTTCATCCCCGCGATCTGCACGTAGGCGAGGAAGGGCACGAGCGCGACCTGGAAGGTCGTGTCGCTCTTCTCCGGCTTCCATTTGAAGATGGTGGGGCCGATGCCGATGCTGAACTTCTCGACGCGCATGCCCGAGAGCCGCGCGGCGAGGTAGTGGCCCCCCTCGTGGACGATCATCAGGAACCCGATCCCGAGGACCGCGACCAATATGGAGATCAACGACACGTTGCCTCCACCATAACGCGACGGGGCTCGACGTCGAGCACTCGGATCGCGAGGGGGACGCCGTGTGCGTCCAGGGCACACGTGCGTGCGCGGCTTGAACGCGCGCCCTCCTCGTCCGATCCTGCGGAGGCGATGACCGATCGAGCGACGCGTGCATTCCTCGTGGCGACGGCGCTCGCCTCGATCGCCGTGGCGGGGGCCGCGGTCGCGTCCCCCGGCGAGCGGCGCCCCCACGTGCGCACCCCGGGGCTCTCCGACGCCGAGCTCTCGGCCGTCCTCCGCGACGAGGCCGGAAACCCCACCGGCATCCTCGCCGGCGGCGAGACGATCCCGCTCCCCGACGCGCCCAGCGGGCCGCGCTCCACGCTCACGATGCGGGCCTCGAGCACGCCGCGCTTCCGGCCCGACAAGAAGACGTCGATGCGCGCCGACCTCGGCTACTACGCCACGTTCTCGCCGAGCGTCGCGCCGCACAAACGCCTCGTCGCGCTCGACGCCGTCGTGATCGGGCCGAACGGCGATCCCGAGCTCGTCCTCGCGGAGACGGCGTCGGTGCCGGTGCTCGTCGGCGAGCCGCCCGACGACGCTGGGCGTGATCGCTTCGTCGGCGAGGTCACGCTCGACTTCTCACGCGGCACGCGCGTCTCCTTCCCGAGCGTGACGCCGCGCATGCGCATCCTCCACGTGCGCGCCGATCCGCCCGTCGAGCTCACCTTCGAGCGCGACGGCGCCTTCAACTTCTACGCCAAGGTGGAGCGCGATCCGGGCGTGCCGGTCTTCGTCGTCTTCATGGTCGACGGCGAGTCGAGCCACTTCAACCAGCCGATCCCCTTCGCGCGCACCGACGCGCTCGCCCACCGCGCCGCCAAGCTCCCGCCTGCGCTCGAGGCGCGCGCGCTCGAGATCGCGGCCGAGATCGGCGCCTTTCGTGACGCGCCGCTCGAGGCGAGCCTCTCCGCGCTCGTCGAGTACTTCCGCAGCTTCGTCGAGAGCGACGATCCGCCGAAGGGGGAGGGGACGCTCTTCGAGGTGCTCGCGCGCGGCGGCCTCGGCATCTGCCGCCATCGCGCGTACGCCTTCACGATCCTCGGGCTCGCGCTCGGCATCCCCACGCGCTTCGTGCACAACGAGGCGCATGCCTGGGTCGAGGTCGAGCTGCCCGAGCGCGGAAGCCTCCGGATCGACCTCGGCGGATCGACCACCACCGTGCACTCGCTCGGCTTCGAGGGGAGGCCGCTCTACGAGCCGCCACGGGACGACCCCTTTCCCCAGCCCGAGGCCTACCTCGACAGCATGCGCCGGATCGGGCGCCCGCCGGTGAGCCGCGCGGCGCGCGCCGAGGCCGCCCCGGAGGTGGGCCGCCTCCGCGTCGAGATCGTCTCCTCCGTCGCCGCGAAGGAGCGCGGCGCGCCCGCCGAGTACGTCCTCCGCGTCCATGACGAGCACGGTGAGCCGGTGGCCGCGCTCCCCGTCGAGCTCCGCGTGGACGGAAAACCGCCGCGACCCCTCGCCGCGGCCGTGACCGACGATCAGGGCTTGGCGCGCCTCCGCTTCGCCGTGCCGATGGACCTCCCACCGGGCACGCACGCCCTGCGGGTGACGACGCCCGGCCGCGGGGAGATCACGCCCCAGACGCTCAAATTCTGAACGCCGCAAGGCCGGATTCTGGCAGCATGCGCCGGATGTCTCCCCGCACGCGATCCGCGATCGGCGCGTTCCTCGTCGCGACGCTCCTCACGGCGCAAGCGCGCACGGCCCGCGCCCAGGACGCCTACGCCTGCATCGACGCGCTCACCGATCAAGAGGTGACCTACCGCCTGCGCTCGATCGAGGCGCACATCGCCCACCACAAGCAGTACTCCAAGCTCTGGTGGTGGGGATGGCTCACGGTGATCGGCAGCGCCGGGCTCGCGTACTGGACGGCGTTCGGCGTGATCCCCCACGAGGGCGACGATCACGACTACCGCATGCGGCGCGAGCGCCTCTTCATCAACGCCGCCGGCGCGACGCTCCTCACCACGCAGCTCAGCGTCTTTGCCATGACCTCGGCGCACTCCCACCGGAAGCTGCGCAAGCTCCCCGACGGCACGCCGGAGGAGCGGCGCGTGAAGCTCCGCGAGGCGACCAAGCTCCTCGAGCGCGCGGCCAAGCGCCAGTCGATCGGCATCTCGCCGACCGCGCACGTGGGCGGGCCCGTCTGGGCGATCGGCACGGGCACCTACCTCGCCGTGCGTGACCACCCGACCTTCTTCGTGGCGAGCGCGTACCTGATACCCCTCGTCATCAGCGAGGCGCGGATCCTCACGCAGCCGCGCGCCTCGATCTACGAGTGGGAGCGCTACCGCGCGATGGCCTGCTACGGCCGCTCCGGCTACGCGATCCCCGCCACGCCCGAGCGGAGCCGCGTCGAGTGGGACTTCGGCATCGGCTTCGGCGGTGTGAATTTCGGCTTCCGCTTCTGAGCGGCGTCAGCCCTTCTGAGCCTTGCGCTGCGAGCGGAGGCGGCTCGCGAACCCCTCCTTGTTCTCCTGCTTGGTGCGGGAGAGCGCGAGGGCGTCCGCGGGGACGTCGCGCGTGACGGTCGTGCCCGACGCGACGTAGGCGCCCTTGCCCACGCGCACGGGCGCGACGAGCTGGGAGTCGCTCCCGATGAAGACGCCGTCCTCGAGCACGGTGGTGTGCTTCTTCACGCCGTCGTAGTTGCAGAAGATCGTGCCGGCGCCGACGTTCACGTCCTCGCCGATGACGCCGTCGCCCACGTAGCTCAGGTGGTTCACCTTGGAGCGCGCGCCGACGACGGTCTTCTTGGTCTCGGTGAAGTTCCCGATCTTCGACTCGGGACCGAGCTCGGTCTTCTCGCGGAGGTGCGCGAAGGGGCCGACCTGGGCGCGCGGGCCGATGACGCTCTTGGTCGCGACGGTGTAGGGGAGGACGCGGGCGCCTTCGCCGACCTCGACGTCGGTGAGGATCGAGCCGGCGTCGATGATGGCGCCGCTCCGCACGCAGGAACGCCCGCGGAGCTCCACGCCCGCGCCGAGCTCGGCGCCGGGCTCCACGACGGAGTCGGCCGAAACGAAGATCGAATCGGGGTTCCGCATGGAGACGCCGGAGCGCATCAGCGCCTCGCGCGTGCGGCGGAGGAGGATGGCCTCGGCAAGCGCGAGCTCGTATCGATCGTTCACGCCGCGGAGGAGCTCGAAGGACGCGTGGACGTCGCGGACGCGCCCGCGCGCGGCGGCCTGCGCGACGACGTCGGTGAGGTAGAGCTCGTTCTGCGCGTTGTCGCTCGAGAGGGCCCGCACGGCGTCGCGGAGGAACCGGAGGTCGACGGCGTAGAAGCCCGGGTTCACCTCGGTGATGGCGCGCTCCTCCGGAGAGCAGTCGCGCTCCTCGCGGATGCCCACGACGTTGCCCTCGGCGTCGCGGAGGATGCGACCGTATCCCTTGGGCTCGGCGAGCGAGGAGACGAGGAGGGCGAGCTCGGCGCCCTCGGCCGCGTCGAGGAGGCGACGGATCACCCCCGGCGTCACGACGGGGCAGTCGCCGTAGTAGATGAGCACGCGACCGTCGGTCTCGGGGATCGCCTCGAGCGCGCAGCGGACGGCGTCGCCCGTGCCGCGCTGCTCGGGCTGGAGCGCCGTGCGGACGCGATCCCCGAAGCGCGAGGCGAGCTCGGCCTCGACCCTCTCCCGCGCGTGTCCGACGACGACCACGCACTCGTCGACTTCGGCCTCGAGCGCCGCCGAGACCGCCCAGCTCACCATCGGCCGCTCGGCGAGCGGCATGAGCATCTTCGGGATCGGGGAGCGCATGCGCGTCCCTTGCCCGGCGGCGAGGACGATGGCGATGGTTTTCTCTGAGCCCATGCGCTCAGAGTGCCGAGGTCGCCTCGCCCGTCAAGTAACGCGACACCTCGGCGAGGGACTGGATGTCGTGGACGTCGGCCTCGAGCGCCGGGACCTCGACCATGCGGACGGACGGGCCGAGGTGGTGGCGCAGACGGTCGGTCTCCACGCGGTCGGCCACGGCGCGCATCCGCTCGTCTTCGAGGGCCTGCATCATGCGCGCGACGGCGTCGCCCGGCTCGGTGCCCTCGGGGAGGTGCGGGGCGAGGATCTGGGCGAGCTCTTCGTCGGAGGCCTTGGGCTCGGGGAGGAGCTGGTGGACCTGGTTGACGATGACGCCGTCCCGCCGCATCCCGGCGTCCTTCAGCTTGTCGCTGAAGAACATCGCCTCGCGCACGGCGAGCGGGTGGGGGCTCGTGACGACGAGGAAGGCCACGTCGGGGCTGCGGAGGGCGGCCGAGACCTCCTCGGCGTGCTCGCGGAAGCCGCCGAAGAGCTCGTTGAGGCCGGCGATGAACTCGGCGATCTGCTTGAGGAAGTCGGCGCCGGTGAACTTGGAGAGGCCGTTCAGGAGCATCGAGGCGCCCTTGCTGAGGAGCGCGCCGAAGGCGCCCTTCTGCGAAGACTCGTAGGCCTGCACGAACCAGCGCGTGGCCGGCGAGTCGATGGCGCCGACGAGGCGCTCGGGCGCGTCGAGGAAGTCGAGCGCGTTGGCGGTGGGCGGCGTGTCGAGCACCACCAGATCCCACTGCGGATCCTTCCGCACCTCGAAGAGCTTCTCCATCGCCATGTACTCCTGCGTCCCGGCGAGGGAGCCGCTCACGTATTTGTAGATCTCGTTGTTCAGGATGCGGTCGCGGGCCTCGGGGCTCTTCGCGAGGTTCGCCACGAGCGTGTCGAAGGTCTTCTTGGTGTCGAGCATCATCGCGGCGAGCGAGCCGCGGAGCTCGAGCCCGGCGGCCTCGAAGAGCTCCCTCGGGACCTCCTGCTCGCTCGACGTCATCTCGGAGAGGCCGAGGCTGTTGGCGAGCCGTCGCGCGGGGTCGATGGTGAGGCAGAGGACGCGCCGTCCCTGCATGGCCGCGTGGACGGCGAGGGCCGCGGCCGAGGTGGTCTTGCCCACCCCGCCGCTACCGACGGTGACGACGACCCGATGGGACGCGAGGACTTCCGCGAGACTCATGGCGGGGCAACCTAGCACATCGAGGGAGCAGGCCCCCCTCCGGCGGGGCAGTCGAAAACTTGTGGAGGTGATGAGGAGAAACGTAGTCTCATGTCACACATCACCCGATAGAGGCCCACGATGAAGTCAGTGCCGACCGAACGCCGTCAACGCCGCAGCCAAGAGAGCGCCATCGCGCTCCGGTACCAGCTCGAGCACAGCCGCGAAAAGGGACGCCTCAAGGCGCTCGTCGTCACCGACGAGAGCGGGCTCCTCGTGGCCAGCGTGGGCGCGGAGAAGGTCTGCGAGGAGCTCGGCGCGATGGCGCCGGTCTTCGGACGGACCTTCACGGCGCCCTCGGATCTCCCCACGCTCGAAGGCGGTGAGATCGCCATCCGCACGCTCCGCGCATGCGGCGAGAGCTTCTACCTCGCGGCCCTCGGGGGCGGCGTCGCGCGCGACGCGATCCTCGAGAGCACCCGCGCCGGCGTGAGCCGCATCCTCTCGGCGAACTGAGCTCGGCTCAGTCGAAGTACTCGCAGAGGTAGGCGACGTCGGCGCGCGCCTCCACCTCGAACGAGGAGTTCGCCGGCACGTCGAACTTCGTCCCCTGGAGATAGGGGCGGAAGTCGCTCTCCCCGGGGAGCTTCGCGTAGAGCGTGCCCGCCACGACGTGCATGCGCTCGGCGGCGCCGGTGCCGAACTCGTATCGACCCGGGCTGATCACGCCGACCGTCTTCCGCGTCCCGCCGTCGTCGACGCCGAGGCTCTGGACCTTGCCACCGAAATAAACGTTGTGCTTCATCGCGCGCGGATTAGCACCCGCGGACGAGCCTCGGCAACGCGCCGCGCGATCAACGCCACTTGAAGCGATCGCCGCCCTGGCCGCCGCCGTTCCCGCCCTTCTCGCGGCGGAGCACGTCGGCCTCGGCGTCGCGCATCACCTCGCGGGCGCCGCGCGTGAGGAGCATCTCGGCCACCTCCTCGCCGAGCGCGCGCGCCGCGGCGACGCGATCCTCGCCCTCGCGGAGGTAGACCTCGGAGGAGGCGCGGAGCGGGCGCTTCCCGTCGACGCTGCCGACGAAGCCCTCGAGGAGGAGACGCCGGCCGTCCTCGGAGAGGGAGGCGTGCCCGGCGATGGCCGAGCGGCAGCTCCCTTCGAGCAGGCGGAGGAGCTTTCGCTCGGCCTCCATGCGCACGCGGGAGCGCTCGCACTCGAGCGGCGCGAGGAGCGCGCGGAGATCGTCGCGATCGACGGCGCCCTCGATGGCGAGCGTGCCCTGGCCCACGGCGGGGAGGCAGATGTCGAAGGGGAGGACGACCTTCGCGCGCGCGTCGAAGAGCCCGAGGCGACGGAGCCCCGCGGCCGCGAGGACGATGGCGTCGAAGTCGCCGCGGTCGAGGCGATCGAGCCGCGTCTGCACGTTGCCGCGCAGCGTGTGGACCTCGAGGTCGGGGCGCCTCGCCTTGAGCTGGGCCTCGCGGCGGAGCGAGGTGGTGCCGACGCGCGCGCCGGCCGGGAGCTCGTCGAGCGAGAGGCCCTTCTCGGAGACGAGCACGTCGGAGGGATCCTCGCGCTCGGGGATGCAGAGGAGGTCGTAGCCCTCGGGGAGGTCGACGTCGCCCGGCACGTCCTTGAGCGAGTGCACGGCGATGTCCGCGAGGCCGTCCATGACGAGCGCCTCGACCTCGCTCACGAAGAGCCCCTTCCCGCCGATGGCGGCGAGGGGCTTCTTGAGCTCGCGATCGCCGCGCGTCTCGATGGTCACGTACTCGACCTCGAGATCGGGGCGGTGCGCACGCAGGCGGCTCGCCACCCACTCCGATTGCGTCATCGCGAGCTTGCTCGCGCGCGTGGCGATGCGGAGCTTCACGTCGGGTCTCCTTTGTGTGAGCGCGCCGGGCGGAGGCGCCGGAAGGGCGAGAAGCGCACGGAGGCCTCGTCCTTCTCTTCGCGCGCGGGCTCGTCACGCCCCTGCTCGAGGTCGAAGAGGCGCACGGTGGCGGCGACGAGCTCGGGGTTGCCCTCGGCGTCGACGCCCTTGAGCTCGCGCACGGGCGCGTGGAGCAGCTTGTTCACGATGGCGGCGCCCATCTTCTCGAGGACGGCGCGCTCCTCCGGGCGGAGCGACTCGAGGCGCGGGAGCGTGCGCGCGAGCTCTTCCTGCACCACGTCCTCGAAGCGGCGCCGGAGCGCGACGATGGTGGGCTTGACGAGGAGGCTGCGCTTCCAGGCGAGGAAGGCCTGGGTCTCTTCCTCGACGATGGCCTCGGCCGCGGCGGCCTCGCGCCTCCGCGAGGCCACGTTCTCGCGCGCGACCGATTGGAGGTCGTCGACGTCGTAGAGGAAGACGGAGTCGAGCTGCCCGACGCGCGGATCGACGTTGCGCGGGACGGCGATGTCGATGAGGAAGAGCGGCCGATGGCGCCTCCCGCGGACGACGTCGCGCATCGTGGCCTCGTCGAGGACGTATCCGTCGGCCGAGGCGGAGGTGATCACGACGTCGGCGCGCACGAGCTCGGCGGTGAGCGCCTCGAGGCCGTGGGCTTCGCCGTCGAAGACGCGCGCGAGCTCGCGGGCCTTCTCGGGGCTGCGGTTGACGACGACGAGCTGGGCGCCCGTCTTGTGGAGCGCGCGCGCCGCGCCCTCGCCCATCTCGCCCGCGCCCACGAGGAGCACGCGGCGCCCCTGGAGGTCGCCGAAGATCTTCTCGGCCAGCTCGCAGGCGATGGAGCTGACGCTCACCGTCCCCTCGGCGATGGCGGTCTCGCTCCGCACGCGCTTGGCGACGTTGAAGGCGTGGGTGAAGCAGCGGCCGAGGATGGGGCCGGTGGCGCCGATCTCGCGCGAGACGTCGAAGGCGTCCTTCATCTGGCCGAGGATCTGCGGCTCGCCCACGACGAGCGAGTCGAGGCTCGAGGCGACGCGGAAGGCTTGTTTGACCGCGTCGTAGCCGAAGCGCTCGTAGAGGAGGTGGTCCACCTTCACGCTCGCGCGGCGCGCGAGGTAGCGCTTGCCGTGCTCCATCGCCTCGGGCGAGCCGAAGCCGTAGAGCTCCACGCGGTTGCACGTGGAGACGAGGAGCGCCTCCTGGATGGAGCTCTCGGCCATGAGCGTGCGGAGCTCCTGCCCCACGTCGGAGAGCTTGGTGGAGAGCTGCTCGCGGAGCTCGACGGGCGCCGTGTGGTGCGACAGCCCGATGACGAAGATGTCTTCGGTCACGCGCCGCTCCCGAGCTTGACGGCGTAGGCGGCGAGCACCGACACGCCGCACGCGAAGCCCATGATGGTGCCGAAGGCGGCGCGTCGTCCGCGCCAGCCGCCCACGAGGCGGAGCACGACGACGCCCGCGAAGACGATCCAGGTGAGCAGACCCATCGCCTGCGCGCCCGAGAAGAGCGAAGCGCTCGACTGCGTGACGAAGAGCGCGCCCGTGACGACGCCCGCGGTGAGGAGCGGGAAGCCCACGTTGGTCGCGTGCGCGCTGATCGAGTCGAGCACGCCGAGGCTCGGGAGCTGACGGAACGCGCCTCCGATGCGCTTCTTCCGGAGGAGGTGCTCCTGGATCACGTACGCGGTGGACGCGGCGAAGGCGACCGTGAAGGCGACGAGCCCGAGGATGTTGAAGGCGATGTGCACCTGGAGGAGCGCCGACGCGACGGGCGGCGGCACCTCGGCCACGCCGCGGACGAGCGCGGCCCCGAGGAGGAAGACGAGCGTGATCGGGGTGACGAACGCGCCGAGCGCCGGGACGGTGTAGCTACGTTGCACGAGGAGGTAGGCGAGCACGACGCCGAGGCTCAGCGTGGAGAGGGTGCCGTTGAGGTCGGCGATGGGCGTCTGGCCGCCCGCGAAGAACTCCGCCGCGATGTAGGCCACGTGCGAGGCCGCCGCCACCCCGAGGAGCCGGCGCGCAAGCGTCCCGCTCCGTTTCGCGCCGCGGAAGAGGCTCGAAAGGTCGAGCAACCACGCCACCACGTAGAGGGCGACGGTGGTGATGAAGAGGAGGGTGACCGGCATGGGTCCGGGTTAGCGTGAGCTCATGAAGAACCGGGCGAGCTGATCGAGGTCGTCGCCCGCGGGCGCTTCGCCGAGCGCCTTCTGTGCGGCTGCCGCCAAGCTGGACGCCGCGTCGCGGATCGGCAAGCCGAGGAAGCCTTCGACGACCTCGAACGCGCTCTCGCCGAGGACGACGGAGCCCGCGCAGTGCTCCCCTCCGGCCTGCACCACGTCCTCGAGCGGCTTCACCTTGCCGAGCCAGCCCTGCGGATCGCCGCCGCCGGCGACCTCGCTCACGAAGTGGAGCGCCGTGGCGAGCTGGAAGCGCTGGCCGTCGCGTTGGAGCGTGAGGACGTCGCCCTCGACCTCGACGCGCTCTTCCGAGAGCCATCGATCGAGGGTCTCCTGGGAGACGAAAACTCGATTCTCCGACATCGTCGCACTCCTTTGCGCGGGGCCGAGGCCCCTCGCGCGGCCGCGATCGTAACACGCGCCACCCTGGAACGGTATCCGACAGCGGCACCGTTGGTTCGATTGACAGGCGCCCCGAACGTACTTATCTGGTGCAATTAATCCTCACATCGGAAGGGCACTCCCAAGATGGCAAGCAACGGCGTCACTACGGTCAACGATCTCAACTTCGACGAGGAGGTCCTCAAGTCCGACCTCCCCGTGCTCGTGGACTTCACCGCCTCCTGGTGCGGGCCCTGCAAGCAGATCGCCCCGCTCGTCGAGCAGCTCGCCGCCGAGTACGCCGGCCGTGCCAAGATCACCAAGTGCGACGTCGACGAGAGCCCCAACGCGGCCAGCCGCTACGGCATCCGCGGCGTGCCCTCGCTCTACGTCTTCAAGGGCGGTGAGATCGTGGCCCAGCAGGTCGGCGCGGTGCCCAAGAGCGCCATCGCCGGCCTCATCGACCGCGCGCTCTGAGCCTCACTCCGACGTCTCGAGCAGGGTGCGGATCTCCTGCTCGACGCGTCGTGCTTCCTTCTCCCGCTCGTTCGCGAGGTAGATCACGGCGCCCACGGCCAAGACGGCCGCGACGCACGCGCCGATCAGGACCCGCATCGACGAGGACGGGAGCCCCTCCTCGCCTCCGCCCACGAGATCCGTGGGCGGGGTGATGGCGGCGTTCGGCTGGACGACGATGCGCATCGTGGGTTGGGCGCGCCAATCGGAGGCGTCGTCGAAGAGGACCTCGTCGACGGGGACGTCGCGGACGTCGGAGGCCGCCTTGGACGGCTGGGAGCGCCGGTAGGCGCGCGGCCCGTGCGGAGGGACCACGCCGAGCTCACGGTCCGCGATGGACTTCCTCCGGATGGCCTCGTCGAGCTCGGAGCCCGTCTCCACCTCGGAGACCGGCTCGGCCTCCTCGATGATGTCGTCCCACTCGTCGATCGCGTCGAAGTCCTTCTGCGTCATGATCGCCCCTGCGCCACGCGCGGCGAGGCCATCCTGCCGCATCCTCCGCCGAGAGTCGATGGGCTCCCCTCAGCCGGCGGTGCGGGTGGTGGCGTCGTCCGTCTCGTAGTAGCCGCGGACGTAGTAGGGGTAGGCCTCGCCGCCATATCCCTCGATGGTGAGGTCGACGCCGTTGAGGACGCAGCCGAGCACCTTGGCGTCGACGTCCTCGATGCGGCGCACGGAGGCGCGGAGGGCCGCGGTGGGCGTGATGCCCGAGCGGGCGACGAGGAGCGTGCCGTCGACGTGGTGCGCGAGGATGGCGGCGTCGGTGACGGCGCCGAGGGGCGGGCTGTCGAAGATCACCACGTCGAAGCGCGCGTGCGCCTCGGCGACGAGCGCGGCGAAGCGGCTCGAGTGGAAGAGCTCCGAGGGGTTGGGCGGGATCGGCCCGGCCGAGAGCAGCGAGAGGTTCTCGGTGGGGCCGGGCTGGAGCACCTCGGCGAGCTCGGCCTGGCCGGCGAGCACCGTGGAGGTGCCCTGCCCGAGCGGGAGGCCGAAGACCTGGTGGATGCGCGGACGGCGGAGGTCGGTGTCGATGAGGAGCACGCGCTTCCCGCTGATCGCGATGGAGAGCGCGAGGCTCACGGCCACGGTGGTCTTGCCCTCGCGCGGGCGCTGGCTCGTGACCACCATCGAGCGGATGGGGGCCTCGGGCGACATGAAGGCGAGGCTCGTGCGGATCGAGCGGCAGCACTCGGCCGCGATGGAGCGCGGCGAATGCAGGACGGCGAGGGCGAGGTCCTCTTCGCCGACGCGGCGGACCTTCCCGCCGTCCACGGCCCGGAGCGCGGGCTTCTGCGGAGGCGCCGGGGTGATCTCCGGGAGCACGCCGAGGAGCGGGAGCCCCAGGTCCTCGACGTCCTTGCCCGTGCGGATGGTGCGGTCCATCCGCAGCCGCAGGATGGCCAGCACGAGCCCGAGGGCGAGGCCGCCGAGGAGGCCGAGGCCGGCGCTCGCGACGACGCGCGGCGCGATGGGCACCTGCGGCGGCAAAGCCTCGTCGACGAGGCGCGCGCGGGCCACGTGCACGAGGCGGTTGAGCTTGGTGTGGGCCGCCCGCTCGAGCAGGCTCTTGTAGAGCTCGACGGCGTTGTCGCGCTCGCGCGTGAGCCGTTGGTAGTCGATCTCGAGGCGGTTGAGCTCGAGCCCGGCCGCGTGGGCCTCCTCGAGCGCGCGCTGGAGGCCGCGCTCCGTGTCGCGGATCTCCTCGCGGTGGCTGCGCGTGGCGCCGACGATGCGCTCGACGGATCGGGCGAGCGCGGCGTTCAAGGAGGCGAGCTCGGCCTCGAGCGAGATACGGACGGGGTGGTTCTCGCCGTATCGCTCGGAGGCGGCCGCGAGCTCGGACGCCTTCTCGCCGATGCGCGCGCGGAGGCGCGAGACCTCTTGGTCGGCGTCGATGATCGGCGAGGTGGCCTCGAGCGGGCCCTTCTTCTGCACGGCCTTGAGCTGCTCGACGCGGGCGTCGAGCTCGATGCGCTGCATCCGCACCGTCGTGAGCTGCTCGGTGAGCTTCTCGATGGTGCGCGCGATGACGTTCTGCCGATCGGCGAGCGAGATCGAGAGGATGTTGTGCTCGGTCTTGAACTCGTGGAGGGCGCGCTCGGCGGTGTCGACCTGATCGCGGAGCTCGCGCACCTGACCCTCGAGCCACTCGAGCGCGGAGTCGGTCGTGGCGAGGCGATCGTCCTGGGTCTTGAGGATGTACGTCTCGGCGAGGGTGTTGGCGATGACGGCCGCGCGCTGCGGGTCGGTGTCGCGGACGCGGAGCTCGACGATGCGGCTGTCGAGCACCTGGTGCACCGTGAGGCGCGACTGGAGGATCATCGCGGCCGTCTCCACGGACACGGGCGCGACGTCGGGGCCGGGATCGGGGCGGAAGGCGATGAACGCGAGGTTCTCGTGGAGCGAGAGGGCCTCGACGACCTGCTCGGCGAGGGCTCGGCTCTTCAGCACGCGGTTCTGCGTCTCGTAGAACTCCTTGATGATCCAGTAGTTGGAGTAGTTCTCCGTGACGTCCTCGACCGCGCTGCCCATGGGGCGCGCCGGGTTCGGCACGTACTCGATGGCCGTGACCGCCTCGTAGACCTTGGGGCTGCGGAGGCTCAGGGCCGTGGCCAGGGCCATCGCCACGATCGCCACCGCGAGGACGAGGCGGAGCTGCGGGCGGAGCGACCGGATGAGATCGAAGATCTCGCTCCCGTCGAATACCTCGACCTTGCTCTTTTCGTCGGTGCTCATCGGGAGGGGATCGTCGGCGCGTCGAAAACACCTTCGCCCGGCGCCTCTTGCCGGTCAAGCACGGCCTCCGACGGATCCCCGCCGCGGAGGAGGGCGTCGAGCTTGGGGCGCAGCGCGGGCATGTAGGTGAGCGCCGTCCTCGCGACGGCCTTCGCCTCTTTGTGTTGCTTCCGTGCGAGGAGGCAATGGGTGAGCGCGAGATGCGGGCGCGGATTCGTCCGGTGGGCGCGGGTGAGCGCGCGGAGGAGATCGAGGTGCTCGTCGTTCGTCGCGCAGTCGCGCTCCGCGCGGCGTACCTGGGGCTCGATGGCCTCGGGCTCCGCCGCGAGGGCGAGGCGTTCGAGCGCGGGGGAGCGCGGATCACGCCGGCTCACGCACGACACGGCGGCGTCCACGAAGCGGGCGCGCATGGGGCCTTCGGGCGCCGCGTGGAGCGCCTCCTCACCGAAGCCGGCCGCGATGAAGGCGCAGGTGAGCTCGCGCGCGGCGAGCACGTCCAGGTCGGCGGCGCGCGCGAGGTGGAGGGCAGCTTGGCCACCGCGCCCGCGCGTGAGGAGCCAGCGCGCGATCTCGAGGTGCGTCGACGCCCAATGCGGTGAAAGCTCGAGGGAGCGGTT
>JAAYBZ010000113.1 GCA_012744445.1 Myxococcales bacterium | reverse complement strand
CTTCGATGCCTTCGGACCAGGCTCCGCCTTCCGCCTCGTGCGGTGCTCGGCGATCTTCGTTGGTGGCCGCGGAGAGCTCCCGTCGCCGAGCCGCTGCGCGAAGACCGTCGCGACACGGGTCCGTCCACTAGCGGGTTGGAGCAACTTGTAGACCCGGCTCTGGCGGAGCCCCGCCGCATCGGCGAGCTCCTCGGAGAGGGTGAGCCTTCGGATCTGCGCGACGGTGAACCCGCCGAAGTCCTCGAGCGACGTCGGCCACCGGTCGGCAAAGAACCGCCTCACGTGCATGCGCCCGTTCTCCGCACGGCGGAGCTTCGCGCGCACCGTACGAGGCGAGAGCCCCGTGATCTCCGCGATGTCCTCGATTCGCTCGTCGTCCTCGCGAACGCTCGCGACCGTCTCGAACCCGACGCTCGGCATTTCTTTCCTCCCTGGAACGTTCCGCTGAGACTAACATCCCGATGGGACGCGATGAAGCACGATCCGTCCCTCGGTCTCATCGAGCTTCTGCCGCCGCGACTCCCTCGAGCAGTTCCGGCTCGGGCCGGGGCAATGGCTTGAAGGACCGCTGGAGCCACTCACGGAACGCCTTGATGTGAACCACGCCGAGCGCGCCGAGCAGCGAAGCCTCGCGTCCGTGCTTCACGGCATCGCGGCCGCCTCTCGTGGAGATCTGCCACCCCTCTTCGTAGGGATCGATCCACACGTGGAGCATCCGGCTCTTCCAATCGGATTCTTCGGTGTATTGCGCGACCTCGAACGCGATGAACGAAGGATCGACCAGCCCCTTCACCTCGCTCCGCGAGTGCCGGTTGAACACGAGGATGTTGTTGCCGCCATCCGCCAAAGGCACGAGCCGTACCTCCACGTCGTAGAGCACGTCGTCGCGGATCTGGCGGGCGATCTTCTGGGCTTCACGCTCCATCTCTGCGGGTTCGAGCGCAAAGCGCGTGCGCTTCTTGCACTCCTCTTGCACTCCGTAGGGGCCGAGCACGTATTGGCAGCGCTCGCCTCGATCAGTGCGGATCTCGCCGGCCGTGCACGTCCCGTTGCGGCACCGCCCCGGGAGCTGGCTCGGAAGCCGACAACTCGCGCCGTCCTCCATGGGCTCGAAGGCGCACGTTCCCTCCTCGCACGTGGCCCTCGTGCACGCGGGCGCCGACGCCTTGCACTCTCGCTCGCGGGAGCAGCTCGCCGGCACCGGCTTCACACACGCGCCGCTTCGACAAACGCCGGCGCCCTCATCGCAGCTCCCCCCGTCGACGTAGCTCACCTCGCACGTGCCCGCGTTGCAGCGCGTGGCGGAGCACTCGTTCCCATCGAAGCAGTCCACGTCGTACGAGCATGTTCCCGACGGCAACACGCAGCGTTGACGCAGACACGTCCCCGATCGCCCGTGCCGCAGGCATGAGGCCCCCTCCAGCTCGCACTCTGCCCTCGGCGCCTCCTCGACCTCCGTGAGAATGGCCGACTGCCCCTCCTCGACGTTCTCGGGCTCCGTGCGACAGCCAGCCCCCCCGAGCATGAGCATCCCAACCACAAACAGCGCACGCACCGTCGCCCCGCGATCTTCAGACATCCACTACCTCGACCATCAACGTCGCGGCGGTACAACGCCACGACGTAGAAGGGACGCGCGGGAGCGCGTCGAACTGACGCCTCGCGCGCATCAGCTCACGCACGGCCCAAATCTCCCGGACGCCGAGCTCCACGAGCACGAACGTGTCCCTTTGCTTGGCCATGACGGCTGGCTCGGCCGCCAGGGCGAGAAGCGCTTCGGCAGCGGCAATTCCCAGCCCCTCTACGCCGTCTTCGAAACGCCGCGCGGGTCCAGGTGCGCCATCACCGCGAGTCAATTGGCACCGTCGACTACTTCTGTGTGCCCTGATCCGCCGCTCTGCCGAATGCAACCCGCTACTTGGACCACCTCAAGAGCTGGTCCTGCCCGTAGTCCGACACCTGCGTGGCAATGAACTCCTCGAGGAGCGACGGATCAGGCTCACGCCGAACCGGCATCACGCGGAGATCCCAGGTCGAGTAGTCCGCGGGGTCGGTGAAGAAGATGAGCCCCACGCCGAGACGCTGCGCCTCGCCCACGAGGCGCCCGATCTCATCTTCCGGGATTCCGTCGATGTCTTCGACGTGATACGCGCAGAAGGACTGGGTGGCACAGCGGGAGTGGGCTGCGGCTTCATAGATACCCGTTACGTTCACGCTCCACGTCGGCTTGATCTCGAAGGTCCACAAGTCGAAGTATCGGCCCGGCCAGTGCCTAAAAGTCCGCATGCTTAGGGCGATGATGTCCGGACGCGTCCAGGTACCACCAGTGCTCCGCCTACCTTGAATCCGCCAATACTGTTGGTCACTCCAGCCAAGGTATTCGCGAAGAACAGCGTTCCTCGCTCCGCCGCCGTGATTCGCGAGCGCTCGCATGAACTTCTTGAGCTGTTCCTCATCCGTAGGTCGTGCCATATAGATCCGCCTACATGCACGAATGGAAGCCAGCTCAAGCACGCGCTGACGACGCAACCGCATGTTCGTAGCAAAGGTGACACAGCTGGCGACCGACGTAACGACGGACACGCTTCCGGTCCCCCGAGGCGAAGCCCTGCGTGATGAGCGGAGCTCGACTTCGATCGGCAGCCAGCGCCACCAAGCGTCCCGCCTAAAAAAATGAGCCCGCGCACGCGGCCCAACGCGCGGTACACTCGGCCGCATGTCGGATGTCGACGGGGAACGGATCTGGCTCGAACGGGAGCTCGAAGAGCTTCGCGTGCGCGAGTCGGAGTACCGCAAGCGCGTGGGGAGCGACGCCGAGCTCGGCGCCAAGCTCCACGGCTACGCGCAGACCATCCACCAGATGTTCCGTCGGCGCCCGCCCACACGAGGCGAGCTCG
>JAAYBZ010000112.1 GCA_012744445.1 Myxococcales bacterium | reverse complement strand
TCGCCGGCCCGCGGGCGGGTCGGTCGCGGCAGAAAGCGTGGCCGCATCTCCGCGTCGGATTCCTCGGCGCGCGGCTCTAAATCCGATGGCCTTCGCCCTCACACCCGAGCGAGAGAAACAAGCGGTCGCGCTCCTCGAGCGATATCCCGAGAAACGCGCGGCCCTCCTGCCCCTTCTGTGGCTCTGCCAGCGGCAACACGGTTACATCTCCGAAGAGATCGTCGCCTGGGTCGCCGAGCGGCTCGAGCTCTCCACGGCGGAGGTGAAGGGCGTCGTGACCTTCTACACGATGTTCTTCGACCACCCCGTCGGCGAGCACGTGATCTGGGTCTGCCGCACGCTCGCCTGCGAGCTCCGCGGCGCGAAGGCCGTGCAGGAGCACCTCGAGAAGAGGCTCGGCTGCAAGGCCGGCGAGACGAGCGCCGACGGTCGCTTCACGCTGCTCAAGGCCGAATGTCTGGCATCATGCGGCACGGCGCCCATGGTCCAGATCGACGACCTCTACTACGAGAACCTCACGGCCGAGAAGCTCGATCGCATCCTCGACGAGGTCGCGGCTTCGGGTCCGTTCTACGATCGCGAGGCGCGCGAGCGCTTCGAGGCCGATCGGCGAGGGGAGGGCTGAGATGGGCTTCTCCACGCCTTCTCCCAAGATCCTCACCTCGCGCTACCACCTCGAAGACAGCTTCACGCTCCCTGTCGCCATGAAGGCGGGCGCGTACGCCGTGGCGCGCGAGGTCATCGGCAAGAAGTCGCCCGAGTCGATCCGCGACGAGGTGAAGAAGGGCAACCTCCGCGGCCGCGGCGGCGCGGGCTTCCCCGCCGGCGTGAAGTGGGGCTTCCTCAACCCGCGCCCCGGCCAGCAGGTCTACCTCGTCGTCAACGGCGACGAGAGCGAGCCCGGCACCTTCAAGGACCGCACGATCCTCGAGCGCGATCCGCACCGGCTCGTCGAGGGCATCCTCATCAGCTGCTACGCGATCGGCGCGCACAAGGCCTTCGTCTACATCCGCGGCGAGCTCCGCTTCGGCCAGCTCCGCCTCGAGAAGGCCATCGAAGAGGCGCGCGCGCGCGGCTTCGTCGGGCCGCGTCCCTTCGGCGTCGACTATCCCATCGACATCGTCGTCCACTCCGGCGCGGGCGCGTACATCTGCGGCGAGGAGACGGCGCTCCTCAACTCGCTCGAGGGGCGTCGCGGCGAGCCGCGCATCAAGCCGCCCTTCCCGGCGGTCGAGGGCGCTTTCCGCCAGCCCACCATCGTCAACAACCTCGAGACGATCGCCACCATCCCCGGCCTCGTCGAGATGGGGGGCGAGGCCTTCGCGGCGCTCGGGCTCGTGCCCGGCGACGGCGGCACGCGCCTCTACGGCGTGAGCGGCCACGTGGCGCGCCCCGGCGTCTACGAGGCGCCCGCGGGGCTCCCGCTCCGCGAGCTCATCTACGAGCTCGGCGGCGGCCTCCTCGATGCCAATCGTCAGCTCAAGGCCGTCATCCCCGGCGGCTCGTCCACGCCGGTCCTCCGCCCCGATCGCCTCGTGAAGGCGAGCGATCCGCAGCACCCGCTCCACGCCTGGGACGGGAAGAGCGAGATCGACGTGCCCATGGCGGTCGATCTCTTCCGCGCGCTCGGCACCATGCTCGGCACCTGCTGCGCCACCGTGATCGACGACTCGGTCAACATGGTCGAGGTCACGCGCAACCTCATGCGCTTCTACCGCCACGAGAGCTGTGGCCAGTGCACGCCGTGCCGCGAGGGCACCGGCTGGCTCGTCGACGTCCTCGACCAGATCGCCGAGGGGCGCGGCAAGCCCTCCGACGTCGACCTCCTCGTCGAGATCGCCAACAACATGATGGGCAACACCATCTGCGCGTTCGCCGACGGAACGGCCATGCCGCTCCTCGGGATGGTCCGGCAGTTCGAGGAAGAGTTCCGCGCGGCCGTCGCCGCGGGAAGGCCCCTCGACGTGCGCCACGACACGACCACGAGGGCGGCCTTCCAAGGAGGAAATCGATGACGGGCTCCGCCGGCTCGTGGCTCTTTCTCGTGGCGGCCTCGCTCGCCGTCGCCTGCGCGCTCGGCACCGTGCTCTCGAGGAACACGCTCCGCTCGGCGATGTTCCTCCTCGGGCACCTCGGCTCGCTCGCGATGCTCTATCTCACGCTGCACGCCGAGCTCCTCGCGGCGATCCAGCTCCTCGTCTACGCGGGCGCCATCCTGGTGCTCTTCGTGTTCGTGATCATGCTCATCGGCCCCTCGGGCGGTGAGCCGCCGCCCTTCCGCAACGCTTTCCCGCGCACCTTCGCCGCGACCTTCGTGGCCACGCTCGGCCTCGCGGTCCTCGGCCTCGTCGGCCGCACCGCGATGGAGGTCCCGAGCGCGCCCGAGGGCTTCGGCGGCGTCGAGGCCGTGGGCTTCGCGCTCTTCCGCGACGCGGCCGTCCCCTTCGAGCTCATCGCCGTGACGCTCACCGTCGCGGCGCTCGGCGTCGTCGGCATCACGCGCGGCAAGACCGCGGTGGAGGCGGCCGGCGAGGCCAAACGACCCGAGGCGGAGTAGCGAGATGGAATTCGGCATCGGCGCATACGCAGTGCTCGCCACGACGATCTTCGGGATCGGCGCGCTCGGCTTCGTCGTGCGGCGCAACTTCCTCGTCCAGCTCATGAGCGTCGAGCTCATGCTCAACGCGGTGAACCTCCTCTTCATCGCGTTCAACCGCATCTACGTCGAACAGCACGGAGGACAGTCCTTCGCGTTCGTCGTCATCGCCGTGGCGGCCGCCGAAGCCGCGCTCGGGCTCGCCATCGCGATCGCCTATCACCGCATCCACCGCTCCGTCGAGACCGACCTCGCGGACCGCTTGAGGCATTGAACGTGCACGGAACGCCGCTCGCCATCGCGCTCCTCGTCGCCGTGCTGGCCCCGCTCGCGGGCGCCATCGTCAGCGGGCTCTTCCTCCGCAACGCCCCGAAGAAGGCCGTCTCCCTCGTCTCGGTCTCGGCCGTCTTCGTCTCGTTCGTCGCGGCCGCCATCGCCTACGTCGGGCTCGACGAGGGCTCGCTCCGCTTCGAGGGCTACCGCTGGTTCACCATCCCGCTCGGAGGCGGTCAGGGCGTCCCCATCGAGTTCGCGCTCTCCATGGACGCGCTCTCGGGGATGATGGCCGTGATGGTCGCGGGCATCGCGACCCTCATCCACCTCTTCAGCGTGGGCTACATGGCCGAGGAGGAGAGCTACGCGCGCTACTTCGCGTACCTCAACCTCTTCACCTTCGCGATGCAGCTCCTCGTGCTCGCGGCGAACCTCCCGCTCCTCTTCGTGGGCTGGGAGGGCGTGGGCCTCTGCAGCTACCTGCTCATCGGCTTCTGGCACCAGAACCTCGCCTACGAGGCGGCCGCGCGGAAGGCCTTCATCGTCAACCGCGTGGGTGACGTCGCGGTGCTCGTGGGCATGTTCCTCGTCGCGAGCCTCACGGGCACGCTCGACTTCGAGGCGCTCTCGCAGCGCGCGGGCGTCTTCGACGTGCCGGCCTTCGGCGTGCTCGGCATGACCGCGGCGACGGCCGTCTCGCTCCTCTTCTTCTGGGGCGCCACCGCCAAGAGCGCGCAGATCCCGCTCTACGTCTGGCTCCCGGACGCGATGGCCGGCCCCACGCCCGTCTCGGCGCTCATCCACGCCGCGACGATGGTCACCTCGGGCGTCTACCTCTCCGCCCGCATGAGCCCCATCTTCGTGAAGTCGAGCGCGGCGCTCACGGTGATCCTCCTCGTCGGCGCGGCCACGGCGCTCCTCGCGGGCCTCGTCGCGCTCACCCAGGACCGCATGAAGAAGGTCCTCGCCTTCTCCACCGTGAGCCAGCTCGGCTTCATGTTCGCGGCGGTGGGCGTGGGCGCGTTCTCGGCGGCGATGTTCCACGTCTTCACGCACGCCTTCTTCAAGGCGCTGCTCTTCCTCGGCGCGGGCTCGGTGATGCACGCGGTGCACGCGCACGGCGACGCCGAGCTCGATCGCCTCGGCGGCCTCCGCAAGGCGCTCCCCGTCACCTCCCTCACCTTCCTCGTGGGCGCGCTCTCGCTCGCGGGCGTGCCGCTCCTCGCGGGCTTCTTCTCCAAGGAGCAGATCCTCCACGCGCTCTTCGGGGCCGCGGGGAACGCACAGCTCGCGGCCGGCGGCGTCGCCGTCTCGATCCCGTCCTGGGCGGCCACGACGGCGATCGTCTTCCTCGCGCTCGCCGCGCTCTCCACGGCGTTCTACTCGCTCAAGCTCTACCTCCGCACCTTCACGGGCGAGCCGCGCCACGACGCCGAGCCGCACGAGGGCGGCCTCGAGATGAAGCTCCCGCTCGTCCTCCTCGCCGTCGGCGCCGTGCTCGCGGGTTATCTCTGGCTCCCGGCCGAGGGGCTCGAGCGCTTCGCCGAGAGCCTCCGCGCGGTGGTCCGTGACGCGCTCCCGGTCGAGGCGCACGGCGGCGCGCTCCCGATGATCGTCGGCCTCGGCGCGCTCGCGATCGGCGCGGGCCTCGCCGTCGCGCTCTACAAGGGCAAGGCCGAGGATCCGCTCCCCGCGAAGCTCGGCGCCTTCTACCGCGCGGCCTACCAGAACTTCGGCGTGGACGCGCTCTACGATCGCCTCTTCGTCCGCCCCGTCGCCGCGATCTCCCGCTTCGTCCGCTCCTTCGACTTCGAGACGATCGACGGACTCTTCGTCGGCATCCCCTCCGGGCTCGCCACGGTCGGCTCCAAGGCGGTCCGGCAGCTCCAGGGCAGCACGGTCCACTCGCACGCGCTTGGCATGGTCGTCGGCCTCGTGCTCGTCTTCGGCTACTTCGGCTATCCGCGCCTCGAGGTGACGATCCGCCACGAGGGCGCGCGCACCGTCCTCGAGGTGCCGCCCTCGTTCGGATACTCGTACCGCGTCGACTTCGGGGGCGACGGCACCTACGAGACCGGCGATTTCCGCGCCGACCTCACGGCGCTGGCCGTGCCGCCCTCGGCGGCCAAGAAGGACCGCGTCGTCCTCCTCGTCCACCGCGAACCGCTCGACTCCGAGCCCGTCGAGGTCTGGCTCGACGAGCATCCGCGCGAGCTCGGGGAGCGCGAGCTCGGCGCCGACTTCATCCCCCCGGGCGCGCGCGGCGCGCTGCCGATCATGGCGTGGATCGAGGACGGCGCCGTGAAGCTCCGCACCAACCTCCCGGGCGACGAGCCCGAGGAGCGTGAGCTCCGGCCCGGCCAGTCCCATCGCATCGGCGCAGCTCGGCTCGTCGCCACCGGCGTCGCCTTCGCGCGCGTCGAAGTCAAGAACGCCTTCGGTCACGTGACGGTGCAGGAGCTCGAGTTCCCGTTCCGTGGCCGCGCTCGCACCGCCGTCCGCGGCGGCTCTCGGAGGATCCCGTGACCGCGCTCTTCGCCCTGGCCCCGCTGGTGCTCCTGCTCGTCGGCGGGCTGCTCATCATGCTGGTCGACGCCTTCGCGAAGGAGCGAGTCGAGGTCTCGGCCTTGGTCAGCACGCTCCTCGGCGCGTCGTTCGTGGTCGCCGCGGGGAGCCTCCTCGCCGATCCCAACCCGTCCGGTCTTCCGGCGGAGATCACGCGCTACCTCGCCGTCGACGCCACCGGGTACTTCACCGACGTCGTCCTCACGGTGGCGGCGCTCATCGCCACGCTCGCCGCGGGATCGTACCTGCGTGAGCACGAGCTCGAGCGCCCGGAGATCTACCTCCTGCTCCTGCTCTCCACCTTCGGCGCGATGGTCCTCGCGCGCGCGGCCGATCTCATCGTGCTCTTCATCGGGCTCGAGACGATGTCGCTCGCCGTCTACGGCATGATCGCCATGCGGCGGAACAACGCGCGCTCCATCGAGGCGGCCACCAAATACTTCCTCCTCGGCTCGTTCGCGGCGGCGATCTTCCTCTTCGGCGCGGCGCTCCTCTACGGCGCGACCGGCGGCACCTCCATCGCGGCGATCCGCGACGCGATCCGCGGCGGCCACGCCGAGCCCGCGCTCGTCATGCTCGGCCTCGTCTTCACGCTCGCGGGCTTCGCCTTCAAGGTGGCGGCGGCGCCCTTCCACGGCTGGGCTCCCGACGCCTACGAAGGCGCGATGATCCCGGTGACCGGCTTCATGTCGGTGGTGGTCAAGGCCGCGGCCTTCGCCTCGCTCCTTCGCGTCTTCACCGGCGTCTTCGGCGATCCGCTCCTCATGCACCCGACCACCGGGTGGCCCACGCTCGTCGCGGCGCTCGCGCTGCTCTCGATGCTCGTGGGGAACCTCGGCGCGCTCGGCCAGAAGAACATCAAGCGCATCCTCGCCTTCTCGGGCATCGCGCACGCGGGCTACGTCCTCGTGGGCTTCGCGTCCCTGCACGCCGTGCCCGAGGACGCGACCGCCGCGATCCTCTACTACTTCCTCGCGTACGCGGGCGGGACGGGCCTCGCCCTCGCCAGTCTCGTGGCCTTCGGCTCCAAGGGGCTCGAGGCGGTCGACGTCGACGACCTCGTCGGCCTCGGCAAGCGTCACCCGCTCCTCGCGCTGCCGATGGCGATCGCGATGCTCTCGCTCCTCGGCATCCCGCCCACGGCCGGCTTCTTCGCCAAGCTCTTCCTCTTCCAGGCGGCGGCGCAGGCGGGCGGGATCTTCGCCTGGCTCGCGCTCGCCGGCGTCGCGCTCAGCGTAGTGAGCGGCTTCTACTACCTTCGCATCGTCGTCGCGCTCTACGCCTCGGAGCCGGCCGAGGGCGCCGTGGTCGCGCGACCGATGCGCTCCGGCTACGTGCTCCTCGCCATGGTCTTCGGGAGCGCCCTCGTGGTGAAGCTCGGCGTGATGCCGGGCCTCTACCTCGACCTCGCGCTTGAGGCCGGACGAGGGCTCTTCCATTGACGATGTGGAGACGTGTCCTTCTTTCGTTCGTGATCCTCGCCGGCTGTAACCAGCCGACCGAACAGGGTTCGTCCGAGGCCGCGCCGAAGACGGCCGAGGCCCCCAAGGGCAACGTGGGCACGGTGGTGGGCGTCGTGCGTCTCCGCGAGGGGGCGAGCCTCCCACGGCTTGCGCCCGGTCATGCGGGCTCGGCCAAGGATCCGGCGCCTTCGTGCCCGCGGCTCACCGACGCCGACCCCACGCCCGTCTTCGAGCGCGACGGGAAGCTCGTGAACGTGCTCGTCTCCGCGACGGGCAACCGCGAGACCTTCTTCGCGGCGCTCCCCGAGCGGACGGCCTCCGAGGTGGAGCTCGTCATCGGCGAGGACTGCCGCCTCTCGCCGCGCCTCGTGGCGGCCGTCGTGGGCGACTCGCTCCGGCTGCGGAACCGCTCGCCGCTCGCGGTGCTCCCCTTCATCGGCAAGCAGGGCCACGTGGAGTCGCTCTCCTCGCAGGAGTCGCGCGTGCAGGTCCTCTCCGAGCGCGGCGTCCACCACGTGGGCTGCGGCGTCACGGGCTATTGCGGGAGCGCCGACGTCGTCGTGCTCGCGCACCCCGTCTTCGGCGTCACCGACGAGACTGGGACCTTCGTCATCGACAACGTCCCCGCCGATCAGGACGTCGTCCTCCACGCCTGGCATCCGCTCTTCCGCGAGGCGACCACGACCGTGCGCGTCGGCAAGGGCGAGCGCGTCGAGGTCGAGCTCGAGATCGAGCCCGCGCGCACGCGCCCCTGATCAGCGATCGACGAGCGGGAGCGCGCCGGCGCGGCCGAGGCGGTTGCCAGGTCGCACGATGGGGCGCCGAGGGCGATCGTCGGGGAGCGCGTCGAAGGCGTCCTTGTAGGCGCGGTAGCTGCCGCCGTTCTTGACGGCCTCGTAGACGGCGCGGCCCTCGGGCTCGCCGCCCTGCGCGAGCACGTACTCCACCCAGGCCCAGCGCGCGCTCGTCGAGCGGATCTCGACCTTGCCGCGCACGCCCTTGCGGAGGCGCTCGAGCCTTCGCTCCACCTCGCGGATGCCGGCGAAGTCGGCGCCGTCGAGCGGCGTGTTCCGCTTGGCCACGAAGGGCGCGATGCCGAGGCTGGTGGGGACGATCTTGGAGACGCGGTGGCAGAAGTCGATGAGCTCATCGATGTCGTCGTCGGTCTCGGTCGGGAGGCCCACCATCATGTAGAGCTTCATCCGCTTGAAGCCGTGCCGGCGCGTGAGCTCGGCGGCGCGGAAGAGGACGCTCTCGTCGTTCTTCCGCTGGATCATCTCGCGGAGGCGGTGCGAGGCGCCGTCGCTCGCGGTGGTGAGCACGGTCTGTCCGCCGCGACGCAGCGCCGCCATGAAGCGATCGTTCAGGCGGTCGGCGCGGAGCGAAGAGAGCCCCACCTCGCAGCCGCGATCGACGATGGCCTCGACGATGTCCGAGATCTGCGGGTGATCCGTGGTGGCGGCGCCGACGAGCCCCACGCGCGTGGCGTGCTCGGGGATGAGCGAGAGCACGCGCTCCATCTCGAATTTGCGCATACCGTCGTTGGTGGAGCGACGCATCACGCAGTACATGCAGCCGCGGTGGCAGCCGCGCTCGGGCTCCACGAGGAACATGTCGCGGAGCTCGGTGTCGGCGGTGATGATCTGCGAATGGGCCGGGAGCGAGGCGTCGTCCGACTTGGCCACGGGCGGCATGTGGACGCCGTGGATCGAGGGGATGAAGGCGCTCGGGATCTCGCGCGCGAGGAGCTCGAGCGCCTCCCGGCGGCTCCCGGCGGCGAAGATGCGATCGAGCACGGGGTGGAGCGTGTCCTCGGCCTCGCCCATGAGGATCGCGTCGACGTAGGGCGCGAGCGGCAAGGGGTTGGAGAAGGTGAGCGGCCCGCCGGCGAGGACGAAGGGGTGACGCTCGTTCCGCTCCTCGGCGAAGATCGGGATGCCGGCGAGCTCGAGCGACTGGATGATGCCGGCGATCTCGAGCTCGTAGGCCACCGAGATCCCGATGACGGGGTAGTCCCCGATCGGGCGTCTCGCTTCGTAGGTGAAGAGCGGCACGCGCGATTGGCGGTGGGCCTCCACGTCGTCCGGGAGGAAGGCGCGATGGGCCACCCGTCCGGGACGCGAGTGCACGAGCCGGTAGATCGTCTGGAAGCCGAGCGAGCTCATGCCCGTGGGGTACGGGCTCGGATAGAGCAGGGCGATGGCCTCGGGGCCCTCTTCGTAGAGCGTGCCCCTCTCCTCGGAGAGCCTCCGAGCGGCGAGCTCGTATGGGTCGAATCGTTGCGCCACGTGGCCCCACCATGGGGAATTTCGCGGCGGATCGGAAGGCCCGCCGTCCCCAGGCTCACTTCACGGATTGGAAGATGCGGTCGGTGCGGACGCCGTCCGTGCCCACCGAGAGGTAGATGGCCTCGACGCGGCCCTTCACGCGCCGGGCCGGGATCGGGCCCACGGCGCGCGAATCGCGGCTCTCGTCGCGGTGATCGCCGAGGACGTAGACGTGACCGTCGGGCACGACCACGCGGCGGCTCTCGTAGTAGCCGTCGAAGTGCTCGGACTGGCTGATGTGGAAGGTCTTGTCGCCGACGCGCTCTTCGTAGATGCGGCAGGAGGGATCGGGGTGCTTCTGCGAGGGCGCGTCGCAGGGCCCGACCTCGCGCACGCGGAGCGGCTCGCCGTTGCGGTAGGCGAGGTCGCCCTTGAACTCGATCACGTCGCCGGGCACGCCCACCACGCGCTTGACGATCACGGCCTTGTCGGCGGCCGTGCTCGTGAGGATGACGACGTCGCCGAGCTCGGGCGTCGACCACGTCGCGACGGCGTCCTCCACGAAGTAGACGGTGAGCCCGTAGGCGAACTTGGAGACGATCACGCGATCGCCGTCGAGGAGCGTGGGCTCCATCGAGGGGCCTTCGATCTGGAAGGGCTCGCACGCGACCATGCGGATGAGCAGCGCGATGGCCACGGCGAAGAAGACGGTGCCGAAGGTGGAGCGGAGCGACTCGGGGGGCTTCTTCGCCTCGTCCTGGGCGGGCGCGTCGCTCGGGGAATTCTCTGCTTCGCTCATCCGTGCACCGTGGGGCCTAGCGGGAGTTGGTCGGCGATCTCGGCCTCGAGCTCGGCCAGTCGGGCGAGACGTGGGCGGCTCACGGCGGCGCCGAAGATGCGCTCGCCGAGCTCCGAGAAGAGCCGATAGTGTCGGGCCTCCGCCACCATCAATCCAGCATAAAAGGGCTCGAGGCGCGGGTCGTCGATGCCCTCGGCGAGGAGCTTGAAGCGCTCGCAGCTCCGCGCCTCGATGAGCGCCGAGATGAGGAGGCGATCGAGGAAGGGATCGGCATGGCCGCGCTCGCGATGCGCCGCTTCGCGCAGCTTGCGGACGTACTCGTCGACGCGCGGGAAGCCGAGGTTCCCGCCGCGATCCTCGAGGTGTTCCTGCACCTCGCGGAAGTGCGCCGTCTCCTCGCGCGCGAGGGCGGAGAGCGGATCGATGATCTCGGGGTGCTCGGCCCCGAAGCGCGCCACCAAGCTGAGCGCCGATTGCGCGGCCTTGATCTCGCAATGCGCGTGATCCGAGAGCAGGCCGGGGAGGTCGGCTCTTGCGGCTTCGACCCAGCTCGGGTCGGTCGGCCGGAGGAGGTTCAGCATGACGGTGGGCGCGATGCGACGCGCTCGACCTGGCGAAAACCTTTGGGGGGCAGTAAAGGTGCCCCCGGCGCGGCGCGTCGAACGCTAGCCCTGCGCCGAAAGAGGGTCAAGCCCATGCGGGTACTCGCGCTCGACACGTCAATGCAGCACGGCACGGCCGCCCTCGTGGACGAGGGGCGGGTCCTCGCGGAGATCACCTTCCTCGCGGGCCACGCGCAGGCCGAGAAGATGTTCCCGATGCTCGACGCGCTCTTCTCGCTCGCCGGGCTCGGCAAGGGGGACGTCGATCTCCTCGCCGTGGGTGTGGGGCCGGGCGGCTTCACCAGCGTGCGCGTGGGCCTCTCCACGGCCAAGGGCCTCTCGCTCGCGCGCGGCGTGCCCGTGGTGGGCCTCCCTTCGCTCCGCGCGCTCGCGCGCACGCTCTCGCCCGCGGGCGGACGCGCGGCGGCCTTCGTCGACGCCGGCCGGGGCGAGGTCTACGCCGCGCTCTACGACCTCGACGCGGGGCGCGCGCTCGTGGAGCCCACGCTCGGCGAGGCCGGCGCGCTCGCCGCGCACATCGACGCAACGGCCGGCGGGGACTACGTGCTCGGCGGCGACGGGCTCTTGAAGTACGGCGACGCGATCGCCGCGGGCGCGCCTTCGGCGCGCGTCGTGAGCACGGCGTTCCGCGAGATCCGCGGGAGCGCGCTCGCCTTCGAGGCGCTCCGCGTCCACGCCGAGGAGGGCCCGAGCGACGTGGACTCGCTCGAGCCGCTCTACGTGCGCCCGAGCGACGCCGCCCTCCCCAAGACGCCGCTCCGCGATCCGAGCGCGATCTGATCAGGCCTCTTCGGACGCCTTCTTCTCGAGCGCGGTCTCGAAGAGGTGCTCCACGAGGGCGACCACGGCCTCGATGCTGTGGTCCTTGCGCATCGCGCGCTGGCCGAGCGCCGCAAAGGCCTCGGGGCGCTGGAAGGCCGCCGCCACACGGCGGAAGGTGGCGAGGAGCGCTTCCTCGGTGAGCGCGTCGGCGAGGAAGCCGTTGCCCGTGGTGAGCGAGGGATCGACGTCGACCACGAGATCGGCCACGCCGGAGTTGCGCGAGACGATGGGGAGCGCGCCATAGCGCTGCGCCGCGAGGGCGAGCGTGAGGTCGTCTCCCGCCTCGACGGGCAGATAGAAGGCGTCGCACGCGCTCACGAGGCGGTGGATGAAGCCCTCTTCGCGGCCGGTGCGGATCTGCAGGCGATCGGGCCAGCGATCCCAGAGCTCCTCGAGGCGGCCGACCACCTCGCCGCCGCCCTCGACGTGCACCACGAGCTGCACGTCGTTCTTGAGGATCTCGGGCCCGATGCGCGAGAGGAGGTCGATGCCCGATCCGTCGTCGCCGCGGCCTACGGCGCCGATGAGCGGCACCTCGGCGCGCACGGGGAGCGCGAGCTCGCGCTGGAGGGCGATCTTGCACTTGGCCTTGCCGCGCAGATCGATCGGATCGAAGCGGCTCCGGACGTGCGGATCGGTGAGCGGGTTCCACTCGGCCGGGTCGAGGCCGGGCAGGAGCACGCGGAAGCGCCGGCCCTCGGCCGCGTCGCCCAGGATCTTGGTGAGGCCGTCGATCTCGGCGTCGTGCTTGGTGAGGACGATCTCGGCGGCGAGGAGCGCCTCGGGCGGCACCTTCTCGCCCTCGGTGAGGAGCGCGCGGACGGCGGCCTCTTCGGAGGCGGCGATCGCGGCGAGGGCGCTCCCGCCGGCGAGGCCCGCGCCCACGACGACGTCGCTCACGGCGTCCGCATCGCGGAGATAGCGGGCGGCCGCCGCGCCGAAGACGCGCTCGTCGCCGCCGAGGGCCTCGAGCCCGGCGAGGTAGACGCGCTCGACGCCGTCGCGATCGCGTCCCGTGTAGACGTCGAGCTCGTGCGTCTTCCCGGCGTGCGAGACGGGCACCTTCAACAGACGGCGGGCGAGCGACATCGAGGCCGGATCGACCGAGGACGGCAAGGGGGCGAGGACGGTGACGCGGTGGCCGTGCTTGTGGAGCGCGGCTTCGAGCGAGGCGCCGAGCCGCCGCGGCGACTCCTGCGCGTGGCTACGGATGAAGGTGATGTCCATGAGCGCGCGAAACATAGCCGATAAGACGCGTCGTTCGCCATGCGCGCGGGAATTTGGTTAGGCTCTCCCCTCGATGGAGGACGGAGAGAGGATGGATCCGCGACCGATCGCGATCACCGGGGCGACGGGGCTCCTCGGACGCGCGCTCGCCGCGGCGATCACGCGAAACGGGGGACGGGCGCGCGGCGTGAGCCGCGGTTACGGCACCACCCATCGATGGGATCCCGAAAAGGGCGAGATCGACCCGGGATTCGTGGACGGCGCGCGCGCCGTGGTGCACCTCGCCGGCGAGAGCATCGCGGCCGGTCGCCTCGACGAGGCGCACAAGCGCGCGCTCGAGAAGAGCCGCATCGACACGACGCGCCTCCTCGTGCGCGAGATGGAGCGCGCGGACGAGCGCCCCGAGACCTTCGTCTGCGCGTCGGCCGTGGGCTTCTACGGGAGCCGCGGCGACGAGTGGCTCGACGAGGGGAGCGCGCGCGGAGACGGCTATTTCGCGGAGCTCTGCGAGGCGTGGGAGGAGGCCGCGCTCGAGGCGCGCGCCCTCGGCGTCCGCGTGGTGAACGCGCGCTTCGGCCTCGTCCTCTCGCGCGAGGGCGGCGTGCTCGCCAAGCTCCGCCCCGTCTTCCGCGCGGGCCTCGGCGGGAAGCTCGGCGACGGACGGCAGTGGATGAGCTTCGTCCACGTGGACGACGCCGTCGACGCGATCCGCTTCGCCATCGAGCGCGACCACGAGGGCCCGATGAACGTGGTGATGCCGCGCCCCGAGCGGAACGCCGACTTCACCAAGATCTACGCGCGCGTCCTGCGCCGGCCGGCGCTCTTCACCGTACCCGCAGCCGCGCTCCGGCTCGCGCTCGGAAGGGAGGCGGCCGAGGAGACGCTGCTCGTGAGCCAGCGCGTGAAGCCCGAGGTGCTCCTCGACCGCAGCTTCGTCTTCCGATATCCGAGCCTCGAGGCCGCGCTCCGCGCCTTGGAGGCCGAGCCCGAGCGCAGCTGACTCAGCGGAGGCTCGAGGGATGCGACGAATCGGCTTGGCTCGGCGTGCCGAGATCGGGCGAGTCGTAGCGGGAGGCCTTGGCCTCGGCGAGATCGGCCTCGATGGCCTTGCGGAGCTCGGGGCGCGTCGCCGCGAGGATGCGCGCCGCGAGGTAGCCCGCGTTGGCCGCGCCGTCGACGGCCACCGTGGCGACCGGGATGCCGGGCGGCATCTGCACGGTGGAGAGGAGCGCGTCCATGCCGTCGAGCGAGCCCGAGGCGAGCGGCACGCCGATGACCGGGCGCGTCGTGTGCGCCGCGACCACGCCGGCGAGGTGCGCCGCCATGCCGGCGCAGCAGATGAACACCTCGACGCCCGCGGCCTCGGCGTTCTCCACGTACTTCACCGTCTCCACGGGGCTCCGGTGGGCCGAGAGCACGCGCAGATCGTTCGGCACGCCGAGCGCGTCGAGCGTCTTCCGCGCCTTGGACACGACGGGCAGATCGTTGGGGCTTCCGGTGAGGATCGAGACCAGCGGCGTCTTGGACATGGGGTACCTGCGTCCTGTTCGAGAGGGTGCCCGCGCTTTATCAGACTTGCCGCCCGCGTGCGACCTCGCACCCCCTCCGCGAGTGATCGCTGCCGCGCGGCCCCCAACCACGCGAAATCCCGCCGAAACCCACCCCCTACGCCCATCCCCGCCCGCGGACGTCACAGGAGCCCTTGACACGCCGCCTCTCGCGGCTACCTTTCGCCTCCGTTTTCCGGAATAGCTCAGTTGGTAGAGCGGTCGACTGTTAATCGACTGGTCACAGGTTCGAGTCCTGTTTCCGGAGCCATTT
>JAAYBZ010000111.1 GCA_012744445.1 Myxococcales bacterium | reverse complement strand
GGCGATGGCCACGTCGGCGCCCTCGCGCGCGAAGGCGATCACCACGGCGCGCCCGATGCCCGAGTCGCCGCCGGTCACGAGCGCGCGGAGGCCCTTCATCCGACCGCTGCCGCGATACGTGGCCTCCCCGTGATCCGGCCGCGGGTGCGTCTCCCGCGTGAGCGTGGGCTGCTCGGTGCTCTGCCTCTCGAACCCGCGCGTTCGGTGCGCGGTGCGTGGATCGCTTCGCCCTTGTCGGGTGCGCGGCTCGGTCATCGTCCCCTCCTCCGCGCGGTGCGCGAATTCCCCTCTTTCCTTGCACCTCGGGTCGGTGCGCAGGGAACGCAACCCCGGACGTCGTCGCGTACCGCGATCCGGGGTCGTGGGGGCGAGGACGGATCCCGCGCCGATCAGCGCGGGAAGATCTGCTCGGCGCGCGCGAGGTCGTTCACGTCGTCGACCTCGGCCCAGCGCATCGCGCCCATGCGGAGGAGCGACATGGGCGCGCCCTTCTCGACGAGGGCCGCGATGACCGCCTCGTAGTACTGGTCGGTCCGTGTCTCGGCGATCCACTGGGCCGCTTCGGGGAAGAAGCCCTTCTGCATGAGCTCGCGCGAGAGCTTGTAGACGTTCACCGTCTTCCATGCGGCGGAGTAGTCGAAGCCCGGTCCCTGATCGCGCTTGAGCACGAAGCGCGCGGCGACCTTGGGGGCGGCCTCGAGGATCACGGTGCCGTCCATCCCGGGGCCGAAGGCGTCGACGACGGCTACGTTCTCGCCCGGCTCGGCGAGGAGCGCGGAGAAGAGCGCGTCGTCGAAGAGGAGGTCGCTCTCCACGAGGAGGATGTCGTCGTCGACGACGGGCTTGGCGAGGTAGAGCGAGACGAGGTTGTTGGTGGTGGCGTAGTCGGGGTTCGAGACGTACTCGACCGCCATGCGCCCGAAGCGCTCGCCCACGGCGGCGCGGATCGCCTCCTCGCGGTAGCCCACCACGATCGCGGCGCGCTCGACGCCGGCGGCCTCGAGCTGCGTGAGGCAGCGGATCAGCATGGGCCGTCCGGCGACCTCCACCATGCACTTGGGGCGGTCGTTCGTGAGCGGGGCGAGCCGAGAGCCGGTCCCGGCGGCGAGGATGAGCGCTTTCACGTGGCGTACGCTGGTGGGAAGGGAGCTCCGGGGCAAGCCGGTCGGATCAGCCGGGGGCGGCGAGCCAGGAGGTGATCGCCTGACCTCGCGCCCGCGCGATCTCGGCCTGGAGGATCTGCACGGTGTGCACGCCGAGGCTGATGACGGCCCAGGCGGTCACGACGACGAGCCCGAGCGCCGGCTGCCCGAAGAGGAGGAAGATCGTGAGCACGGCGATGTTGGGATCGCGCCGCGCCGTGATCTCGCGGAAGAAGCTGTCGAAGCGGCGCCAGACGTGCATCTCGATCCCGAAGCGCTTGATGAAGTAGCCCTCCTGGAGCCGCTGCACCACGTAGACGACGACGAGCACGGAGAGCACCTCGCGCGGATATGGGAAGTTGGGCATGAGCCCCTCGATCCATGCCCAGTACCAGAAGGGCGGGTGGATGAGGTCGATCCCGTGGTCGAAGATGTCGCCGAACTTCGACGAGGTGAGCGTGGTGCGCGCGAGCTTCCCGTCGACGGTGTCGAGGATGAGCATCGTCCACGCGGTGGCGAGGCCGGCCCAGAGGTGTCCCTCGAGCCAGAGGAAGATCGTCGCCAGCGTGAAGAGGAGGCTGATCGTGGTGACCGTGTTCGGGTGCATGCGGAGCGCCGCCGCGAGCCGCGTGAGGTGGAAGACGGGGAAGGGGAAGACGTACTTGGAGACGACGTCGGTCACGCCCTTGTAGGTGCCGGCGAAGACGCGCTTCTCGCACCGGTAGCGGGCCTCTTCGCTCACGGCGAGGACGTAGAACTCGGCGCGCTTGCGGAGCTGTTTGTTGTACGTGCCCGCCAGCTCCTTGGGCGTCTTTCGGGAGAGGCGCGCCGGGAGCTCACCGCCGCTCTCGAGCGCGGCGATCACCGCTTCGGCCTCGGCGGCGGGGACGTGGACCGCGGCGACCTGGCCGCCGTCGTCGAGGAGGGCGACCTCGCGCGCCTCGAGCAGGGCGCCGACGAGCGGCTCCTCGAAGACGCGGTCGGCGCGGAAGATCGCGACGGAATCGGCCGTCGTGCGCGAGAGCTCGCTCGGCGGGACGATCCGCTCGTCGGTCACGCCTGCGCGGCGGAGCTGGCGGAGGAGGCGCTCCTTCCCGGTGAGGCCGTAGAGCTTCACCGAACCATCGCCGAGGATCACACAGAACGGGGAGGCAGCGCGGTCTTGGGTCATGGAGGGGTGGGGTGGGGGGCCAAACGCGCGTCAGCGCACCGCGCCGACCCGACGGAGATGGAAGAACACGAAGGGCGCGGCAAGCACCGGGTGCTTCCGCTGCCACTCGGTGAGCTCGACCGCGACGCCCGAGTGGCGCTCGATCTTCCAGAGCAGGTAGTCGATCCCGCCGGAGAAGGTGAGCGTGCCCTTCACGAGACGCGCGATGGAGATGAGCTTGCCCGTCCGCTGGCGCGCGCGGAAGCGGCGCTTGGCGAGCGCGCGGGCGGCGAAGCCGATGCGCGGGGTGAGCACCTCCCCGTCGACGTCGAATTCGATGCCGAGCGCCTCCCAGGCGTCGACGAGGAGCGCGTCGTAGCGCGCGGGGTGGGCCTCGTAGATGATGGCCGGGCGGTTCTCGCGCTCGGGGCGGAGCTCGGCGCCGTAGGTCGCGCCGAAGAGCGCGGTCCAGAACTCACGGGCCGTGCCGCGCTCGGGGCCGAGGTGCGCGGCCCAACGCGCGGCCGTGAGGATCGCGACGACGATCGCGTCGACCGTGCGTTCGCGCGTCGCCTCGTCGGGGCAGTCGAGGAGCACGCTCGGTTGGCAGAAGCGCGCCCAGATGGACGGGCTCCACGCGTCCGCCTGCGACTCCTCGAGGAATTGCGCCTCGGAGACCACGGCCACCTTGGCGCGGAGCGCGCCGTGGACCGCGTGGGGGATCGACCAGAAGTAGACGTTGGGCGGGATGAGGGCGTTGAGCGCGGCGAGCACGAGGCCGCGGGGCGAACGCCCGTGGAACTCGCGGTGGCCGCGGCTCAGGAGGTAGACGTCCATGATGCCCTCCGGGCTCTTCGCGCGGAGGCACGAGCCGTAGAAGAGGGCGGCGCCGTAGGTCGTCCCATGGAGGTCACGCGCGTAGCGTGCCACCTCGTGCGCCTCGGCGAGCACGGGCGCCGCGAGCTCTTCGCGGACGCGCGCCGTGAGCCGCGCGCGGGCGCTCTCGGGACCTCGATCGAGGCCGGCGATTTCGGGTGCGGGGAGCACGGGGCCTCAGGGAGCGACGAAGTCGACGGCCGGATCGGCCGTGATGAGGATGCGGCCGTCGATGGGGCGGAAGAGCTCGCCGTCGATGACGATGGAGCGATCCGTCACGAGCTCGAGCGTGTTGGCGGCGTGCGAGCTCCAGCCCGGACCGGCGAGCCAGGGCTTGCCGATGGCGAGCGAGCCGACGGCGCGCACGAGGCCCCGGGCCGGCGCGTCGGTCTCGAGGTATTGGAGCTGGTCCTCGCGGTAGTCGCCGAAGAAGACGGTGCGGCCGAGGACGAGCTTCTCGCGGAGCGTGCTCACGATGAGCAGGGCGCGGGCGCCGTCGGGGCCGAGGCGATCGGGCTGGCCGTCGGCGTGGAGTCCGAGGCGATGGCCCTTGAGGAGGCGGTCGGGGTCGCCGCGGAAGAGGATGCGGCCGACCACGCGCGCGAAGGTGATGCCCACCGCCGTGTCGTGGCTCGCGCCGTCGGCGTGGACTTCCTTCTGGCAGAGCTCGGTGCCGAAGACCATGGCGCCCCAGCCGAGGAGCATGCCGCGGGGCGTGATGGCCTCGCCGTCGAGGTCGGCGACGCCTTCGACGCGCATCACGGGGCGGCGGGTGCGGCGGAGCGTGCCGGCCTTGGCCGCGGCGAGGAGCCGGGCGAGCTCGTCGCGGCGTCCGCTCGAGCCGACCTCGCTGGCGATGAGGTCGGTGCGGCCGGCCGCGAGGATGGCGATGGCCGGATGCGGCGCGTCGCCGTAGGCCTCGGGGATGGCCGTGAGCACCTCGCGGATGGTGCCGTCGCCGCCGCTCACGGTGACCACGTCGACCTCGGCCGCCGCGAACTCGCGGAGGAGGGCCCGGAGCTCGGCGCGGTTCGCGGGCTGGCCGCAGGGCACGCCCACGGCGCGGAGCGGGGCCTGGCCGAGGTTCGCGGCGCTGCGCGGATTGTAGATGACGCCGATCTTGGCCGTCTCGGCGCTGCGGCTGCGGTCCGTGCCGGAGCGTCCGCGGAGCACGTCGCGCGTGACGGGCTCCGAATGACGAGCGAGGCGCCCGAGCGCGGCCGTCTCGGCGGCGTTGGCGATTGCCGGCTTCATCGGCGCCTCCATCGGGGCGGGTTGATATTCCGGCTCGAGCTCGACGTAAACAAAACGGACATCGCGGGCTCCACGGCCACCCGGCGGTTTCCCAACTGTTGCAATTTCTTCACACCTGTGACCGAGGGGCACGCGGGGTGTAGAAAAGTCGGGGCATATTCGAGGATTTCCGGGCTCATGGGGGGTTGGCCCGGGGTTAGCTGCAAATTCAGGGCCAGTCGAGGACTTCCCCTCGCGGGTGTGCCCGAAAGGCGTCGGGGCGCTTGCCGGGCATGCTTCGTGCAGCTAGTCCCCGGCCATGAGCGAAGCCTCGGGCGCCCCCCGGAACGCGCCTTTTACCGCCCTCTTGATGGCCGGCTGCCGCGGCCCCTCCGACCCCGTCGCGAGCCATTGTGGGATCTCCCACAAGGCGCTCGCGCCCATCCTCGGTGAGCCGATGGTCGAGCACGTGCTCCGCACCCTCGCGGCCGCCCCCGAGGTCGGCTCGATCATCGCCGTCATCGAAGACCCCGCGCTCCTCGAGGCGCTGCCCACGGCGCGGGCGCTCTTGGACGAGGGCCGGCTCCGCATCACCACAGCCGCGCCCTCGCCGAGCCAGAGCGTGACCAAGGTCCTCGACGAGTTCTCGCCCTATCCGGCGCTCGTCACGACGGCGGACCACCCGCTGCTCACACCGGCCATGATCGCCGACTTCGTCGCCAAGATCCCGGCAGGCGTCGACGTGGCCGCGCTCGTCGCCACCGAGCGGACCATCCGGGCCGAGCACCCCGAGACCAAGCGCACCTACTTCCGCTTCGCCGACGAGGCGATCAGCGGCTGCAACCTCTTCGCGCTCCCCACCCCCCGCGGCCGGAACGCGATGGCCTTCTGGCGGCGGCTCGAGCAGGACCGGAAGAAGCCGTGGAAGATGGCCTATTCGCTCGGCCTCGGGACGCTCTTCGACTTCGCGCTCCGCCGCCTCACGGTGGACATGGCGGCCGAGGCGATCGGCGCGCGGGCCGACGCGCGCGCGGCGATCGTGCGGACGCGTTACGCCGAGGCCGCGATCGACGTCGACAAGCCGCACGACCTCGAGCTGGTCACGCGGATCCTGTCTTCTCGGCGGGCCAGAGGATGAGCACGAGATAGCCGAGCGCCGCGATGAAGTAATTGCGGATGCGGCGGATGATCCCCACGGTCACGCCCGCGGTGAAGCCGAGGCCGATGGCCTCGAAGACGAAGGCGTGACCGCCCTCGAAGGCCCCGAGGCCGTTGGGGATGAAGACGAAGCTGGCGCTGCTGAGCATCCCCGCGGCCGCCGCGAAGAAGGCGTCGACGAGGCGGATGTGGGCGCCGAGGAGGAGGGCGCAGACCCAGACGTCGACGGCGCGGAGCATCCGCCCGGTGAGGTGCGCGAAGAAGCAAGCCGTGAAGCGCCCCTTCGGCCCGACCCAGACCTCGGAGAGGAGGGCGTCGATGCGCTCGAGCTTCTCGAGCGTCTTCGGCTTGAGCTCGACGCGGACGAGCTTGAGGATGCGGCTCACCTGGACGACGAAGTCGCCCTTCGCCTGTCGCCAGACGATCCACAAGAGCGCGAGGAACCACGGGAGGATGAGCGCGACCGTGGTGATGATCACGCCGGTCGTATCGGCGAGCACCCACACGCCCGAGAGCGCGCCCGTGACCATGAAGACCATGCTCCCCACGTAGAAGATGGTCTTGTCGAGGAGGACGAGGCTCGTCGCCTGCGTGCCGCCGAGGTCGCGCTTGAGCAGGATGGCCTTGATGGGCTCGCCGGCGACGTTCCCGAAGAACGAGAGCATGTTCACCGACTCACCCGCCGAGCGGATGAGGAACATCTTGCCCCAGCTCACGCGCTTCCCCGGACCTTGGAGCACCCACGAGCCGGTGGTCGCGCACGCCCGCCAGCTGAGCGAGACGAGCACGAGGAGGAGGAAGCCTCCCCAGCCCACGCGCTTGATGTTGGCGGCCACCTCGGCCGGCCCCGCGCCCCAGAGGAAGCCCGCGAGGAGCGCCACGCCGAGGAGCGTGAGGAGGACCTTCGCCCAGAGGGAGCGCGCCTTCTTGCCCTTCTTCTCGGGCGAGGCGCCAGGCACCGCGGGTTCGGCGGGATCGACCGGGGCAGGGACCTCGGCCGCGCTCGCCGCGTCGGCGTTCAGATCGAGATCGGGTACCCGTACCAAGGGTCGAGCTCCTCTTCGATGATCCGTGTCATCTTCTCGATGTCCTCGGGCTCGAGGACCTCGCGGAAACCCCCGACCTTGCCCTTTCGGGCCTTGAACGAGTCGGGATCGTTGGGATCGCCAGGCTGGAGGCGGCGCGTGTCGTAGATGCCGGCCGCCTCACGCGCGCGGAGCCGCTCGATCTCGTTGTACTCGACCGCCTCGCGGATGATCGCGTCGGGCACGTCGGTCACGCCGACGAAGTCGAGCATCTTGCGCAGATAACCCTCGGGGTCGGCGCGCATGTCCTCGTAGCGGAGGAGGAGGAGCTCGGAGGGCACGTGTCGGTTCTGCGCCCAGATGTTGTAGAAGCGGATCATCGTCTGGAACGACCCGCGGCGCTGCCAGATGAAGTCGTCGAGGGAGACGTCGGGGTCGACCTTCCAGCGCTTGGTCACCTGGAGATGGAGCGAGATGATGGCGTCGCGGGGGTCGCGCACGAGGAGCATCACCTTGCGCCCCTTGTAACGACGCTTGTGCGTGCGGAGCTGCTCGGGGCGTTTCCAATGCGGCGCGTCGTCGTGGAAGGGGCGGATGCGCGGGATGCGCGGATCGAAGTCGGCGAGGGGCTCGACCTCGAGCGGAGGCGCGCCGACGACGCCGAAGTGCTTGGTGAGCGCGGTGTGGAGGAGGAGACGCGCCCAGGTGCCTCCGGTCTTCGGGAACCAGAGCATGAAGACGTCGGCCCGGAGGTTGCGGTACCACCGGAAGGGCGACCACTTCTCGACGAAGCGCGACGTGGCCGGATGCACCTTGGAGCGAAAGCCCGCCGGGGTCATCGCGACCAGCTTCATCGTGACCTTGTCGATGGGGCCCGACGTCATGGCCGGCGAAATTAGCAGGAAGCGGACCCGGCGCACGTAGGCGCGGAGGCCCGTCTGGCTCGCGTTCCCCCGGCCCCGGTGATATCGACTCCCCCGATGAAGTTCGACTACGTGGCGTTCTGCCGGAGGCATTACGCCGTCCCCCTCCTCATCGCGATCGCGCTCGCGACGGTCGGTTTCTTCGGGGCGAAGCGAATCTCGCTCGATCCATCGACGACCTCGCTCCTCCCGGAGGACACCCCGACCCTCGCGGCCCTCGAGGAGCTGGAGCGCCGCGTGCCCGGGGCGTCCCGCGCCTACTTCCTCGTCCAATCGAGCGACCCCGCCTTCAACGTGCGCGCCACGGCGCGGATCAAGGAGGAGGTGGAGAAGTGGGAGGAGACGCGCTGGGCTCTCGATCGGCGCGACCCGCAGGCGCTCCTCGAACGGCGCCTCCAACTCCTCCCGCTCGCGGAGCTCGAGCGCCTCGCGGACGACGTCGAGACCATCGTCGATTGGGAGGAGTGCAAGCGCCTGCCCGGCTGCACGAATTTCGAGGCGCGCCCCGAGATCCCCAAGGAGGAGGAGCTCGACGCGCGCTTCATGGCGGTGCCCGAGGTCTCGTCGCTCGTGCGCTACATCGGCCGCACGTCGATCTTCGACAAGAAGGGTGAGACGTCCCGACCCGCGGCGCTCCCCGACGGCGCGCTCTGCAACGCGGACGGCACCACCTGCGCCGTCGAGGTGAGCCTCGACGGCTCGGCGTCGAACCTCGCCTTCGCCACCAAGATCTTCGAGCGAGGGGAGGCGCTCCTCGCCTCCCTCGAGTTCGAGGACGCGCCCGCCGATCTCCAGACGGCGTTCACGGGGAACTACCGCTCCGCGCCGATGACGAAGCGCATCATGGAGCGCGACCTGAGCGTCACGTCCTGGATCAGCACCATCGCCGTCGTCCTCTGGCTGATCCTCCAGTTCCGAGGCTTCCGCCCGCTCATCCTCCTCGTACTCCCGCTCGGGGTGAGCGTGCTCGTCACGCTCGGCCTCGTCGGCGCGCTCGGCATGGAGCTCAACCTCGTCAGCGCCTTCACCTTCGCCATCCTCATCGGCGTGGGCGTCGACTTCGGCGTGCACCTCCTCATGCACTACGGCGACTTCCGGCGCCGCGGGGTGCCGGTCTTCGAGGCGATCCGATCGGCGTCGCGCGAGCTCCGCGTCTCGATGATCACGGCCGCGTCCACCACGGCCTTCACTTTCGGGATGCTCGCGGTCGCCGACTTCCGAGGGCTCTCGCAGCTCGGCCTCATCGCGGCGGTCGGCGTCTTCATCGCGATGCTCACCTACCGCGCGCTCATCCCGCCGCTCGTCGTGGCGCTCGACCGCATCGTCCCCGAGAAGGCCTCGCTCCTCCGCACGCTCTCGTGGATCAAGTCGGACGTGCTCGGGCCCGCCGGCGCGAAGGTCCTCGCCATCTCGTTCGTCGCGCTCGCGCTGGGCTTCGGCCTCCATGCGAAGGACGTCGAGTTCGAGTACGACTTCCAACGCCTCAACCCGCCCGAGACGCAACACGGCATGAGCCAGGGCGAGACCCTCCACGGCGCTTCGGGCGTGCCGATCTACGTCCTCGCGGGCGACGTCACCGAGGCCACGCGCGTCGCGAGCACGGTCGAGCGCGAGCTCGTGGAGATGGGCTTCGCGCCGGCGGATCGCGTCCTCTCGCTCTCGCTGGCGAGCTTCCTCCCGCCAGACGTCGACGCACGGGTCGCCGAGGTGCGCCGGATGCGCGAGGCGCTCGATCGCATCTGGGACCGGATCTCCGAGGCGGATCGCGCGCGTTTCGCGCGGCTTCGCGATCTCCTGGAGACCGAGGACCCGATCACACTCGAGAGCCTCCCGCCGTACGTCCGCGACGCCTTCGTCGAGCGCGACGGAACGGCCGGCGCCTTCGCCGTCGTCTACGTGCGCGTGTCGGGCTCCGACGCGATCCTCATGGAGGAGCTCTCCGGGATCATCCAGGGCTTCCGCGAGCGCTTCCCGGGTGTCCGGTTCGCCGCGCCCAAGGCCGTCGTCGGCGAGATCATGCCGAGCCTCCGCGCCGACGGGCCGATCGTGCTCGGCATCTCCATCGTGGGGCTCTTCCTCTTCACGTTGCTCGCGAGCCGCTCGCTGCGGCGGAGCCTTTTGATCGTCACGCCCGTGGTGCTCGCGTCGGCCTTCTCCCTCGGACTCCTCGCGCTCTTCGACATCCGCATCAACTTCTACAACATGCTGATCCTGCCGGTGTCGTACGGCCTCGGGATCGACGGCGCGATCTACGTCGCCTGGGCGATGGAGGAGAGCAAGGGCGACGC
>JAAYBZ010000110.1 GCA_012744445.1 Myxococcales bacterium | reverse complement strand
CGCTCAGGCGTGATGCGCCGCGACGGCCTCGACGCTCAGGCGTGATGCGCCGTGACGGCCTCGACGAGTTCGGCCTTCTGTTCCTGGGTGCCGACCTCGGAGACGTCACCCACGCTCAGCATCCCGACGAGGCGCTTGTTCGCGTTGATCACGGGCGCCCTGCGGATCTGCTTGGATTCGAGGAAACGCACGGCCTCCTCGAGGTCGTCGTCCTCGCGCACGTAGAGGATGCCCGTCGACATCACGTCGCCCGCCGTGCACGTCGTACAGTCCTTGCCCTCGGCCACTGCGCGGACGGCGATGTCGCGATCGGTGACCATGCCGACGAGCCGGTCGTTTTCGCCGATGGGCAAGCAGCCGATGTCCTCGTCCCGCATGATGCGCGCGACGTCGACCAGCGGCGTGTCCGGCGTGCACCAAGTCGCTCCGGTGTGCATCGCTTCCTTTACTCTCATGGTTCCACCCCCACTCCTCGTCGCTTGTGTACGGCGAGGTGATGGAGCGTGAATCCACGTGCGGGGAGCGTCGACGGAATCAGGCGCGGAGCTTCGCCGCGATCTCGATGAGGCGCCGCGTCTGGTGCGCGATGGCGGGCTCGTAGACGGGATCGAGGCCTTCGCCCTTGGCCGTCACGCTCACGCCATAAGGATTGCCGCCGGCTTTGAAGATGGACTCGTCGGTGTACCCCGGCGCGACGATGATCGCGCCCCAGTGCATCATCGTGACGTAGAGCGAGTGGAGCGTCGCCTCCTGCCCACCGTGGGGATTCTGCGCGCTCGTCATCGCACTCACGGCCTTGTTGGCGAGCGCGCCCTTGGCCCAGAGCGGCCCGGCGCGATCGAGGAACGCGCGCATCTGCGAGGCCGCGACGCCGAAGCGCGTGGGCGTGCTGAAGAGGTACGCGTCGGCCCAGTCGAGATCGTCGAGCGTCGCCTCGGGGATGTGGGCGGTCGCCTCGGCGTTCGCCTTCCACGCGGCTTGCTTCTCGACCACCTCCTTGGGCGCGGTCTCGGCGACGCGACGGAGCCGGACCTCCGCTCCCGCGGCCTTGCCGGCCTCGGCGGCGACCTGCGCCATGCGATGGTTGGTGCCGTAGGTGCTGTAGTAGATGACGGCGAGCTTGACCTGCGCCATGCGGTCCCCCCTTTCGACCCGCCGATTGTAGCAGCTCAGGGCGCGACGCGGCGAACGAGGAGCGATTGCGTGCTGCGCCCGAAGCCGCCGCGACCGTCGACGAGGCGCGTGTCCGCGAGCCCGACGCCCGCGGCGGAGACGTCGGTGCGGGCCTCGAGGCCGATCCACTCGCCCTCGGGCATCCGCGAGAAGCTCAGCACGAGGTCGGGGTTCACGAAGGAGTACTCCTTGGTGGAGAGCCACTGGCTCACGCCGCTCCCGCTGTCGGCCGCGACGAGCGTGCGGACGAGCGGGCTCGGCGTCTCGCCGCGGACGAGCGGCACGCGCATGCGCATCCACGCGAGGACGTCGCCCGAGCCCCAGGTGCCGCGGCCGAAGCGCACCTCCATGGCCTTGTCGTAGGCGGGCTCGCGGCCGAAGAAGGGGAAGGGCGACTCGGGCGAGTCGAGCGGTCCCGGCGCGCTCGCAGGTGCAGGCTCGCGCTCCGGCATCGGGATCTCCGCGCGCGCGAGGACGAGCGCCTCGAGCGTGCAGACGACCTTGCCGTCGCTCATGCCCACGGCCTCGACGCGCTTGACGTTCTTGCCGCCCTCGAGGGGCCCGACGCGCACCTCGAGCGGCGCGACGGGCACCGGACGCGGGAGCCTCACGGCGACGCGCGCGACCTGCATCGACTCGTCGAGCGCGGCCTCGACGGCGCGCGCGAGGAGCGCCGAAGGCGGACCGCCGTGCTGATGGTGGAGGCTCCACGGGCCTCGCGTGAGCACCGTCGACTCGAACCGGTGCTCGTCCACGCGCTCGTAGAAGGCCTCCTCGTTCATGGCTCAGCCCTTGGGATACGCGATGCCCGTCCCGCCGAGCCCGCAATAACCCCCGGGGTTCTTGTGGAGGTATTGCTGGTGATAGGCCTCGGCGAAATAGAACGCGGGCGCCGGCAGGATCTCGGTGGTGATGGGGCCGAAGCCGCCATCGTCGAGCGCGCGCTGGAAGGTGTCGCGGCTCGCTTCGGCGAGCTTGCGTTGCTCGTCGGTGAAGTAGTAGATGCCCGAGCGGTACTGCGTGCCGACGTCGTTGCCCTGCCGCATCCCCTGTGTGGGGTCGTGGCTCTCCCAGAACACGCGGAGGAGCTCCTCGTAGCCGATCCGCTCGGGCTCGTAGACGACGCGCACCACCTCGTTGTGCCCGGTCATGCCGGAGCAGACCTCTTCGTAGGTGGGGTTCGGCGTGTATCCCGCCGCGTATCCAACCGCCGTCGAGAACACGCCGGGGAGCTGCCAGAACTTCCGCTCCGCGCCCCAGAAGCAGCCGAGCCCGAACATCGCGAACGACTTCCCTTCGAAGGCGTCGTCGAGGGGCGTGCCGAGCACCGCGTGCCGCGAGGGCACGGGCATCTTCTCGGCGCGCCCCGGGAGGGCGGCGTCGGGGGAGGGCATCTCGAGCTTCTTGCGCGTGAAGAACATCAGCTCTTTTCGCGGAGGGGACGCAGGACGAGGACGCTGCACGGCACGCGATCGACGATCTGCGCCGCGATGGATCCGAAGACGCGGCCGGCGAGGCCGTGGACGGCCGTGGTGCCGAGGACGAGGAGCTCGGGGCGCACCTCCTCGATGAGGTGCTCGGTGAGCTCGACGGCGCCCGTGACCTCGACGACGATCCTGGCGTCGGAGCCCGCCGGCAGCGCCTCGCGGACGCGCTCGGTGCCCTTCTCCTTGAAGAGGCGGACGCGCTCGATGATCTCGTCCGGGGTCATCCGGGCGCTCGCGAGCTGCTCCTCCATGGTGAGGGCGTGGGCGTGGCCCACCGTGAGCTCGGCGCCGATGCGGCCCGCGAGCTCGGCGGCGGCCGCCACGGCGCGCTGTCCCTCGGGCTTGAGGTCGGTCATCGCGAGGATGCGGCTCGGGCGGCCGGTGTGGCGGTGATGCGCGACGTAGACGGGCACCGGGCTGTGCCGGAGGAGGCCGCGCGTCATCGAGCCGAGGCGCGGCATGAGGCGGGTCTTCTGATCGTGATCACCCACGACGATGAGGCCGGCGCTCGACTCGATCACGTACTCGATGAGGGCGTCGGCGGGCTTCTTGCTCACGTGGACGACGGCCGCGGTGACGCTCCCCGAGCCGACGCCCGCGGCCGCCTCGAGGCGCTCGCGGAGCGACTCCGTCTTCTGCTTGGTCGCGTGGAAGACGACGAGGCGCGCGCCGAACTCGGCGGCCAGGGTCTTGGCCGCCTCGAGGGCGACGGCGCTCCCGGCCGAGAGGTTTCCTCCATCGAGGAGATCGACGCCGACGACGATCGACTTGAGCTTTTCGAACATTTGGTTCTCCGAACACTAGAAGAAGGGGTGATCAGGCCTCGCGCCGATTGATCTTCTCGGCGCGGCGGTAGGCGGTGTAGGCCGAGACGAAGTGGAAGGGGAACCCGAAGAACCCCGCCGTCACCACCCAGAAGCCCGGGGTGATGATGAGCCAGAACAGCGCGCGGAAGAAGTCTCCATTGTAGATCTGTCCCGCGCCCGGGATGACGAAGCTCAAGATGGCGGCGTGCCCAGGGTGTTTCACCGGAGGTAGATAGCAAATGGGCGCCCTCGGCGAAACGCCGGCGGGCGCGCCGGGCCGGGTCACGTCTTGCGGAGCCGCGCGTCTCGAACGTAGGGTGTACGGATGAGACGCACGTGGTTGGTTTTCGCGCTCGGGCTGCTGGTCGCCTGCGGCACCGAGACTGAGGAGCCGGAACTTCCTCCCGAGGAGCTGGGGCGCTGTGCCGACTTCGATCCGCTGAAGCGCCCGCTCTTCGGCGACGCCCACGTGCACACCACCATCTCGCTCGACGCGAACACGCAGGGCACCCGGCTCCGTCCGATCGATGCCTACCGGTTCGCGCTCGGCGAGGAGGTTGGCATCCAGCCGCACGATCCCGAGGGGAACCCCATGCGCACCGTGCGGCTCCGCGCGCCCCTCGACTTCGTGGCCGTGAGCGATCACGCGGAGTTCTTCGGCACGATCCACGGCTGCCTCACGCCGGGGTCGAAGATCTACGATCGCGACGACTGCGTGACCTTCCGTGAGGACCCCGACAAGGCCTTCTACCGCTTCAACCTCCTCGTCTCGGCCAGGCCCGGGGACGCGCGCTACCCGGCCGTCTGCGGGAAGAACGCCAAGCACTGCAAGGGGCCGGGCGACGTCATCTGGCGCGAGATCCGCGAGGCCGCCGAGGCGTTCTACGATCGCGAGGACACCTGCCGCTTCACCACCTTCGTCGCCTACGAATGGTCGGGCGCGCCCGGGACGCGGAACTGGCACCGCAACGTGATCTTCCGCAACGAGCACGTGCTCGAGCGACCGATCTCGTACTTCGACGAGTCGCGCCCCGAGGTCCTCTGGCGCCTGCTCAAGGAGGAGTGCATCGAGGCCAAGGGGCACTGCGACGTCCTCGCCATCCCGCACAACACCAACCTCTCGAACGGCACGATGATGACCGGCATCGACAGCACCGGCGCGCCCTACACGGCGGCGATCGCGGCGCTCCAGGCCGAGCTCGAGCCGCTCATCGAGATCTACCAGCACAAGGGCGACAGCGAGTGCCTGCCCGAGCTCGGCGGGCCCGACGAGTTCTGCGACTTCGAGAAGGTGCCCTACGTCACGCTCGCCGGCGCGAACCTCGGCTCGGTGTCGCAGCCTCCGGAGGCGGATTTCGTGCGGAACATCCTCGCCGAGGGCATGCGCATCGAGTCCGAGATCGACGTGAACCCCTTCGCCTTCGGCATCGTCGCCGGCACCGACACGCACCTCGGCACGCCGGGCAACGTGGAGGAGGACGGCTACCCGGGGCACGCGGGCGCAGGCACGCCGGCGCGCGAGGAGCTCCCGCCCGGGCTCGTCGACGACGTCTACTTCAGCCCGGGCGGGCTCACGGCCGTCTGGGCCGAGGAAAACTCGCGCGAGGCCATCTTCCTCGCGATGCGCCGCAAGGAGACCTTCGGCACGAGCGGCCCGCGGATCCCCATCCGCTTCTTCGGCGCGTGGGATCTCCCCGAGGGGCTCTGCGACGACGTCGATCGCGTGGCGAAGGCCTACGACGCGGGCGTCCCCATGGGCGGCACGCTCGAGTCGAGCGGCGCGTCGAAGCCGGCGTTCGCCGTGTGGGCATCCGCCGATCCCGACAGCGCCGTCGGCCTCGAGCGGCTCCAGATCATCAAGATCACCGTCGATGGGGATTCGCACGAGGTCGAGGTCTTCGACGTGGCGGGCGACACCTCGGGCGAGGCCACGGTGGACGACGCGTGCAACCCGGTCCCGCTCGAGGGCGGCGCGTCCGAGCTCTGCGGGATCTTCGTCGACGAGGACTACGATCCCACCAAGAAGACGCTCTACTACGCGCGCGCCCTCGAGAACCCGACGTGCCGCTGGCACACGCTCGCCTGTCTCGCCGCCGGCGTCGACTGCGAGGATCCCGAGACCATCGGGAAGGGCTACGAGGCCTGCTGCGCCCCCAAGTCCCCCAACCATCCGCCGGTCCCGCGTGAGATCCGCGAGCGCGCGTGGACCTCTCCCATCTGGATCGCGCCCTCGCCGTGAGCACCCTCCGCGCGCTCCTCGTCTTCTTCTCGCTCGGCACGCTCCTCTTCTTCCTCGAGCGCACGCTCGAGGAAGAGCCGCCCGTGCGGATCGTGGTGTCGCCCGACGCGACCGAGGCGGAGATCTGGGAGGCCAAGCGTGAGGCCGTCCTCGTCCGCGAGGCCAAGCGCATCGGCGTGATGCCGCAGGATCCCGCGCTCGTGCAGTGGATCACCGAGGCGCTCCCCGAGGATCGGCAGACGCGAGAGGACATCCTCGCGCTCCTCGAGATGGATCTCGAAGAGCGCGATCCGGTGATCCGCCGGCGGCTCGTCTATTGGGGCGAGCGGCTCCTCGAGGGGCAGGCCGACGAGCGCGTGACGAAGGAGCAGCTCGCTGCGCACCTCGCCGCGCACCCGGAGCGCTTCGTGCGACCCGCTCGCTCGCGGCTCGAACTCGTCTTCTTCTCCCGCGCGCGTCGCAAGGAGGCCGCCGAGCGCGACGCCCTCGATGTGGCGCTCCCCGAATCGCTCGACGTGGTCGGCGAGGCGTACCGACGCGGCGATCCTCACATGCACCTCCGCCCCATCCTGGTGCTCGAGGACGCGGAGGTCGCGCGCCGCTTCGGCCCCGAGGTCGCCGAGGTCGTCCGGGAGGCGCCGCTCGGACGGTGGAGCGGGCCGGTGGAGACGCGCGCCGGCGTCTTCCGCGTGCGCGTGCTCGAGCGGACGCCCGAGCGGACGCCCTCGCTCGACGAGATCGAGAAGTCCGTCCGCGCCGACCTCCTCCGGGAGCGCCGCGCCGAAGCCCTCCGCACGGGCGTGGTGGAGCTCATCCGCAAGACCGAATTCGAGGTGGTTCGTCGATGAGGTGCATGGCCCTCGCCGCGTTCGCGGCGCTCTCGATCGCTTCGTACGCCCTCGCGCACCCCATGGCGCCGGCGAGCCTCCGCGTGGATCTCGAGGACGCGCGGAGCGGCACCGCGGAATTCCGCGTCCCGAGTGGCGCGGCCCTCGAGGTGCGGCTGCCGCCTGGATGCGCGCCCGAAGGTCCGCGCGACGTCGATCCGGCGGGCGCCCTCCTGCGGATGCGCTTCTCCTGCGAGCGCTCGTTCTACGAGGGGCCGCTCGTCGTCACCGGCCTCGAGGAGGAGGATCGCGTGCTCGTCTTCGTCGAGCGCGAGGACGGCTCGGTCTTCCGCGCGGTCCTCGACGAGGAGAACGCGCGCGTCCACCTCGAGGAGCCCAAGGGCGCCGGCGCCGTCGCGCTCGACTATCTCCTCCTCGGCATCGAACACCTCGTCACGGGCTGGGATCACGTGCTCTTCGTGATCGGCCTCGCCTTCCTCGTGGGCGGGACGAAGGCGCTCGTCTTCGCGGTCACGGCCTTCACCTTCGGCCATTCGCTCACGCTCGCCGCGCTCGCGCTCGGCCTCGCCACCGTGCCGGAGGCGCCGGTCGAGATCGGCATCGCGCTCACGCTCGTCTACCTCGCGGTGGAGCTCGTCGCGAAGGAGCGTAAGGCCCGCTCGACGCGTAGCTCGGTCGCGATGGCCTTCACCTTCGGGCTCCTGCACGGCCTCGGCTTCGCCGGCGCGCTCGCCGAGACCGGGCTCCCGCGCACGCACCTCCTCCTCGCGCTCCTCACGTTCAACGTGGGCATCGAGGTCGGGCAGCTCGGCGTGCTCGCGGTGCTCGGCGTGCTCGCCTGGGCGACCTCGAAGATCGAGCCGCTCGCCCGCGTCCTCCGCGCCGCCGTGCCCTACGTCGTGGGCGCGCTCGGCGCGTATGCCGTGGTCGAGCGGGTCGCCGGCGTGCTCTGAGAGCTCAATCGAGGAGCTTCAGCACGTCGCTCGGCGGGCGGCCGATGGCGGCCTTCTCACCGACGACGAGGATGGGGCGCTCGAGGAGGACGGGCGCCTTCGCGATGGCCGCGGCGATCTCCTCGACGGAGCTCTCCCGCGTGAGCCCGCTCTCGGCGTAGGCGGCCTCCTTGGTGCGCACGAGGCGCGAGGCGTCCGGGCCGAGCTTCTTGGCGAGGTCGATCACCTCTGCGGCGGAGAGAGGTTCCTCGAGGTACTTCACGACGTCGAGATCGACGCCGCGCGCTTCGAGGAGGGCGAGCGTCTCACGGCTCTTGCTGCATCGAGGGTTGTGATAGAGGACGGGTTTCGCCATACGAATCGAGCGTAATCGACGCGGCGCGATGACGCGAAGCGCCAATTCCCGGTGGGAGACATTCCACGCGCGCCCTGCTAGCCTCGTGCCCCGAGTCGTGACGTGCCGATGGCTCGGACCACGGCTCGAAGATCCGAACCGCACGCACCCGTGAGGGGTACTTTGACCGCGCTGAACTTCGAAACCGAGATCGTCATCGCCGGTGGTGGCCTCGCCGGCATCATCACCGCGCACGAGCTCTTGAACCACGGCCACCGCGTGCTCCTCATCGACAAGGACACGCGCGCGAATTTCGGCGGGCTCGCCAAGAAGTCGTTCGGCGGCGTCCACATCATCGGGACGCCTCACCAGAAGCGGCTCGGGCTCGAGGACGATCCCGAGCTCGCCTACGAGGACTGGCTCCGATGCGCGCGCTTCGGAGAGGGCGACGAGTGGCCGCGCAGGTGGGCCCGCTACTACTGCGAGAACTCGCTCGAGGACATCTTCCACCCGCTCGACGAGCGCGGCGTGGAGTTCCTCCCCATCGTCAACTGGCCGGAGCGCGGCCTCGATCACCCGCACAACACGATCCCGCGGTGGCACATCGCGTGGGGCACCGGCTACGAGATCATCGATCGCTCGGTGAAGGCGCTCGAGGCGCACAAGAACCGTAGCCGGCTCGAGCTGCTCTTCGAGCACGAGGTGTCGGGTCTCGTCTTCGACGGGGATCGCGTGGTGGGCATCACCGGAAAGCGCATGAGCGACGGCGCCGAGTACGAGGTCAAGGCCGAGCACGTCATCATCGCCTCCGGCGGCATGTGCGGCGGCGACCTCTCCAAGGTCCGCGCCAACTGGTACGAGCCGTGGGGCGAGCCGCCCGAGATCCTCCTCAACGGCGCGCACCGCTACGGCGACGGCATGCTGCACGACGTGGTCGCCTCGCACGGCGGCGCGGTCACGCACCTCGACAAGCAGTGGCACTACGCGGCCGGCGTCCATCACCCGGACAAGTCGCGCCCGCACGACGGGCTCAGCCTCGTCCCGCCGCGCTCCGCGATCTGGGTGAACGCGCTCGGGCATCGCATCGGCCCGCGCCCGCTCGTCCCGTACACCGACACGCGCCACCTCGTGGAGCGCATCTGCCAGGAGCCCGGCAAGTACTCGTGGCAGGTCCTCAACCGCAAGATCGCGCTCAAGGAGCTCGCCGTCTCGGGCTGCGACTTCATGACGGCCTTCCGCTACAAGGACAAGATCCAGCTCGCGAAGGACGTGATCTTCGGCAACCACCAGCTCGTCGATCGCCTGATCCGCGAGTGCCCCGACGACTTCGTGGTGGCCAACACGCTCGAGGAGCTCGTCGCCAAGATGAACGAGCGGAGCCTCTTCGGCCTGAAGGTCGACGGGAAGCGCCTCCGCAAGGACATCGAGGCGTACGACGCCCAGATCGAGCGCGGCGAGGCCTTCCACAACGACGAGCAGCTCCGCTGGATCTCGAGCTTCCGGAAATACCGCGGCGACAAGATCCGCACGGCGAAGTTCCAGAAGATCCTCGATCCCAAGGCCGGGCCGCTCATCGCGATCCGCGAGTTCATCCTCGCGCGTAAGAGCCTCGGCGGCATCCGCACCGACCTCTCCTGTCGCGTCCTCAAGACCAACGGCGAGCCCATCTCGGGCCTCTACGCGGTGGGTGAGGCGGCGGGCTTCGGCGGCGGCGGCATCCACGGCCTGGGCTCGCTCGAGGGCACCTTCCTCGGCGGTTGCGTGCTCACGGCGCGCGTGGCGGGGCGCTCCATCGGGCGCGCCTGATGGCGCGCCCGCCCCAGGAGGTGCGATGGCGGCGCTCGTGAAGATCGGGGCCAAGAAGACCGGCGCGTGGCTCGTGCGTCACGCGCTGGAGCAGCTGCCGATCTCGCACACCTTCGGCATCCCCGGGGTCCACAACACCGAGATCTACGACGAGCTCGCGAAGAGCGAGTCGATCGATCCGGTGCTCGTCACGCACGAGGGCGGCGCGTCGTTCATCGCCGACGCCATCAGCCGCACCGGCGGCGGTCGGATCGGCTGCCTCGTGATCGTGCCGGCCGCGGGCGTGACGCACGCGATGAGCGGCATCGGCGAGGCCTTCCTCGACGGCATCCCGATGCTCATCATCTCGGGCGGCATCCGCGGCGACGGCGAGTTCGGCTACCAGCTCCACGAGCTCGACCAGGTGGAGCTCCTCCGCGGCGTCACCAAGGGCGCCTATCGCGTCAAACGCCACGAAGACGTCGTCCCCATCATCTACGAGGCGTATCACCGTGCCGTGACGGGGGTGCCGGGGCCCACGTTCGTCGAGATCCCCTACGACGTCGCGCTCTTCCAGAAGAAGATCGACGCCGTCCCCGCCTTCGTCCCGCCGGAGCTCCCGACCTTCCACGACGACGCGCTGATCGAGGAGGCCGCGCGGCTCCTCGCGAAGGCCAAGCGCCCCGGCATCTTCGTCGGTTGGGGCGCGGTCGACGTGAGCCGAGAGGTCGAGGCCCTCGCCGAGCTCCTCGGCGCGCCGGTCTCCACCACGCTCCAGGGCATGTCGGCCTTCCGAGGCTCGCACCCGCTGCACGCCGGGATGGGCTTCTCGCCCGCCGCGGTGCCCGCGGCCACCGAGGCCTTCGAGGGATGTGACTGCCTCCTCGCCATCGGCACGCGCTTCGGCGAGATCCCCACGGGGAGCTACGGCTGCAAGGTCCCGAAGGACCTCGTCCACGTCGACATCGACCCGGCGGTCATCGGCCGGAACTACCCGGCCAAGATCGGCCTCGTCGGCGATGCGCGCGTGATCGTGCCGCGCCTCCTCGAGGCGACGCGCCGCGCGAGCTCGTCCAACCTCAAGCGCAGGGCCCGGGTCGAAGCGCTCATCGAGAAGCAGAAGCGCGCGTACTTCGAGTCGTGGGTGGCGCACGCCAAGACGAACGATCGCGTGAGCCCCGCGCTCTTCTTCGCCGAGCTCCGGGCGCAGCTCGACGACGACGCGATCATGGCCGTGGACGACGGGAACCACACCTTCCTCGCGGCCGAGCTCTTCGAGGTGCGAACGCCGAGGAGCTTCATCTCGCCCACCGACTTCAACTGCATGGGCTACTGCGTCCCCGCGGCGATCGGCGCCAAGCTCGCCAATCCGTCGCGTCAGGTGGTGGGCGTGGTGGGCGACGGCGCCTTCTTGATGACGGCGATGGAGATCCTCACGGCCACCACCGAGGGGGCCGGCGTCGTCTACTTCGTCTTCCACGACGGCGAGCTCAGCCAGATCTCGCAGGGCCAGGAGATCCCCTACAACCGGAAGACGTGCACGATCCTAGGCGAGGTGCGCCTCGAGGGCATCGCGATCGCCACCGGCGCCCGCTATCTCCGCATCGATCGCAACGAGGAGATCGCCGATCGGATCCGCGAAGCGCTCGCGACCGCCGAGCGGAAGCAGCCGGTCATCGTCGACGTCCGCATCGACTACTCCAAGCGCACGCGCTTCACGCAGGGCGTGGTGAGCACGGTCCTCCGACGCTTCCCGCTCGGCGACAAGGCGCGCTTCATCGGGCGCGCGTTCGTTCGAAAGGTCACGGGATGAAGCCCACGCTCTATCACTACACGGGTTGCGGCACGTTCAAGAAGGCGCGCGCCCTCCTCGCCAAGCTCGGCGTGGAGGTCGAGGCCATCGATCTGGTGGAGAAGCCGCCGACGCAGAAGAAGCTCGCCGAGATCCACGCGCGCTCCGGCCTCCCGATCCGCAAGCTCTTCAACGTCTCGGGACAGAGCTATCGCGCGGGCGGCTTCAAGGAGAAGCTCGAGACGATGAGCGAGAAGGAGGCGATCGCCGCGCTCGCTGCCGACGGGAAGCTCATCAAGCGGCCCATCCTCGTCACCGAGCGTGAGGTGCTCGTGGGCTTCGACGAGGCGCGCTGGAAGGCGGCGCTAGGCGCCTGAGAGCGGCCGCTCGCCGACGACGCGGAAGAGCCCTTCGTCGCGCCGCTCGGCCCAGGTGAAGAGGGCGATGCGGTCGATCGTCCCGCGCACCCACGAGAGATCGAGGCGTGACGCCCACCGGAGACCCGCCGCGCGATCGTGCATCTCGGCGCGTCGCTGGGGGCGCGCGATGGTCGCGTGCGGGAGCGGTGGCCGCGTGTCGGGCGTGGCCTCGGCGGCCTTCCAGAGATCCTCACGGAGCGCGCCCATGAGCTCGGTGGTGGGCTCACGACCTTCGGCGAGCAACGCCGAGAGCGCCGAATAGCGCCGCGGGTTGCCCATCGGGACGACGGCCCCGAGCGAGTACGCGATGGGCTCGAAGCGCTGCGCCGCGAGGGCCTCGTCGAGGGCTTCGAGGGCACGCGCCGCGCGCTCGGGACCGCACCTTCCGAGGAAGGCCACCGTGAGGTGGACGTCGTGCGCGCCGAAGAGCCGGAAGTTGGGTGGCGGCGGTGGGAGCGTCGCGAGGAAGGCGCCGTCGAGCGGCAGGCCGATGAACCAGTTGGCGTCGGGCGGCGCCTCGAGATCGAGCGCGGAGGACATCGGAGGAGCGCTTCAGACGGCCGCGGCGGCGCCCGAGAGATCGCGTTCGGCCTCGGCCGCGATGCCGTGGGCGAGCTCCTCGATGAGCTTCTCCGAGGGGCCTTCCACCATCACGCGCAGCTTGGGCTCGGTGCCGCTCCAGCGGACGAGCACGCGGCCGTTGCGCCCGAGCTTCTTCTCGGCCGAGGCGATGGCCTTCTGCGTTCGCGCCATCTCCTCGAGCGCGCGGCGTGAGGGGAGGGTGCGGTTGACGAGGATCTGCGGCACGCGCTCGAGCACTTCGTGCGCGAGCTCGGAGATGGGGCGCCCTTCGCGGAGGACCACGGCGAGCACCTGGAGCGCCGCGACGAGGCCGTCGCCCGTCGTCGCGTGATCGAGGAAGACGAGGTGCCCGCTCTGCTCGCCGCCGAGGTTGAGGCCGCGCTTGCGCATGGTCTCCACGACGTAACGGTCGCCCACGGCGCAGCGGACGAGCTTGCCGCCATCGCGCTCGAGGGCGCGCTCGAGGCCGAGGTTGCTCATCACGGTGGCCACGAGCGTGCGCTTCTTGAGCGCGCGCTCGCGGAGCATCTTGCGGGCGCAGAGCGCCATGATCGCGTCGCCGTCGATCACGTTGCCGCGCTCGTCGAGGACGATCAGCCGGTCGGCGTCTCCGTCGAGGGCGATGCCGAGATCGGCCCGGTGCTTCTTGACGGCGGCGGCGCAGGCGGCCGGGTGGAGCGCGCCCACGCCGTCGTTGATGTTGGCGCCGTTGGGCTCGACGCCGAGCGGGACGACCTTGGCGCCGAGCTCGGAGAAGACGAGCGGCGCCGTGCGATAAGCGGCGCCGTGGGCCGCGTCGACCACGATCTTGAGCCCGTCGAGCGTGAGCCCGCGCGGGAACGAGGCCTTGACCGCGGAGATGTAACGGCCGGGTGCGTCGTCGATGCGCTCGGCGCGCCCGATGGCGGTGCCGGTGGGGCGATCGCGATCGAGCTCGTCGCTCTCGATGAGGCGCTCGAGCTCGGCCTCTTCTTCGTCGGGGAGCTTGAAGCCGTCGGCGCCGAAGACCTTGATGCCGTTGTCGTCGAAGGGGTTGTGCGACGCGCTGATCACGAAGCCCGCGTCGGCGCGCATGCTCTCGGTGAGGTGGGCGATGGCCGGCGTGGGGAGCGGGCCCGAGAGGAGCACGTTGCCGCCCATGGCGCAGATCCCGCTCGCGAGCGCCGACTCGAAGAGGTAGCCGCTGAGCCGCGTGTCCTTGCCGACCACGATGCGCGGCGACTGCTTGCGCGCCTTCCGCATCCGGTACGTCACGGCCATGCCGAGCCGGAAGGCGATCTCCGGGGTCATCGACCCACGGTTCGCGAGACCGCGGATGCCGTCGGTGCCGAAGAGCGCGCGCGTCGGGGCCGGAGGGGTTCGGCGCTTGGTCATGATGGGGCTGTTCATAGCAAGGGACTCCGCCGGAGTGTCAGGGTTCCCAGAGCACTTGGGTAGACCAATTGTTCGGAGGTGCGACCGTCCCTCTCCCCACGATTCCCTTGGGGAACCCCAGCTCGACGGAGAAGCCGGAGGTCTGGGCCTGGCCGGTCTGGCGGACCTGATCTTCTTCGCCGTGTTGGCCCGCCGTAAAGTATCCCTCGATGCGGGCACGCTTCACCACGCGGCGCACGCGCTCGGGGAGGAAGCGCTCGGCGTCGAAGCGGGCACGGAAGCGGTTCTTCCCTTCGAGCGTGACGACGGGGAGGAAGCCGCCGAATTCCTCGCGGAGGCTGAGGCTCACGACGCCGAAGGCCACGCCCGCCACGAAGTCCGCGGCGTCGCGCCCCGCCGCGGCCGAGTCGTAGCCCCGATCGGACTCGGAGCGCGCCTCGCCGGTGACGATGAGGGAGATGATCTCGCCTTCGTTCTGCGTGGGCACGTTGCTCGCGAAGCGTACGGTGGGCTCACTGAGCGTGCCGCCGATCGAGACGGTCACGCGCTTGTTGCGGTTTCCGTCGACGAGATAGACGGCCTCGAGGGAGACGGCGGGGCTCAGCGTCTCGTCGCGGACGTCGAAGCGGAGGCTGCCCGAGGTGACCTCGAAGGGCTTGCCGAGCACGGAGAAGACGCCGCCGAGGAGGTTCACCTCGCCGCCGATGCGCAGGTCGTCCCCGGTGAGATCCACGAGGAGATCGGCGGAGACCGAGGCGTCGAAGTCGGGTCCCTTCACCTGGAAGGGCTCGGTCGCGTCGAGCTGGAGCCTCAGCACGAAGGGCTCGTCCTCGCCTTCGCGCTCTTCCACCGCCCCCACGATGCGGATGTCGGGGTGGTCCGCGAGACCCTGGATCGACGGCCCGCCGAGGCGCGGGAGCGAGACGACGAGGTCACGCATCGTGAGCTTCGCGTCGGCGCGGTTCGCCGAGAAGGTCGCCTCGAGCGCGCCGCGGCCGTGGAGGGCGGCGACGACGGCGCCCTCGTCGCGGATGGGGAAGCCGTCGAGCGTGATGTCGAGCCTCGCTCGATCGGGTGAGAGGTCGCGGAGGGTCATCTCGCCGCGGGCCGAGACGCCGCCGTCGCCGTCGCGCGCGCGGAAGTGGCGGAGCTGGAGGTGGTCCTGGTCGAGCACGGCGACGCCCTCGACGTCGGAGACGCGCTGGCCGAGGGCGGTGATCGTGAAGCGACCGTCACGGATGGACAGCTCGGCGTGATGGCTCGGTGCGCGGAGCGTGCCGCCGAAGCGGCCCCATCCGTCGGCGACGCCCTCGACGTTGTCGAAGGCCGGGAGGGCGCCGATGAGCAAGGCGAGCGGCGCGTTCTCGACGTCGAGGAAGAGCGAGAACTCGCCGTCTTCGTCGAGACGGGTGAAACCTTCGGGGACGAGGGCGAGGGGCGCGGTGCCGTCGACCCGGAGCCGTCCGTCGAGGCCCGAACGGAAGGTGAGGTCCACGGTGGTGCGCTCGGTGTCCACGCGGACCGCCGCGCCCATGCTGAGCGGAGGAGACGAGGGGCCCATCGCGCCCGCGGCCGCCGTCGGATCGCGGCGCATGCGGATCGTGTTCGACTCGAGGTAGCCCATCGCACGCGGCGCTGCGCCCATGAGCTGCTCGACGCGGATCTCGCCGCTGAGATCGCCCGTCACGTACTCGCAAGCGAGGGGGACGTTGCCGAGGCGGAGCTCGGCGAGCGCGAGCGTGAGCGTGATGGGCGTCGGCTCGAAGCGCCCCTCGGTGAAGGCGCGCTCGAGCTCCGGCTCGGCGCCCCCGCGGATCGCGCCCAGGGTCCGGCCGCCGAGGAGGAGCTCGCCCTCGAGCCGCGCGTCGCCGTCGCGGATCGCGATCTCGAAGGGGACCGAGAAGCTCCGCGAGGCGCCGCAGAGCGCGGCCGTGCCCTGGTCCACCTGGAAGACGCCCTTCGCGTCGATGCGCGGCGCGAGCGAGCCACCTTGGGCCTCGAGGGAGAGCGCGAAGCGTGCCTCTCCGAGCGCCTCCGGGAGGTCCGAAAGGAGCTTCTCGGGGAGGGCGTCGAGCCTCCGTTCCGGGATCCGCACGCGGAAGAGCCAAGGCGCGAGCGAGAGGGACTCGGCGGCGGTCGAGGGATCGAGGAGCATCTGGAGGGCGTTGCCCACCGTGCTCGCGCGCGCCTCGGCGAGGAGGCCCGTCCGATCGAAGGTGGCGAGGTCGAGCGTGAGCGCGCCGTACTTCCGCTCGGCGACGAGCACGTAGTCGAGGGCGGGCAGGTCGTAGGCGCGGACGCCTCGCGCTTCGACGCGGGCGTCGATCTCGAGCGCGTCGATCATGCCGGAGAAGCGCAGGCTTCCGTCGGCCGTCCCCCGGATCTCGCCCACCTCTTCGGGGACGAGGGGCGCGGCGAGCTCGAGATCGAATCCGAGCACGTCCACGGAGAGATCGAAGTACGCCTCCTCGAGCGCCTTCTCGAGCTCCCTCTGCGTGAGATCGACGTAGGCCTCGAGGCCGATGGCGCCGCTCCCGCCGCGCCCGAGATCGACCTGGATCTGCGCGAGCGAATGGCCCTGTCGGTGCATGAAGAAGAGGCTCGCGAAGGCGTCCTCGAGGCCCCCGCCGTGGATGTCCTCGAGCGCGCCCTGGGCGAAGATCGAAGGATCGGTCTCGAGATCCCCGCCGATCTCGGCGTGAAGGCTGAGCGAGCCCTCGAGCGCCTCGAAGGGGAGCTCCACGAAGGTGCGGAGATCGGAGATCAGGAGATCGTCGACGTCGAGCTGGAGTCGATCGGGGCCGCGCGCGAGGATCGTGCCGCTCAGCACGAGGCGCCCGTCGCCGAGGCGGACGTGGACGGAGCCGAGCCTCGTCTCGCGCTCGCTCACCGTGACGTCTCGCGCGTCGACGTGGAACCGCGGCGAGCGGATCACCGCGTGGTGGAGCTGGAAGACGTCGCCCAGATCGAAGCGCGCGTCGATCGTGCCCTCGCTCGGGCCGTAGAAGCGCCCCTTGGCCTCGAGCGCGCCGCGCCGGCCGGTGAGCGTGAGCGCCACGTCGCCGACCGATTCGTCGAAGATCGTGACGCGGCTCGCCGAGAGCTCGAGCGAGAGGGAGGGGGACGCGCCGAGCTCGCGGACGTCGCCGTCGATCGCGAGCCGCGCCGCCCGCACCGGCCCGTAGACGAAGGGCGAGAGCACGATCGCGCCCCGCACGCGAGGCGCGTCGATCGTGCCCTGGATGCGCGCGTTCACGTCGGCGCCGCCGCCGAGCCCGGGGAGGAGCGCGCGGAGCTCTTCGCTCTTGCCCACGCTCGGGAGGTCGGCGCTCACGCGGAGATCGAGCCTTCCGTCGTGGCGCACGCTTCCGTCCACACGCAGCGCGCCGCTCTCGAGCGAGGTGGCGCGGCTCGAGACGACCACGCGATCCTCCTCGAGCACGAGCGTCGAGCTCGTGGCCGGGACCTTCACGCCAGAGAGCTCGAGCGGCGCGAGCTCGATCGCGACGCGCGGCGCCTTTCCGTCTTCGAGCGTGAGCGTGGCGTCGAACGAAGCCGAGACCTCCGGCGCGCCCGTGACCAGTCGATGCACGGCGAGGTCTTCGCTCCGCACGCGGAGCTCGACGCGCTCGTCGATCTTCCCCTCGAGCGAGACGCGCCCCGCGGCGTGCTCGATCTCGCCGTCGAGTGTGAGCGCTTCGGGCGCTCCCTCGACGCGGAGCTCGCCACGCACCTCGCCTTCGAGCACATCGAGGCCGTCCACGCCGAGCTCGCTCAGCGTCGCGGGGCGGAGCCCTCGGACGTTCACCTTGGCCGAGACGACCTCCGGATCCTGCGTGCCCTCGGGCGAGGCGTAGCGGAGGTCGAGCCGCACCTGTTCGTCGCCCTCGCCGAGCGTGGCCGAGAGGCTCGT
>JAAYBZ010000109.1 GCA_012744445.1 Myxococcales bacterium | reverse complement strand
ACTTCCTCGGCACGTCGTCGATCGCCATCTTCGTGGGCCTCTTCTGGGTGAACGTCATCGCGCCGGGGGCGGAGGTCGAGGCCAGCGCGCTCTCCGACGTCGCCGGCGCCCACGCCTTCGAGGCGCCCCAGGATCCGGGCGGCGTCCTCCAGGTGATCTGGGCGCAGTTCCGCGCCCTCGTCCCGGAGAACCCCATCGCGGCCGCGGCGCAGAGCGCGATGCTGCCGACGATCTTCTTCAGCTTGATGCTCGGCGTGTTCATCTCGATCGTCGAGCACGACGCGCACCGCGAGGCTTCGGTGCGCGAAGCGGTCGCCCTCGTCCGGCGCTTCTTCGAGGGGGTCTACGCCGTCATGCTCGAGATGACGCTCAAGGTCATCGCCCTCGCGCCGATCGGTGTCTTCGGCTTCGTGCTCTACGCCGCCGCGGCGCATGGCTTCCAGGTCTTCGTCGCGCTCTTCGGATACGCGGCCACCGTGGCGCTCGCGCTCGCGATGCACGCGCTCCTCGTCCTCCCCGTCCTGCTCTTCGTGATCGCGCGGCGGAGCCCCCGCAGGTACGCCGCCGCGATGATGCCCGCGCTCCTCACGGCCTTCAGCACGGCGTCGAGCAACGGCACGTTGCCACTCACGATGGAGCGCGCCGTCGAGCACGGCGGGGTGAAGAAACCCGTCGCCAACTTCGTCCTGCCGCTCGGCGCCACCATCAACATGGACGGGACGGCGCTCTACGAGGCGGTCGCCGCGCTCTTCATCGCGCAGGTCTACGGTATCGACCTCAGCCTCGGTCAGCAGCTCGTGGTCGCGCTCACGGGCCTCCTCGTGAGCGTGGGCGCCGCCGGCATCCCCCACGCGGGCGCGGTGATGATGGTCGTCGTCCTCACGGCCGTCGGCCTCCCCGCGGAGGGCGTGGGCCTGATCATGGCGGTCGATCGCGTCCTCGACATGGCCCGCACGAGCGTGAACGTCTGGTCGGACTCGGTCGTCTGCGCCATCGTCGACCGCTTCACGCCGGCGCCCCCCGAGGCTTGCGACCGGGCCGCCCAAAACGTATGACGGCGCGCGGAGATGAAGCGCAACGCCGAAGAAGAACGTCCCCTCCCCAAGAACCTCGTCCTCGTCGGAGGCCGCGGCTCGGGGAAGAGCGCGCTCTCGCGGCGCATCTTCCGCGCCGAGAAGCGCTTCGAGCATTTCTCGCTCGACGCGCTCATCCGCTACGAGTGCGGCGCGCGGCCCATCCCGGAGATCGTGGCCGAGCGCGGGTGGCGCGGCTTCCGTGAGGTCGAGTGGCAGGTCGTGCAGAAGGTCTCGGCCTTCGAGGGCGGCGCGCTCCTCGACTGCGGCGGCGGCGTGGTCGTCGACCTCGACGAGGACGGCCGCGAGGTCTTCAGCGAGCGCAAGGTGAACGCGCTCCGCGAGCACGGCGTCGTCTTCTACCTCTTCCGCGAGGCCGAGTACCTCCTCGAGCGCATCGCGGGCGATGCCAACCGCCCCTCGCTCAGCGACGCGGAGAGCTTCGAGGAGATCATGGCGCGCCGCGATCCCTTCTACCGCCGCGCGGCGCACTTCGTGATCGAGTGCGGCACGCGCAAGAAGCGCGATCTCGCCGAGGAGATCCTCGAGCGCTTCCTCCGCGAGTGTGGCCTCGACTGATCAGCGACGGAAGAGCCGGATGATGGGCCGGAGCCGGAGCGGCTTGCCGCGCCCGAGGAGCTGCCAGCCGAGCAGCGTGAGCCACGCGCCCGTGGAGACGAGCGCGAGGAAGACGCTCGGGAGCGCGGCCGCGAAGCTGGGGGCGGGGAGAGTTGGCGCCGTGATCGCCGCCGCGAGCGTCGTCGCCGTGGCGAAGAGCGAGAGCCCGAGCTTGCCCGCGGCCTGATGGACGAGGCGGGGGAGGTCGTCGAGCTCGGGCGTGACCGCGCGCACGCGGATGTTCCCCGTCTCGAAGTCGTGGAGGAGCTGATCGAGGTGGCCCGGCAGCGAGCGGAGCGAGCTCGCGAGCCCCGAGGCCTCGCCGGCGAGCTCGGAGGCGAGGCGTTGCGGTGAGAAGCGCTGGGAGACGAGCTGCGTGAGCGTGGGCTTGAGGATCCCCACGATGTCCACGTCCGGGTGGAGCGTGCGGACGATGCCCTCGAGCGTCGCGACGGACTTCACCAAGATGGCGTACTCCGGCGCGAGCTTGATGCGGAAGCGCCCGGCGGCCTGCGCGAATTCTTCGGCGAAGCCCGCGGAGTCGACCTCCGCGAGGCTCCCCACCATGAGGTACTCGCCGCGGATGCGCTCGATCTCCCTCTTGAGCTCCTCGATGTTCACGCGCTCGGTGGGCGTGCCCATGCGGAGGAGCGTGCGCGCCACGGCGCCCGAGTCGCCGACGATGGCGGCCATCACGAGCGAGACGATGTCGTCGCGCTGCCGCTCGGTGAGCCGGCCGACCATCCCGAGATCGATCATGCAGATGGTGTCGTCGTCGCCGACGAGGATGTTTCCTGCGTGCGGATCGCCGTGGAAGACGCGATCGACGAGCACCTGCTTGGCGCCGGAGACGAGGATCTCCTCGACGACGCGCTTGGCCCGCTCGCTCTTCGGCTCGAGGTGGCGGAGCGCCTTGCCCTCGAAGAGCTCCATCGTGAGCACGGTCTTGGTGGAGAGCTCGGGGAAGGGCTTCGGGACCACGACCGGCCGCGAGGGGTCGAGGTGCCCCCGCATCTCGAGGATGTTCTCGAGCTCGACGCGGAAGTTGAGCTCTTCGAGCAGGCCGCGCTCGAATTCCTGGACGATGTCGGTGACCGCGGCGAGCTGCATCTCGTCGATGCTCGACTCGAGGATCTGCGCGGTGAGGAAGAGGAGATCGAGATCGCCCCGCATCATCTCCTCGATGCCGGGGCGCTGCACCTTCACCACGACGCGCGTCCCGTCGAGCGTGGTCGCCACGTGCGTCTGCGCCATCGAGGCCGTGGCGAGGGGCTTCTCGTCGAAGGAGGCGAAGAGCTCCTCGAGCTTCTTGCCGAGCGACCGCTCGACCTGCTCGCGGATGGCCTCGAAGGGGACCTTGGGCGCGTCGTCCTGGAGCGACTCGAGCGCCTCGATCCAATCGGGCGGGAAGAGGTCGCGCCGCATCGAGAGGATCTGCCCGAGCTTGATGTAGGTCGGGCCGAGGCTCGAGAGCATCGCGGTGAACCGCTCGGGCGCGGATCGGTTGCGGAGCGAGGGATCACCGTCGGGGGCGGACTTCCCGCCGAAGAGACGCGTCCCGATCGGGGTGCGCATCACGAGCTCGCCGAAGCCGTGCTTGGCGACGGTGGTGGCGATGGTGCGGAGGCGGGCGAGGTCGCGGACGGCGATGCCGACGATGGAAGGGGAACTCGAGCTCAACGTGATCCTCCGGCCCCGCCTCGGCGAGGCCGTGGACACGCTATCACGAGAGGTCGGCTCCGATGGCCTCCGCGATGCTCGAATAGCCTTCTTTGCGGGCCGCCTCGAGCATCTCGCGGGCGATCTTCGCCGGGAGCCCCGGGCCTTCGTAGATGTACGAGGTGTAGACCTGCACGAGCGAGGCGCCGGCCTTGATGCGGCGGAAGGCCTCGTATCCGTCTTCGATGCCGCCGACGGAGATCAGCGTGATCCGCCGCCCGACGCGCTGCCCGAGCCGGCGGAGCACCTCGAGGGAGCGCGGGCGGAGGGGCGCGCCGCTCAGGCCGCCGCTCCCGAGCGCCTCGACCACCTCGCGCGGCGTGTTGAGGTCGTCGCGGCGCACGGTGGTGTTGGTGGCGATGATGCCGTCGAGGCCGAGCGAGACGGCGAGATCGGCCACCGCGTCGATGTCCGAGTCGGCGAGATCGGGCGCGATCTTCACGAGGAGCGGGACGTGGCGCCGCGCGTGCGCGTCGAGGCTCTGGCGCACGGCGCGGAGGAGCGGCTCGAGCTTCTCCACCGCCTGGAGGTTGCGCAGCCCCGGCGTGTTGGGGGAGCTCACGTTCACCACGAAATAATCGGCGTAGCGCGCGAGGAGGCGGGCCGAGCGGACGTAGTCCTCCACCGCTTGCTCCTCGGGGACGACCTTGCTCTTGCCGATGTTCACGCCGACGATGGTCTTGCGCTTGCGATCGAGCCGGGCCGCGGCGCGCGCGGCGCCTTCGTTGTTGAAGCCCATGCGGTTGATGAGCGCGCGGTCCTCGACGAGACGGAAGAGGCGAGGCTTGGGGTTGCCGGGCTGCGGCTCGCCCGTGATCGTGCCCACCTCGACGAAGCCGAAGCCCGTGGCGCCGAGCGCGTCGTAGCCCTTCGCGTCCTTGTCGAAGCCGGCCGCGAGGCCCACGGGGGAGGGGAAGCGGAGCCCGAGCGCGTCGATCTCGAGCGCCGGATCCTTCCGGAACGCGAGCGCCCTCACGAGGGCGCGGAGCGGGGGGAACGCCAGGAAGAAACGGAGGGCGCCGAAGGCGATCGCGTGCGCGACCTCGGGCGGCAGCGCGTAGAGGAGCGGCCGCAAGACGTAGCGGTAGAGCATGGAGCCCGGAAGTTAGCAGGAGTTCGGGCGCGCGGCGCGCAGGGCCCCGAGCGAGGTCGATGCACGGAAAGGTGTCCGGGCACACGCCCCGACGCCGACCGATGCGTGTATCATCCGCCGCGATGTACCGAACGATTGGAGCGACCCTCTTGGCCGCCGGGATGCTCGGGCTCTCGCTCGTGGGTTGCGGCGACGACGGCAACGGCGGCTCGACGTCGGGGCGCGTCATTCCCCCCCACTGCACGATGGAGCAGGCGCCCGCCACGGCCTTTGCTGGTGGCGAGGTGAGCGCAAGGCCCCTCGAGGCCGGCGCGGCCGAGGGCATCTTGAACATGCCCATCGGCTCGGCGCTCGGGGCCTACACCTCGCGCGCATACGGATTCGGCGCCGACGGATTCTACGACGAGCGCGACCACGAGCTCGCGGGATCGTTCTCCGCTTCCGTCGGCATCGAGACCGCGCCGCGCGTCAAGGCGCTCGTCCTCCGCAACGGCGAGGATCACGTCGTCTTCGTGAGGCTGGATCTCGGCGCGTCCTATCGCGGGCTCACGCGCGACATCGAGAAGGCCCTCGGCGAGGCGTACTCCGGCAAGGTCATCCTCGCGACGAGCCACACCCACTCCGGCTTCGGGCACTTCACGAGCTCCGAGGCCTTCTACCTCGGCTTCAGCATCTTCCGCCGTGAGGTCTACGACGCGCTCCTCGCCGACATCGTGGCCACGGTGGAGAAGGCGCTCGATCGCATGGTGCCGGCGCGGCTCGGCATCGCCTACGACGACCACTTCGACCTCGACGACCGCGTGAACCGCGACCGCCGCTCGGCGAACGACGAGCTCGCGGGCGGTAAGCTCGACGACCACCACCTCTTCGTCATCCGCGTGGACTCGACCGAGGGCGCGCCCATCGCCGTCGTGCCCGTCGTGGGCCTGCACGGCACGGTCGGGAGCCCCGACAACATGTGGGCGAGCGTCGACGCGCCCGGCTACATCGAGCGCGTTCTCGAGGAGAGCTTCGACGACGAGGTCCTCGTGATGCACCTCCAGGGCGCGGCCGGCGACGTCGCCCCCGCGGACTCGCACGGCGTCTCGTGCTCGACGGACTACTGCGAGAACTACGCGCGCATGGAGTCGGTGGGCCAGCACGCGAAGGCCGCGATCCTGGCGCTCCACGAGGCGGCCGGGGAGGCGATGCGCGACACGATCGAGATCGAGATGCTCACGCGTGACGTCCCGCTCGGGCCGGAGCTCGAGAACCTCGTCATCCGCGACGGCGCGCTCCGCTACGCCACCTTCGACGGTGTCACCAAGCCCGATCTCGAGATCTACGACGAGGACGGCAACATCATCAGCCCGATCGACGAGTTCAACGCGCCCGTGGGCGCCGCGCTCTGCTCCGAGGGCGTGCCGCTCCCGAACCTCCTGATGCCGGGCGGGATTGCGCTCGCCGACACGCCTTACGGGCGGTGCAACCGCGTCGATCGCCTCGCGAGCTTCATCGAGCCCCTCTTCGGCTTCGAGCTCGGCGATCTCCCCGTCTGTGACTCGATCCACACGACCGTCTCGGCGCTCCGGCTCGGCGAGCACGTGATCGCGACGCTCCCGGGCGAGCCCACCACACTCCTCGTCGAAGCGCTCCGCGAGGCCTCGCCCGCGGGCGCCGACAAGACCATCGTCGTGGGCTACGCGCAGGATCACGCCGGCTACCTCCTCCGGCCGGAGGACTGGCTCCTCGGCGGATACGAGCCGAGCATCACGTTCTGGGGGCCGCTCGAGGGCGAGGTCATCATGGAGCGCGCGCTCGACCTCATCCCGCTCGCGCTCAGCCCCGAGCGGGAGGACGCGGCCGCGGGCGGCGTGCCCTACACGCTGCCCAAGCAGGGTCCCGACGACCTCCCGCCGATCGATCCTTCGCCGCTCTCGGGCACCGTGCCCGAGACGATCCCCGAAGGCCTCCTCGTGCCTTGGGACGCCACGCTCACCCAAGCGCAGCCCGCGGACGAGCTCATGCGATTCGAGACCACGCACTTCGTCTTCATCGGCGACGATCCGCGCAAGGCCACGCCGCGCGTGAGGCTCGAGCGCGAGACCGATGGAGAATGGGTGCCCGTGCGCCGTCGAAGCGGCCGCGAGGTGCGTGACAGCGAGCTCCTCCTCACCTGGACGCCCATCCCGCTCGTGCGTGACGCGGGCGACCGCCATCACTACTACGTCGTGACGTGGCAGGCCGTGCCGGCGCTCGGCGAGGTGGACTCGCTCGACGGTCGCGGCGGGCTTCCGGTCGGGCGCTATCGCATCGCGGTCGATCTCGCCGAAGGTCGGACGGTCGTCTCGGACGAGATCACGGTGATCGAGTCCGATCTCACGTTGGCCGGCGAAGCCGCCGAGGGGGGCTATCGCCTCTCCGCGTTCTACGACGTGCCCAGCGACGGCTTCCGCCTGCTCCGGCTCGACGGGCCGTCCACGGGTCTCGTGCCGGTGCGGGCCGCGCTCGAGGTCCGCTTCGAGGACGGGGGCGGCATGCCGCTCGGCCCGGACCTCGAGTTCGTCGATCACGACGGCACGATCGTGGTCGAGCCGCCGGACGGCGCGGTGCGCATCCTCGTGCGCGACGCGTACGGCAACCTGGGCCAGATCGCGCTCTGAGCGCCGCGCGCGAGGCCCCGCGGCGTTGTCGCGAGGGCCTCAGCGCACGAGCGCCGACCAGATCGCGTCGTCTGCGAGGCGCGCCTCGACGGAGACGCCGAAGGCGGCTTCGATGGGCGCGAGCAGCGAGGGATCGGCCGCGTGCACCTCGGCGAGCGCCTTGCGGCACGCCGCGACGGCGGGTGCGCTCATCTTGCCGAGCGGCGGGCGCATCGTGATCGGCATCATGCCGAGGCCCGCCATCATCGTCTTCACGGGGACGGGGTTGCGGAACTTGTCGCTGACGGCGAGCGTGCGGCCGCCCGGGAGGGTGCGCGTGCCCTCGACGCCGAAGGAGACGAGCTTGAAGATCGGCGCGAGCGCGCGGGCGAGGCGGTCGGCCTCCTCGCTCCCCTCGGCGGCGCCGCGCGTGATCGCCACCATCGCCGCGGGCACGAGGTTGGACATCACGCTGATCACGCCCGACGCCCCGATGGACGCGTCACGCATCATCGGGAGGGTGAGGTCGTCGTCGCCGCTGAGGATCGCGAGCGACTCGCCCGCGAGCGCGCGATCGCGACGCATGCGATCGAGATCGCCCGTGGCCTCTTTGACGGCGGGGACACGCGCCGGATCCTCGAGGTGGAGGATGGCGAGGTCTTCGGCCGAGAGCGCGCAGCCCGTGCGCCCCGGGATGATGTAGGGCACGACGGGGATGCCCGGGACGGCGTCGAGGACGCGGCGGTAGTACTCCTCGCGCAGCTCGAGCGAGCTCGGCCCGTTGTAGTAGCAGTCGACGAGGAGGACGGCGTCGGCGCCGCAATCCTTCGCGTTCCGCGTGGCCTCGATCGCCTCGTGGGTGTTGTTGCTCCCGGTGCCGGCGAGGATGGGCCGCGCGCCCGCGTTGATCTTGGCCGTGCGCTCGACGATTGCGTCGTGCTCCTCCCACTCGAGCGTGGGCGACTCGCCCGTGGTCCCGCAGGGCACGAGGCCGTCGATGCCCTGGTCGATCTGGAAGCGGACGAGCTCGTCGAAGGTCGCCTCGTCGATGGAACCGTCTGGATGGAATGGGGTCACGAGCGCCGTGTAGGCCCCGCGCGGCGAAAACCTGGCCGTCATCGTGGGGCGGAAGGTACAGCGAGGTGGCCCTTCCGTCACGTGGACGATTGCGCGCGGACCACCCGGAGAACCTGATCGGAAGGTCATGTGTGAGTTTGTAAGCGATCGCGCGCAGACAGCTCGTATGCGCGCCTAAGTGCCGAGAAGGACGAGGATCTTCCGGAGATCGGACTCGAATGCTCCCCTAAGCGACGAGTCGAGTTCACCCCCAACAACGTTTGCCCGTGGCGTCCGTTCGGAGCGGAGGAATCCCGGGGAGGGCGCGGGAGGCTTGCCCGGGTGTGAGCTAGATCAAAAAAATCGATGCATACCGGATGGGGATCGGAGTAGAGTTCCGCCGGAAAACTACGCCCAGCCTGGCCGGCGTGTGTCCACGACTTCACCCACCGAGGGGTCATGCGCACTCAACGACACTTGATATTTCTCGCTCTGCTAACCTTCCTCGTCGCGTGTTCCGACTCGGGCACGCGTCACAGCCTCGATGGAGGTTTCGACGACGGCGACGTCACCGATGACGGCGATGGCGGCGGCGACGGCGGCGGTGGCAACACCGATGGTGGCGACGGAGGTCCCATCACCGAGTGCGTCCCCCCGACCTGCGCCGATCTCGCGGACGGTGGCCGTCAGGCGTGTGGTGTGATCGCGACGGTCGACAGCTGCGGCGTCAACGTCACGGTGGATTGTCGAGCTGGCGAAGGCGAGCCGGCGTGTCCCGGCGTGCTCTTCTGCGCGCAGGACGAGGACGGCATCAGCCGATGTCGCGAGCCCGAGAACACCTGCGAGCGCATCGAGGAGTCGGTGGCGTGTGCGGGCATCGCGTGCGGTACCGCGAGCGACGGCTGCGACGGCATCTACGAGTGTCCCAACACCTGCGCGCAGGGCGATCTCTGCATCCAGGGAAGCTGCGTGACGCCGACCTGCACGCCGCGCACCTGCGAGAACGCGGGCCCGGGCGGCACGGCAGTCTCGTGCGGCGTCTGGGGTGACGGCTGCGGCGACACGATCGACTGCAACCGGCCCGCGAACGAAGGTGGCTGCGCGGATGGGCTCGTGTGCAACGGCGCGGACGGCTCCTGTGTCGAGCCCGCGTGCACGCCTGCCGATCCCTCGCTCGCCTGCGCGGGCACCTGCGGAAAGGTGAGCGACGGCTGCGGCGACTTCATCGATTGCGACGAAGAAGGATTTGCGTGTCCGGACGGCACCGTCTGCGGTGGTGGCGAGACCCCCGGCGTCTGCGGCGCGGGCTCCTGTGACCCGCGTCCTGCCGAGGAAGTCTGCGAGGGCAAGTGCGGATACGTCGGTGACGGCTGCGGCGCGGCCTACAACTGCAGCGCTCTTCCGGACGCCGGCGGCGTGGTCTGCACCGGCAACGAGTGGTGCGGCGGT
>JAAYBZ010000108.1 GCA_012744445.1 Myxococcales bacterium | reverse complement strand
GGCGACCACAACGTCTGGGTGTACGGACCGTTCTTCTTCCTCGTCCGCATCGGCGTGGTTTGGGCGGTGCTCGGCGCGCTCGCGCTGCTCACGGAGCTCGTCCCGCACCTCCTCGACAACCGCCCCGGCCGCTTCCTCCAGCTCATGGGCCAGGAGACGCTGGTCATCTACGTGAGCCACCTCTTCATCCTGTGGGGCAGCGCGGTGAACTCCGCGGTGGCGAAGAAGTACAAGTACTCGCTCGACGTCTTCGAGTCGACGCTCTGCTTCCTCGCGGTCTTCGCGGTCACGATGCTCATCGCCAAGGTCTGGAACCTCGCGAAGACGCGCCAGCCCACGGCCTTCGACTACGCGCGCTGGGCCGTCACCGCGACTCTCGCGCTCGTCTTCGTGCTCCGATACTGAAAAGGCCCCGTGGCATCTCGCCACGAGGCCTCGTCGGAGCCGGTGGAGGCGCGCTCAGTCCTTCTTGGGCGCGGGCTTGAGCGTGCGCAGCGCGAACTGCGCGACGTCGAGGAGATCGGCCGGGTGCTCGCCCGCCTGGACGAGGCGCTCGCGGAGCCGCTCGCCCGCCGCGAGGAGCTGGACGTAGATGCGGCCCGAGGGCGTCTTCATGTTCTTCGGGAAGACGTCGACGATGAGCGCCTGCTTGCGCATCACGCTCGGGCGGACGTAGAGGTGCTCGTTGGGCGAGACGAGCGCGCCGAAGGTGGTGGCGAGCTGCCAGCCGGCCGCCTCCCCGAGCGAGCTCACGAGGGCGTCGAAGCGCGCCGCGAGCTCCCCCTCACCGTAGAGGAGCTCGAAGAGAGCGCGCGCGAAGGCCTCGTGGCGCTCGGCCGGGAGCTCCTTGAAGCGATCGCGCTCGCCCTTGGGCACGCCGCTCTTGAAGCCCTCGACGACCTTGACGGCCGCGGCGTGGACGGCGGCGAATTCACCCGCGTCGATGAGCTTGGTGAGCTTCTCCCGTGAGAGCGCGTTGCCCGCCCGCTTGACCGCCTTGTCGAAGGTCCCCGGGCGGAAGGTCACGTCGGGGAAGCCGATCTGGAAGTCGCGCTTGAAGATCGCGAGCTGATCCTCGAACGTGATGTCGGGCTTCTTGGGCGGCTTCTTCTCGCGCGGGGCGCGGACCTTCTTGCCCTTGCCGCCGCGGCGCGGCTCGACCCCCGCGAGGGCGCGCGCCTGGATGGCGTAGGCCTCGTCGGCCGAGACCTCCACCTGCTCCATCTTGTCCCAATGAGCGACGCCGATGGCCCGCTCCTTTCCATCCTCGAACCGGAACACACGCCGGTCTTCGAGCTCTTCGAGGAGGACGGCGTTCCCCCAGATCGCGCGGCTGACGTGTCGGTAGATGCGAGGGGGCCTAGGTGTGATCGTATCGGTCATCGCCAAGCGAATGAGATATCACGAGGGGGCGCCCTCCGCATCCCAGAGGCGGGGGTGTCGTGAGAATTCGCAGGCGCGGCGCCTCAGCGAGGGACGCACTCGTCATCCGTCTTCGGGCAGACGAAGCGGATGTGGATGTGGTCTCGGTGATGCCGGAAGTGCCGGATGACACCCTTGGGGTGCTCCGGACCGCGAGGGTATTGGAACCACTCACGGAGCTGGGCCTCCGTCGCGCCCTCGCGCTTGGCCTGCTCGAAGAGCGGCTTCTGGAGCGAATAGTCGAGGAAGATCGCCTGGGCGCGCCCGCGCTCGAGCATGTGGCGGAGGAGCGCCCACTGACGCTCGACGTCGAGCTCGTCGGCGCTCACGGGGGCGAAGGGGCAGACGCGATCCTTGCAGCGCTTGCGGTAGAGGCTCACGTCGACGTCGCGACCGCTCTGGTGCGAGACGTGCCCGCGCATGAAGCCGCCCTTGGGCAGGCTGATGTCGTGGACGCGCACCTTCGGGCCATGGCCGAACTTCTGGTGGACCGCCTCGAAGGCCTCGTAGAGCCAGTTCACGGTCTCCTCGGTGCCGTAGGCCCGCTGCGGATCGCGGATGACGTAGGCCGGATGCGGGAGGAGTCGCTCCGGCGCGCGGAGGCTCCCGTTGTACGGCAGGCCGATCGACTCGGAGCGGGAGGGCGGTGCGCTCGAGTAGATCACGAGCTCCTCGCCCATCTTGAGGAGCGCGTCGCCGCTCTTCCCGTTCCAGAAGCGGATCTCGCGCGGCTCGACCTCGTATCGCTCGGCCACGTCGCGGATGGTCTCGCCGCGTCGCACGACGTGGACGAGCCGGGGCCGCTCCTCGGGCACGCGGAGCTCTTGGTTCACGCGGATGCGATCGGCGCGGATCTCCGGGTTCCAACGGAGGAGCTCGGGCACCGTCGTCCCGAAGCGCTGGGCGAGCCGGCCGAGGGTATCGCCGGGACGCACGCGATAGCGCGGGCCGTCTTCGCGGGGCGGAGGCGGCGGGGGCGCGGGCTCGGCGGCGGCGGGAGGGGTCGCCGCAGCCCGCTTGATGACCAGGGACTGGCCGACGTAGATGCGGTCCGACTCGAGGCCGTTCCAGCGTTTGAGGACGTCGACGCTCACGCCGACGCGACGCGCGATCGACCCGAGCATATCACCCGGTTGAACGATCCATATCTCGTCGCCGGCCGCGGCGTGCGCTCGCTGCGCACCGAGCGTCACGAGCGCGACCAACGCGATCCCGTGAAGGAGTCCTCGTACCATCGTGTTCGCGGATACCCGAACACGGAGGGCCAGCGCAAAATTCCTGCAGCCGCGCAGGATCCCGAAGGAATTCCCCTGCGGGATGTACCCTGCACGCGCCCAGACTCACACACAACTACTGGATTTTTTCACCAGCACCACCATTCGGTGACGCGGGATGAATCGGGGTTTTCCGCGCCACGAGGGATGACTTTCGATCCACTTGGCGTAGGATGTCGTCAGCGGGCTCCTGCGAACTTGCCCGCGTGAGTTTCGGGGGGGATTCACGCACGCAAATCGCAGGAGCCCGGGCCTATTTAATCGCCGATCAGTGACGCGAACGGGCCGTGGCGACGAAGCGACGAGCCGCGGTATCGACGCTCGACTCGAGGCTCCAGTCGGCGCGCGCGAGGTCGATCATGGCACCGCAGATGGCGCGGAGCGCCACGAAGTACTCGGGGAAACGCAGGAGCTCCGGGTGGAAGTCGGAGAGGGTGAAGCGGGCGAAGCCGGTGTCTCGCTCGAGGTCCTTCTTGCCGAAGTCGCGGTAGCTTTGATCGAGCCCCTTGGCGAGCGCCCAGAAGAAGGTCCCCGGATTGACCCCGAAGAGGCGGACGGCGGTGTCGATGAGCGGTTTGAGCGCGGGCGTCCGGACGTGCTCGACGACGAAGCTCCGCCAGAACCGCTCGGCGCGCTCCTCGCCGAGGCCGCGGACGATGCCGCGGACGAGGAGACCGTCGAGCGAGAGGGGCAGGAACGACGTGGGCGGGGCGCTCTCGATGGCCTTGATGATCTCGTCGGGCACCTCGGCGCGGACGCGGGCGAGCGCGTCGGGCTCGAAGGACGCGAGATATTCGAAAGCCTGTTGGGCGCTCCGCGCTCGTACGGCAGGCTCGCTCATGGACGTTTCCCCTCCCTATCGGACGCTGGCCGCGATCGCTTCGACCTTCTCGAGGAGATCCCTCGGATAGAGCCTCCCCGTGAGCGCGTCCTTGGCTTTCTTCGCCGCGCGTTCCCATGCCGCGCGGTGCGGCTCGTTGTCTATCACGGTGAGTCGCTTCTTCAACTCCGCGGTGGCGCGGGCGTCCATGTCGCGCGCCGCGGCGCGGCCCTTGGCCTCGGCGCTGCGGATGCGCCCCACGAAGAGCTCGCGCATCTCCGCGGGGAGCGCGTCGAGGGCGTCCTTGCGCATGACGATCGCGCCGACGATGACGCCCGCGGGCGGGTCGGTCATGTACTGCACGCGCGCCGCCCACTGGAAGCCGATGGCCGTCATCGCCGAGGCCATCACCGTGTCGATCATGCCGGTCTGGAGGCCGGGATAGACCTCGGGAACGCCGAGCGCGACGCCGTTCGCGCCGATGCTCCGGTAGAGCTCCACCATGACGGGCGAGTCGCGCCAGACCCACGGGCGGAGGCGCTTGAGATCGTCCGGCACGCGGATGGGCTCCTTGGAGAAGAGGCGGAGCTCGCCCGCGTCACCCCAGCCGAGGAGGGCGTAGCCTTCCCGCTCGAAGATCGCGCCGAGCTCGTCGGCCATCGCGTCGCGCACGGCGTCGAGCTGCGCGTAGCTGCGGATCACGCCGGGGGCCTGGAGCACGAGCACCTGCCGCACGAGCACGCCGAGGCCGGTCGTGGTGAGCACGGCCCCGTCGAGCTGCCCGGCGCGCATCTTTCGCACCATCACCTTCTCGTCGCCGGCCGCGCCGCCCGGATAGAGGCGGAGCCGCACCTCGCCGCCCGAGCGCTCCTTGAGCTCGCGATCGAGCTCCTTGTACGCCTTGGTGAGGGGCGTGCCGTCGGGCGCGAGCGTGCCGAGGCGCAG
>JAAYBZ010000107.1 GCA_012744445.1 Myxococcales bacterium | reverse complement strand
GGCGTCGTGGCCGAGCGTGCGGCCCACGGCGTCGGACCAGCGCGCGCGATCGTCGTAGAGCGAGAAGGCGAAGAGGCCTCCCGTAAGCGTCAGGGGCGCGGCCTTGGCCTTCCACTGGCCGAGCACGTGACCGTCGACGAGGTTCCGGAGCCCGAAGAGATCCGCGAAGCCGTAGAACTTGTGGTTGGTGGGGAAGAAGTTGTCGACCTCGCGGAGGCGCTCCGTGGGCGAGGCGCCGGACGCCACGGCGAAGCCCATGGCGAGCGACCCTGGCCGCGCGCGTGAGAACGCATAGCCGAGGTCTCCCGCGAGCGCGTACGCGAGGTGGCTTACGCCCGAGTCGTCGCCGAGCTGCACCGTGCCCTCGAAGGTGTGACGGAGCGGGCCGTGCGCGCCGTGGAGGCGAAGGCCTGGCGAGGCGATGTCGCGCCGCCGCGTCGGCGCGTCGACGAGGGGACCGTCGTGCCTGTAGAGCAGGTAGACGTCGGCCGAGAGCCACTCCACCAGCTCGACGGAGACCTGCGCGCCGGCGAGGTAGTCGCCGCGCGAGCGACCTCCCTCGAAGTCCGACGGCGCGCGCGTCATCGCGCCGAAGAGCTCGTACGCGAGGTCCTTCGCCTGACCCGAGAGGCGCACGGCGTCGAAGCTCCGCGCTTGCATCGCCCAGTCGAGCGGGCCGACCAAGCGCTGGTCGCCGAGCGAGAGCTCTTGTCGACCGACGCGGAGGGAGGGGCCGTCGGGCGCGACGATCTCCACGTAGCCCTGGTGGACGCCGATACCGCCTGGGGTGATCTGCCCGGCACGACGCCATACCGACGCGCGTCCTGCACCTCCACCCTCGCCCCGACGATGCCCACTCGCGCGCCGAGACCTGCGCGGAAACGCGTGATCGCGAAGTACTCGCCGTGCTCGGCCGCCGGTTGGCCATAGGGTTGCGCTCGCGCCTCGCCCCGCACGCGCACGTCGAGGAGCGGCGTCCACTCCACGCTCCCCGTGCGGAAGGTGCGTGAGGCGTTCGAGTCCTCCGCTCCGCCCGACGGCGAAGCGGTCCCCTCCGCCGCCTCGGGGTCGGCGATCGCAGCCTCTGCATCCGGGTCGACCGCGGGCGCCTCCGCTTCGACGTCGCCGAGCGCCGTCGGGGGTGCACCGAAGAATACGACCGAGAAGAGGAGAGCTGCGAGTCGGCGCCGGGCGCGCTGGGGGGCGTCCATCCGCCGTTTCGTACGCACCCCACGTTTCGACTCCGTTTCTCGCCGGACAATTGGCGCGCGGCGGACGCAGGCCGAGGCGCCACGAGCCCGCAGGACCTCTTGCGCGTCGGAAGTGGGCGTCACCCCTGGCACGCATGGCGCCGGCTTCCTACGCTAGCCGTACATGCGCCGCACCAAGATCGTCTGCACGCTCGGCCCCGCGAGCTCCGAGCCCGAGATCCTCGATCGCCTCGTGGCGGCAGGGCTCGACTGCGCTCGCCTCAACTTCTCGCACGGCTCCCACGAGTCGCACCGCGAGCTCGCGCAGCGCGTCCGCGCGGCGGCACAACGCGCCGGCCGCCCCCTCGCGATCCTCGCCGATCTCTGCGGCCCCAAGATGCGCGTCGGCACCTTCTCGGGTGGACCCGTCGAGCTCGTCCCGGGCGCCCGCTTCGTGCTCACCACCGAAGAGGTCGACGGCAACGAGGAGCGCGTCCACGTCACCTACGCGCAGCTCCCCTCCGACGTCACCATCGGCGATCGCATCCTCCTCGACGACGGCCTCATCTCCCTCCGCGTCGAGTCGAAGACGCTCACGGAGGTGGTCACGCGCGTCGAAGTCGGCGGCGTCCTCAGCGATCGCAAGGGGCTGAACCTCCCGGGCACCAGGCTCTCCACGCCGGCGCTCACGGCGAAGGACCGCGCCGACCTCGCCTTCGCGGTCGACGAGCTCAAGGTCGACTACGTGGCGCTCTCGTTCGTGCGGAGCGCCGAGGACGTGCGCGAGGCGCAGTCGCTCTCCAAGGGCACGCCCGTCATCGCCAAGATCGAGAAGCCCGAGGCCGTCGACCAGCTCGAGGCGATCGTCGAGCAGGCCGAGGGCATCATGGTCGCGCGCGGCGACCTCGGCGTAGAGCTCGGCGCCGAGAAGGTCCCGCTCGTGCAGAAGCGCATCATCCACTCGGCCAACCGCGCGGGGAAGATCGTCATCACCGCCACGCAGATGCTCGACTCGATGATGCGCAACCCGCGCCCCACGCGCGCCGAGGCCGCCGACGTCGCCAACGCCGTGATGGACGGCACCGACGCCGTGATGCTCAGCGGCGAGACGGCCGCCGGCAAGTACCCGGTCGAGTCCGTGCGCATGATGGACGCCATCATCCGCGAGGTGGAGGCCGAGTCGGTCGAGGATCTCTCGCGGCAGATCCGCGACGTGAAGATCGTGGCCAACGAAGACTGGCGCGCGATCGGCGCCACCGCGCGCGCGGCCGCCGTCCTCGCCACGCACGTCCAGATGCGCGCCATCGTCTCCTTCACCAACGACGGCCTCTCGAGCCGCCTGCTCGCCGAGCACCGCCCGCGCGTGCCCATCGTCGCCATCACGCGGCACCCGCAGGTCGCGAGCCAGCTCGCGCTCATCTGGGGCGTGATCCCGCGCGTCGAGGTGCCGCCGGAGAGCATCGAGGAGATCCGCCGCACCGCCGCCGCGCTCCTCGTCCGCGAGCGCCTCTGCCGCCCCGGCGACACCTACGCCATCCTCTTCCCATGGCCGCTCTCGGGCCGCACCAACACCCTCTCGCTCTTCTCGCTCTGAGGTCCGATGCCCATCGAGGTCGAAGCCGTCGTCATCCGAGGCAAGGGAGGCCCCGAGGTCCTCTCGCTCGACGTGATCACGATCCGCGATCCCGGTCCGTCCGAGGTGCGCGTGAGGGTCCGCGCCGCCGGGCTCAACCGCGCCGACACGCTCCAACGCCGCGGCTTCTATCCGGCGCCCAAGGGCGCGCCGGCCGACGTGCCGGGGCTCGAGTTCGCGGGTGAGGTCGAGGCCGTCGGCGAGGGCGTCTTCGACGTGAAGGTCGGCGATCGCGTGATGGGCATCACCGCGGGCGGCGGCATGGCCCAGGCCATCGTCGTCCACGAGCGGGAGCTCGTCCGCATCCCCGAGGGACTCGACTTCGTGCAGGCGGCAGCCATCCCCGAGGTCTTCATGACGGCCTTCGACGCGCTCTTCCTCCAGGGCGGGCTCGGGCCGGGCAAGGCGGCGCTCCTCCACGCGGCGGCGAGCGGCATCGGCACCGCCGGCGCGCAGCTCGCCCACGCCGTCGGCGCGCGCGCGTTCGGCACGCTCCGCAGCCCCGAGAAGCTCGCGCGCCTCGAGGGCTTCGGCTTCGAGGCGCTCGTCGTGGCCAAGGAGAAGCGCTTCGAGGACGAGCTCCGCGCGGTGCTCCCAGGCGGCGCCGACGTGATCCTCGACACCGTGGGCGCGGCCTATCTCGAGCAGAACCTCGACGTGCTCGCGCCCCGAGGCGTGCTCGTGATCATCGGCATGATGGGCGGCACGCGCGCCGAGGTGAGCCTCAACACGCTCCTCGCCAAGCGCGCGACCATCCGCGGCTCCGTGCTCCGCAGCCGCCCGCTCGAAGAGAAGGCCGCCCTCGCGCGCGCCTTCGAGCAGCAGGTCCTCCCGCTCTTCGAGTCGGGTCGCTGCCGCCCGGTCGTCGACGAGGTCTTCCCCGCCAAGGAGATCGCCGCGGCCCACGTGGCGATGGAAGCGAACCGCAACGTCGGCAAGCTCGTCGTCACCTTCGGGTGACCTCCCCGACCTCGAGTTCCACCCCCCGCTCTGGACTGCTAAGGTCTCCTCGTGACTTCGCCTCGCTACGACGCGGTCCTCCTCCTCGGGTTCGGGGGACCGGAGTCCCGTGAAGAGGTGCTCCCCTTCCTCGAGCGCGTCACCGCCGGGCGGAACGTCCCGAAGGAACGCCTCGCCGAGGTGGCCGAGCACTACCACGCGCTCGGTGGCAAGAGCCCGATCAACGAGCAGAACCGCGCGCTCGCCGCGGCCCTCGAGGAGGCCCTCCGCGCGCGCGGGATCGACCTCCCCGTCCGCCTCGCCAACCGGAACTCGCCGCCGTTCATCGTCGACGTGCTCCGCGAGCTCGCGGCCGAGGGAGCGACGCGGCTCCTCGCGGTGATCACCTCGGCGTTCTCCTCCTTCTCGGGCTGCCGGCAGTACCTCGACGCCGTCGAGCAGGCGCGCGAGGAGCTCGGCGAGGGCGCGCCCGTCGTCGACAAGACGCGCACCTTCTTCAACCACCCGCTCTTCCTCGACGCCGTGGCGGAGCGCGTGGCCGACGCCCTCGCCCAGGTCGACGAGCGCGAGGCCAAGGCCCGCCTCGTCTTCACCGCGCACTCGATCCCGCTCGCGATGGCGAACGCCTGCGACTACGTCGCGCAGCTCGAGGACGCCTGCGCGCTGGTCGCCGCGCGCCTCGGCCGGAGCGAGTGGCAGCTCGTCTTCCAGAGCCGCTCGGGGCCGCCGCACGTGCCCTGGCTCGAGCCCGACATCGAGACGCACCTCCGCGCCCTCGCGCAGATCGGCAAGAAGAGCGTCGTCGTCTGCCCCATCGGCTTCCTCTCGGACCACGTCGAGGTCGTCTGGGACCTCGATCGCGTCGCCGCTTCGCTCGCCGAGGAGCTCGGCCTCGAGATGGTCCGCGCCGGCACCGTCGGCACGCACCCCAAGTTCGTCGCGGCGCTCGCGGAGATCGTCGAGGAGCGCCTCGGCCTCCGCGAGCACCGGCGCGCCGAGGGCGCCTTCCCCGCGCTCCCCGATCGCTGCGCGCCCAATTGCTGCCGGTACGAGGCCCAGCGGCCCACCGCCGAGCCCACGCGCCCCCGAAGCTGAACTCGCGTCGAATTGGGACTACACCCCGGCGCCGAGACGGCGTAGCCTTCGGCCCGTGAGCTTCCAACTGTCGAAAGAGTCGTTCATCGCCCTCGCCGCCATCGCGTGGGCCGACGAGAGGATGAGCCGCCGCGAAGCGGAGGGCCTTTTGCGCGCGGCGCGCGAGGGAGGCCTCGACGGCGACGACCTCGAAGCCGTCCGCCGCGCGACCGAGTCCCCCGTGGGCGTGTCGGACTTCGACGCCTCCGGCATGAGCGAGTGGGAGCGCGGCCTCACCTACGCGCTCGCCTGCTGGCTGTCCCGCGTCGACGGCCACACCAACGCCGAGGAGGCCGACACGCTCGAGCGGCTCGGCGACGCGCTCGACTTCCCCAAGTCCAAGCGCGCGGCCGCGTACTCGGCGGCCTTCGACATCGCGTGCCTCGAGGGCGGCAACAAGCCCGAGAAGTTCGACTTCGCGCGCCTCGTCGAGCACCTCGCCCAGAAGCTCCCCTCGCTCCGTCGCGGCGAGTGATCCGCGCTGGGCTCCCTCCCGTTTCGCGCTAGAACCGCATCACCTTGAAGAGCGTCTCGTATCCTCTCTTGGGGCTCCTCGCCCTCCTCGCGCTGGCCTCGCCAGCCGCCGTCCGAGCCGACGACTACGAGCTCGAGATGGACGAGGAGATCCAGGAGGCCATCCGCAAACACCCGATGGTGTTGCAGTGGTCCGTCCGCCTCGGCGGCGGGCTCGGCGCGCGCAAGCTCGACGAATCCAAGAAGTTCGTCATGGAGACCCACGTGCGCGCCGACTGGCTCTGGGGTCGCCCGAGCGATCGCAGCGTCCGCATCGGCCCCGCGCTCGAGCTGCGCACCGGACACTTCCACACGCTCGAGGGCGCGGGCGGCGCCACGCTCCTCTTGCCGATGCACCCTGGCTGGCCCCTCCAGCTCTCGGCGCTCTTCGGCTACGCCGCGCGCTTCGGCAACTACGGCGGGAGCGCGCCGGTCTTCGTGGGCACGGCGGCCTTCGGCTACCGCAGCTACAACTACCACGGGCGCTACGGCCTCGGGATCAACTTCTACGTCACGACGCGCACCGATCTCACGGATCCCCGCGGCTTCGAGGTGACGGGCGGCATCGAGTTCGATCTGGCGCTCGGCCTCCTCGTCCCCGCCCTCATGATCAAGACGGCGGCGAACAAGGGTGATCCCGATGTCCCCGAAGACGAGGAAGGCGACTATTACGAGGGCTTCTGAGGCGGCGGCGCGGCCGCTCCTCGCCCTCACCGTCGCGTGCCTCGCCCTCGGCCCGACCGCCGCCCGGGCCGACGGCCTCTACGGCAAATGGGACTCCCAGGCGCAGCTCGGCTTCACGCTCGGCGGCGGCGCGCACTTCGCCTCGGGCGCCTCGGGCATCGCCGACGGAGGCCTCCGGCTGCGCTTCCTCGACGCCTTCGGACCGCTCCTCGCCGCAGCAGGCGGCCCGAGCTCGCGTGAGCTCTTCACGGGCTTCGAGCTCCGCCCATTCGGCCCGATGCACTTCCTCCGCGATCGGAGCTCCGGCAAGGCGCGGCGCGATCTCTTCCTGCGGAGCCTCGGCCTCCAGATGGGCGGGGCCTTCGGGCTCGACGGGAGCCTCCGCGCCGCCTTCTACTGGGGCGGGGGCCTCGGCGTCCCGCTCGTCCTCCCGCGCGGGCGCCTCCACGGGATCGATCTCCGCCTCGAAGCGCGCCACCGCCTGGACGGCCGCGACGCGCGCGGGCGAGACGCGGGCGCGGGTGTCGACGTGCTCGCCCTCCTCGAGGTCGATCTCGCGCTCGGCCTTCGACCGGTGAGCAAGGAGCCGCGGCGGCGCTCGCCCCCTCCGCCGGGAAAGCCCGGTTCCTAGGCCTTCGACCTGTGGCAGACTGACGCGATGTTCTGCCAGTCGTGCGGTCAGAAGAACGTCGACGAGGCCCGCTTCTGCAACTTCTGCGGCGAGCGCATCGCCGCGCCGGGGACGCCGGGAGGGCGCACGGATCTGCCGCCGGTCTCGAGCGAAGGTCCGGCGGCCGCGCCTTCGTTCACCGACTCGCTCGCCCTCAGCCTCACCGCCCTCGGCCTCCGCACGCCCGCGCGCGCCTACGGCTTCGTCGTCCTCGCCGCCGTCGCGCTCATGGCCGCGGGCGGGGCGTTCGCCTTCTTCGCCACACGGGGCGATACGCCCGAGCGTACGGACTCGGGACACGCCGCGCCCGGCGACGCCTTCCTCATCGGCGCGCCCATCCCCGAGGGGCTCGAGCCCCCGCCCTTCCCCGACGACGCGGCGCCGCTCGAGGCGGCCGCGCCCGCGCCGGATCCCCGCGCCGAGTCCACCACCCGCGTCTCGCGATCCGAGCTCGCCAAGGATCCGCTGCCACGCCACGCGCAGGAGCCGCCGAGCGCACCGAGCGCACCGAGCGCGCCCACCCCGGCGCCCGCACCGAGCCCGCCGGCCACGCCCGCGCCGAGCACGCCCAGCACGCCTCCGACGCCCGCGCCGAGCACGCCGAGCGCGCCCACGCCGCCGCCCAGCGCACCCAGCCCGACGCCGGCCGAGACACCGGAGAAGGCTCCGGAGAAGACCGAAGCGCCCACGCCGCGCGAGGAGCCGCCCGCCCCGAAGGATCCGGAGGCCGAGATGGAGCTCGAGCTCTACGGAGGTCGCGTGCGCTACGCCATCTCGCGCTACTACGGCGGCGCCACCAAGGCCTGCTTCGACGCCGCCACGCGCAACAACGAGACGCTCTCGGGTACGGTCGTCGTCGCGGCCGTCGTCGGCGCCGACGGCCAGGTCCTCCGCGCCTCGCTCTCGCGCAACAGCACCGGGGATCAATCATTGGCCGAATGCCTCACGACTCAGGTAAGGTCGTTCCGGCTACCGCCTCCTCCACGCGGTGAGATCGAGCTCAAGCTGCCTTTCTCCCGCTAGGAGAGGCCCGAGACAGAGGAAGAGATGGCGAAGGGTGACGAGCTCTTGATCGTCGACGGCACGGACGCGCACCGAAAGGTGTTCGTGGACACCTTCGAGAAGATGGGCTTCGTGTGCTCGGGCGCCGCGAGCGATCCGGAGGCGCGCGAGCGCATCAGCGCCAAGTTCTTCCCCGCAGCGCTCGTGGACATCGACCTCGGCGGCAAGGCCTCGGGTGGCCTCGACCTCATCCGCTACATCAAGGAGCGGAGCGGCCAGACGGCCGTCATCGCCGTCACGAGCCGGCGCAGCTTCGAGGCCGCGGTGGAGGCCTTCCGCCTCGGCGTCGACGACGTCGTCATCAAGGCGGGCGACCAGCTCCCGCACCTCAAGCAAGTCGTCGAGGCCGCGTTCACTCGATACCACGCGGGCGGCGGGAGCTCCGACCTGCTCCTCGAGGTGCGCGCCGTCCTCGACGACGCCTTCGCCACGATGCTCGAGCTCGCGCGCCACGTCTACGACGAGGTCTCGGTCGCGGCGCTCGCCAACTTCAAGCCGCGCGTCCTCTTCGTCGAGTCGGATCAGGCCATGATCCAAGCGCTCGGCCCGCTCGTCCAGGGCAAGAACTGGGAGATCGAGGCGGCCATCAACGGCGGCGACGGCCTCGACAAGAGCGAGCGCGGCTTCGACCTCGTCGTGGTGCGCGACGAGCTGCCCGACCTCCGCGGCTCGATGATCCTCAAGAACGTCCAGGCGCGACGGGCCGAGACCTACGGCCTGCTCTACACCTCGCTCGGCGAGAACGGCTCCATCGTGCACTACAACGAGGGCCGCTCGGGCGACGTCTTCCGCCCCTTCACCGATCCGCGGCAGCTCATCGCGCGCATCGACGCCGTGGTCGACGAGCTCATGCTCCGCCAGCGCGACCGCAGCATCATCCAGGCCTTCCGCTCGCGGCACGACGAGTTCTTCCGCCGCTATGCCGAGCTCAAGCTCCGCATCGATCGCGCGATCGACTGAGCTCGAGCTGCTACCTTGCGCGCATGGGCCTGAACGTCGGCCAGATCCTCCGGCAGGCGGCGCTCCGCGCGCCTGCGCGCACCCTCCTCGTCGAGCGCGACGACGCCCGGCGCGAGTGGACGGCGCACGAGCTCGAGCGCGCGGCGCACGCCGTCGCCTCCCGGCTCCGCCTCGCGGGCGTCCGTCGCGGCGATCGCGTCGGCCTCATCGGCGAGAACTCGGCGGCCTTCGTGTCGGCCTTCTTCGGCATCGTCTACGTGGGCGCCGCCGTCGTGCCGATTCCGTCGCGCTCCACCGAGAGCGAGATCGCGCATCGCCTCCGGAGCTCCAAGGCGCGCGCCATCCTCTTCGACGAGCCGCGGCGCGCGCGCGCGGAGGCCGCGGCCACCCCGCTCGGCGTGAGCCCCATCGCCCTCGACGAGGCCGCGAGCGGCGACGCCCCATCGTCTCCGCCGGAGGAGTGTGATCCCTCGGAGACCGCGCTGATCCTCTACACGAGCGGGACGACGGGCCTCACCAAGGGCGCGTGCATCAGCCACGCCGCGCTCCTCTCGCACACCGCTGGCCTCGTCCACCACGTGCTCCGCTTCGACGAGGGGGTCGTCGCGCTCGGCGTCCTTCCGCTCACGCACAGCTACGGGCTCCGCATGGTGGTGCTCGCGCCCTTCTACGCCGGCGGGCGCGCGGTGCTCCTCCCGCGCTTCTCGTCCTCGAGGACGCGCGCGATCTGCCGTGAGGAGGGCGTCACCTGGTTCCCGGGGGTGCCCACGATGTTCGCCGCGCTCTCGGGAGACGCCGGCGAGCCCATCCCGAGCCTCGAGTGGGCGCTCTCGGCCGGCGCGCCGCTCCCCGTCGAGCTCGCCGCGCGCGCGAGCGCCTCGCTCGGCTGCCCCGTCCGCCAGGGCTATGGCCTCACCGAGGCCACCTTCTCCTGCATCGACGCGCCGCCCGAGCCGCCCACGCCAGGCTCCGTCGGCCGGCCCGTCTGGGGCGTGGAGATCGCCATCGCCGGCGAGGACGGGCCGCATCGGACGCCCGGGATCACCGGGGAGGTCCTCGTCCGCGGGCAGAACGTGATGACGGGCTACCTCGACGATCCCGCGGCGACGTCCGAGGCCTTCCACGACGGTTGGCTCCGCACCGGCGACATCGGCCGCCTCGACGAGGCCGGGCGGCTCTTCGTCATCGATCGGGAGAAGGACCTCATCCTCCGCGGCGGCGAGAACGTCTATCCTAGCGAGGTCGAGGACGTCCTCCACCGGATGCCCGAGGTCGGCGAGGCCGCCGTCGTCGGCGTCGCCGATGCCTACTATGGCGAAGAGGTCGTCGCGGTCGTCCGCGTCGCCGAGGGCAAGGCGCTCGCGCTCGAGGCGATGATCGCGCACTGCGAGTCGCGCCTGTCGCCGCACAAGGTCCCGCGCGCCCTCGTGCGCGTCTCGGAGTTCCCGCTCGGCCCTTCGGGCAAGATCCTCAAGCGCGAGCTGCGGCGGATGATCGAAGCGGGGGAGCTGGCGGTCGAGCGGGCGGCGTCAGCTCGCCGAGCATAGGAGCGAGAGCGTCGCGGTGTGCTGCGCGAGCCTCGGTCGCTCGGCGCCGCTCACGATCTGCGCCGCCGCGCGGATGCCGACCCACGGGATGGAGCCGAAGCGCTCTTCGAAGCCGCACTGGGCGAGCGCCGCGCGAGGCCCGCGCCCCACGGGATCGACGAGGAGCGCGGCCCGCGGGGCGGCCCCCGAGAGGCGACGGAGCGCGCGCCGCTGCGCCCCCTCGATGGCCTCGGGCGGGACGCGGCCGGTGGAGATGCCGATCGCGATCGTCTCGCCCTCCTCGACGTCGTCGCCCACGTGGATGGCGCCGCGCGAGGGCTCCACGCCGGCGATGCCCCGCACGAGGGGGCGGCGCTCCGGGCCCACGGCGAGCATCGCGAGGAGGAGGCTGCCCTCGGGCGCGGATCCCCCCGACGCGCGCAACCAGTCGAGCGCGCGCTCGCTGCCGACGCGCTCGATGTAGCCGCGGCGGACCTCGGTGATGGGCGCGAAGGGGACGATCGGCTCGACGGCCGTCGCCGAGGCGTCGACGAGCGAGAGCTCGTCCTCGATGCGCAGCGCGAGGAGCGTGCCTTCGCGCACGACTCCGTCTGCGCCGACCGCGGAGAGTCCCGCACCCACGCCGAGCGCACCGCCGAGCTGCGGCGCGTTGGCCTCGTCGGAGAAGGCGTCGAGGGCGACCACCGCGCTCGGACGGCTGCGCCCGAAGAGGAACACGGGGCACGGGCGATCGGCGGCGATGGCCCGCCCGAGCTCGCGGAGACTCCGCGCCGAGTAGTCACCGTTGCCGATCGCGACCTCGCTCTTCACGGGCAGGGCGATGGCCGAGACCCCGCCCACGAAGACCTCCGGATCGTCGGCTGAGGAAATGCGGGGCGAGCTGATGAGCGCGATCGTCGCGCGCGGCGCGACCTCGCGCGCGCCCTCGGCGATGGCCCCGGCCCAGGCCCCGTGGGGACCGCTCGCAAAGAGGAGGAGGGTGCATGGATCCGCGTCGCAACCGAGGAGGGCCTGGGTGGCGGCGAGCCGCCCGGCCTTCCTTGGGTCACGATGAGCAGAAGCCCCCCTGGCTGCTCGTGCACCAATCGACACGTCGATCGGAAGATATCAAAGTCAGGGGCGTTGTAGGAGATCGGGGATCGAATCATAGTGTATCGTCCCGCCCCGCCGGGTGTTTCGGGACCGAGGACCAACTTGAGGGAGCGTGAGAGCATCAATGTCGGGGGATAGACCGTGCCTGTTCGTCATCGACGACGAACCGATGATGGGCGCGACGCTCGAGCTCACCCTCTCGGACGAGTACGACGTCCGCGTGTTCCAGTCGGCCGAGCGTGCGCTCGAGGCGCTCGCGGCCGGTGAGCACGCGGAGGTGATCCTCTGCGACCTCATGATGCCGCAGCTCTCGGGCATGGCCTTCCACGAGAAGCTCGGCTCCGTCCGCCCCGATCTGGTAGGCAAGGTCCTCTACATGAGCGGCGGCGCATACACGCCCGAGTCTCGCGAATTCCTCGCGACGAGCGGCGCGCGGAGCATCTCGAAGCCCTTCGACTTCGATCTCCTCCTCGCCACGCTGCGAGAGCTGCGCGAATCCTGAGGCGTCCATTGCTCCGCAACCTCCTGCTCGTCGCGATCGTCTGGGCGCTGCTCTACGGGGTGGCGGAGACCCTCGACGTGATGCCGGAGATGAGGCTGCCCTTCGCCTCCCGGGTCGACGAAGCGCCGGCGCCGGAAGCGCCCCCCGAGGGAGACTCCCTCGGGGAGGAGGTCGACGCGGACGAGGCCGACGACGCCGAGGCCCACGAGGTCGCGGTCGAGGACGCGGTCGCCGAGGAATCGCCCGCCGAGCCGGACGTCGAAGAGGACGCGCCCGCGGGCGTATGCGAAGACGCGAGCGCCTCGCCGCGAGTCTTCGCCGCGCGGCTTCCGAGCGGCGCGCCGGCGCTCCTCGTGGACTGCGGCGGACACGCCGAGCTGCTCGTGCCGGAGCTCGAGCGCGGGCGAGCGACCACCGTGGCGCGACTCGCGTACGCGGCGCCGCTCCTCCGTGTGGAGTCCAAGGATCTCACGAGCGACGGTCGTCCCGACCTCGCCTTCGCCTTCCCCGATCGGCTGGTCCTCCTCCCGACCAACGCCCTCGGCGTATGGGCGGAGCCGACGGCGCTCGAGGGATGGGCGGGCGCGAGCCAGACCGCCGAAGCACGCCCCGAAGGACCGAGCGAGGTCGTGATCGAGCGCGTCACCTATCGCGTCGAGCCGCGGCTTCGCGCGTTCGGGCTCGTGGCCGAGCCGCGTGAGGGCGAGGCGCGCGCGCTCGTCGTCGAGCCTGCGGCGCTGTTCTACCGCGCCCAACTCCGCTAGACTCCGGGGTCCATGGACCTCGCGCTCCACCTCCTCCGGCACGGCTTCGTCCGAGAGCGCCAGCTCGCCGAGGCGCTCGCCATCCGTCAATCCGAGAAGGTGCCCTTCCGGCTCATCGCGGTCGAGCTCGGCTACCTCACGCCCAAGCAGGTCTGCGAGGTCCTCATCTACCGAAGCCAGCGCCCGATGCGCTTCGGCGAAGCGGCCCGCGCGCTCGGCTACCTCGACGAAGCCGCCGTCGAGACCATCCTCGCCGAGCAGCGCGCTCGACTCCCGAAGCTCGGCGACATCCTCGTCCGCATGGGCGCCATCGATCCGCGTACGCTGGCCGTCGAGCTCGGCCGGCCCGACACCCCAACCGAATAGGAAAGACGATGGCCATCCATCCCGACACTCCTGCACCGCCCGTCGACGTCGCGGGCGAAGGCGAGCTCCGCGCCACGATCAAGACCTCGATGGGCGACATCACCGTCCGCCTCTTCGAGGATCGCGCGCCGCGCACGGTCGCCAACTTCGCGGCGCTCGCCACCGGCAAGGTCGAGTGGAACGACCGCGGGCAGAAGACCTCGCGCCCCCTCTACTCGGGCACGATCATCCACCGCGTGATCCCCGAGTTCATGATCCAGATGGGCTGCCCGCTCGGCACGGGCACCGGCAGCCCCGGCTATCGCTTCGGCGACGAGATCCATCCCTCGCTCAAGCACGACAAGCCCGGCATCCTCTCCATGGCCAACGCCGGCCCCGGCACCAACGGCAGCCAGTTCTTCATCACCGAGGTGCCCACGCCCTGGCTCGACGGCCGCCACGCGGTCTTCGGCGAGGTCGTCGACGGCCTCGAGCTCGTCAGCAAGATCGCGCGCGTGCCGCGTGACCACCGCGACAAGCCGCGTCAGGACGTGAAGGTCGAGCGCATCGACGTCTTCCGCGCCTGAGCCGTCCCCTCGCCGCGACGGAAAGCGAAACGGGGCCCCGAAAGGGACCCCGTTTTCGTTTGCCTCGGGCGAAGGCTCAGCCGCCGCTCTCGGACGTGGAGAGGGCGAGGACGCGCTCGCGATCCTTGCGGCGCCCCTCCTCGAGCACGCGCTCGGGCACGGGGCGGAGATCCCACACGATGCCGAACCAGCTCAGCACCTTGAGGATGTAGTAGGTGATGTCGACCTCCCACCAGTAGAAGCCGTTGCGCGCCGAGCTCTGGTAGTGGTGGTGGTTGTTGTGCCAGCCCTCGCCGAAGGTGAGGAGCGCCGTGAAGAAGTTGTTCCGGCTGTCGTCGGTCGTGTCGTAGCGGCGCTTGCCCCAGATGTGCGTGAGCGAGTTGATGAGGAAGGTGTTGTGCCAGAGGAGCGTGGTGCTCCAGAAGAAGCCCACGAAGAGGCCCGGCCAGCCCGCGATGAAGTAGCAAGCGACGGCGAGGACGATCGGCGGGAGCAGGTAGAAGCGATTGAGGAAGCGGAGCTCCGGGTACTTGGCGAAGTCCTGGATCTTGTCCCAGCGCGTCTCGGCGGTGTCGTCGAGGATCCAACCCACGTGCGCGTACCAGAAGCCGCGCTGGACCGGCGAGTGGACGTCGCCCGGCTGGTCCGAGTACTTGTGGTGGACGCGGTGATGCGCCGCCCACCAGAGCACGCCCTTTTGCGCGCTCGACTGCGCGATCCACGCGAGGATGAACTGGAAGACGCGCGAGGTCTTGTAGGCCCGGTGCGAGAAGTAGCGGTGGTATCCGCCCGTCACGCCGAAGGTCCGCACCGCGAGGAGCACGACGCCGAGGAGGACGGCCTCGAGCGTCACGCCCGACCAGATGGCGCCGAGACACGCGACGTGGCTGAGGAAGAAGGGAATGGAGCCCACCCAGTTGTACTTGGAGGGGGCTTGGGCCGACGGTGCCGTGACTTCGCTCATGCACGGAAGGCTACCGGCAGGGGGCGAGAACGACCGTCACGGTTCAGTCGAGCCCTGTCATTAAATCGTCAACGCCGGCGACGCGGCGCATCAGGATCCGGGCGGATCAGCCGTTGGGCTCGAATTTATAGCCCGCCCCACGCACGGACACGAAGTGACGTGGCTCGGCGTCGTCGACCTCGAAGCGGCGGCGGAGACGCATGATGAAGTTGTCCACCGTGCGCGTGTTGTCGTAGTTGCGGAGCTTCCAGACCTTCTCGAGGAGCTCCTTCCGGCTCAGGACGCGTCCCGGGTTCTGGGCGAAGTAGCGGAGCAGATCGAGCTCGAGCTGGGTGAGCTTCTGCGCCTTCCCGTCGATCTCGACCTCGTGCGTGTCGAAGTCCACACGCGCCTTGCCGAACTCGAGGACGTGTTTGACCCGATGCGCCTGTCCGTGATCCCAGTCCCGCCGCCGGAGCATCGAGCGCACGCGGGCGAGGAGCTCGGCGAGCTTGAAGGGCTTCACCATGTAGTCGTCGGCGCCCGCCTCGAGCCCGAGCACGCGATCCTGCGCGGAGTCCCGCGCGGTGAGCATGATCACGGGGACGAAATTCCCCGAGTCGCGGAGCCTCCGGCAGAGCTCGAACCCGTCGATGTCGGGGAGCATCACGTCGAGGACGATGGCGTCGTAAGCCGCGGGATCGAGGAGCTTTGCGACCGCCTGCCGCGCGTCGTTGGCGACGTCGACGGCGAATCCCTCGAGCTCGAGGTTCAGCTTGAGGCCCGTGGCGAGATGCTCCTCGTCCTCGACCACGAGCAGTCGTCTCGGCTCTTGTTCGCTCATTTCCGCCTCCCGCCGTTCTCACCACGAACGACGGCGCCGGGCAAGCGTACCCTCATCCTCGTGCCCTTCCCACGCCCTTCGGAGAAGGCCTCGATCGACCCCCCGAGGTTGCGGACGAGCTGGTGCACGACGAAGAGGCCGAGGCCCGTGCCTCGCCGCTTCCGCACCTCTTCGTCCTCGACGCGGTAGAAGCGGTGGAAGACGCGGTCGAGGTGGGCCTTGTCGATGCCGATCCCGTGATCGCGCACCTCGATGATCACGCCGTCGGGCTCGGTGCGCTGGGCCGTGACCTCCACCCGGGGCTCGGCGCCGGAGTACTTCACCGCGTTGTCGATGAGGTTCCGCATCACGATCTCGAGCGCAGGGCGATCGGTGGCGAGCTCGAGGTCGGCGGGGACGTCGACGCGCACGACGCCCTCCGCGAGGTGGTGCCGGCTCGCGACGGTCCTCGTGGCGTCGACGACCAGCTCACGCAGCGAGAACTCCGCGGTGCTCATCGCGGGCTGATCGTGCGCGAGGCGGCTCGCCTGGAGGATGTCGTCGATGAACGAGGAGAGTCGCTCGACGTCGTCCACCATCATCGAGCGGAGGTGCGCGCGACGATCCTCGGGGAGATCCGTGCGCTCCATCGTCTCGAGGCAGAGCCGGAGGCTCGCGAGCGGGCTCCGGAGCTCGTGCGTGACCGAGTCGATGAAGCTGTCCTGGCGCCGCACCTCGAGGATCTCCCGCGCGAGGAAGATGCTGAAGAGCACGAGCACCGTGATGATCACGAGGAAGGAGATGCCCCCAAGGACGAGGAGCCAGAGATCGATCGAGGTGTCCTCGGCGTTCGCGATGTTGTTCGCGAGGAGGATGCTCCAGCCGACGAGGAGCGCGGCGCTCAGCGCCACGGTGATCGCGCCGAGGGTGATGGGGACGGAGATCGACCGGAGGCTACGTCGCTTGGACATGGGTCATCGCGCCGAGAGGAGTCGGCTCAGGTTCTCGCGCTCGAAGCGTCGCGCCTCGTCGTAGGCCGTGAACCGCCGCTCGAGCCGGCGGAATTCGGCCGTGTGCACGTGGAGCTTCCCGCCGCGCTCGACGGGCGGGATCAGGTGATGGAGCAGCTCGTGGTAGACGATGAAGGCCACGTAGATCCGGGGCACCCATTCGCGATCGAGCGCGGGGTGGATGCGGATGAGCGACTCCTCGCGCTCGTAGGTGCCGAGCTGGATCGAGCGCCGCTTCCGCGCGACGCCGGAGCGCTTGCCCCAGGTGATCCGCGGGAGCGAGATCGTCTCGTCGAAGTGGTCGCGCGCGACCTCGTCGAGGATCGACTCGAGGTCGTGCACCTTGCCCTGCGGGCGCGTCGCCGTCTTCCGTCGGTTCCGGGAACGGCGGAGGTAATCGCTCTCGCGCGACAGGAAGGCGTCGATGAGCGCGCCGTCCTTCGCGTCGCGCCGGTGCACGTAGCGCGCGAGCGCGTCGAGGACGGCCGGCTCGGCGCGGAGGAAGACGTGGTGCACGCGCACGACGAGCCGATCGCCCTCGCGCTTCTGGCTGATGAGGACGCGCTTGTTGTCGGTGACGTGCAGCGCGACGGTGCGTCGGGTCACGTCACGGATGGCGGCCGCGAGCCTGCGCGCCGTCTCCTTGTGGGACTCGAGGTGCAGGGGCTCGCGTGGCTCGACGGCTCGGAGCGACATCTCCGGCACGAGCACCGGGCCTCGCTCGCGGGCCACCTCCGGCTCACGCGCGGGCGCTCGCGTCGCAGGCGTCTCGAAGAAGGGCAGCGCGAGCTGGGTCACGCTCCCTGGCTATCCGGCGCGGGGCGCGCTGTCAATTTCGAGTTTCGGCCCGGAGGTGGTCTCCCCCCGAGCCGATGTCGTACAACGAGCCGATGCCCTCTCGAGGTGCCCCAGCGTCTCCCGACGAAACCCACCGCGCGCGCATCGCGGAGCTCGAGGCCGAGCTCACCCGCGGCAAGTCGCGGAGCCTGCGCCTCTCCCTCGTCCGCCTCGTCTCGTTCCTGGTCGCGGCGGTGGCGACGATCGCCGGCCTCGCCCAGTCGGACACCGCCGTGACCGCGGCCGGGCTCGCCGCGCTCGCGCTCTTCTTCGTCGCGGTGGTGCTCCATGCGAGGCTCGCCTCGGCACTCGCCGAGCTCGAGGCGCGGCGCCTCGTCCACGAGCGCCACCTCGCGCGGCTCGACGGCCGCTACGTGACCGAGCTCGATCCGGGCCCCTCGTGTCCCGCCGACCATCCCTACGCCCGCGACATCGACCTCTTCGGCCGTGGCTCGCTCGCACACCGGATCGACGTGAGCCACACGACGCGCGGGGCCCAGGCGCTCGTCGCGATGCTCGGCCGCCCCGCCGCACCCGAGCTCGCGCGCGAGCGGCAGCGCGCCGTGGAGGAGCTCGCGTCGAAGGCCGCGTTCCGCGAGTCGCTCGAGGCGTACGCGATCCGCGCGTTCCCACCGAAGCCCGCGCGGCGCGGCGAGGGCCGCGAGCGCCTCGACCCCGAGCCCTTCCTCCGCTTCGCGCGGGGCGACGAGGGCGCGACCCTCCCGGCGTGGACGCGGGGCTATGCGCTCCTCTCGCCGCCGCTCCTCCTCGCGGCATTCGTCGCGGCCGAGCTCGACCTGATTCCCTCGACCATCGCGTTCGCGCTCCTCGCGGGGCAGCTCCTCGTCACCACCCTCACGGGCGCCCGATGCCGCGCGCTCTTCGATCTCGTCGCCGCGCGCAAGGGCTCGCTCGAGGCGTTCTTCTCGATGTGGCGCCTCGTCGAGGAGACGCGCTTCGACGCGCCGCTCCTCGTCGCGCTGCGCGAACGCACCTTCCCCGCCGGCGAAAAGCCGAGCGAGGTCACGCGCGCGCTCGAGCGCCTCGTCTCCCGCGCCGAGCTCCGCTTCCAATTCCCGGTGCACTTCTTCGTCGACGTCCTCCTCCTCTGGGACCTGCACGTCGCGCACGGGCTGCTCCGCTATCGCGCGCGCATGGGCGCGGGCTTCGAGCCTGCGTTCGACGCGCTCGGCGAGCTCGAGGCCCTCGCCTCGCTCGCCACGTTCCGCGCGATCGAGCCCGAGACCACCTACCCCGACTTCGAGCCACCGAGCTCGCCCTTCGTCGCCGAAGGGCTCGCGCACCCGCTCCTTCCGCGCGCCGCGCGCGTCGCGAACGACTTCCGCCTCGAGGGCCCCGGCGCGGCGCTCATCATCACCGGCTCGAACATGGCCGGAAAGAGCACGCTCCTCCGCTCGACGGGTCTCGCCATCGCGCTCGCCCAGGCTGGCGGCCCCGTGCTCGCGCGGAGGCTCGCGCTCCCGCCCGTCCGGCTCCGCGCGAGCATGCGCATCGACGACGACCTCCAGCGCGGCGCGAGCTACTACCACGCCGAGCTCTCGCGCATCCGCTCCGTCATCGCCGACGCCGAGGCCGCTCCGCCCATCTTCTTCCTCCTCGACGAGCTCCTCCGCGGGACCAACGCCGAGGCGCGGCACCGCGGCGCGCGCGCCATCCTCGAGCACCTCCTCGACCGCGGCGCCTACGGGCTCGTCGCCACGCACGACGTCGCGCTCACCACGCTCGCCGACGAGCGACCGCGCGTGCGCAACGCGCATTTTACCGACGTGATCCGGGACGGAGCCATGGTCTTCGACTATGCTCTCCGCGACGGTGTCGTGCGGGGGAGCAACGCGCTCCGCCTCTTGCGCGAGGCCGGCATCGACGTCGAGGACGATCTCCGAGGTTAGGGCGAGGTGGCCAACAAAGACCTGATCGACGGTCTCGTCGAGCTTCACCGCATCGAGGACCCGGCAGAGTTCGAGGCGGCCTTCCGCGCGAGCATCGCCACCCTCGCGGCGCAGGTGCTCGACTCGCGGCGCCCGCTGCCGCTCGAGGGCCTCGATCGCTCGAGCATCCAGCGCGGCCTCCGCACGGCGAGTGAGCTCGGGTTGCTCACCAATCTCGAATTCCTCTCGCCCCCGGCCGCCGCCTCGGCGCTCTTCGAGCTCGCCAACGCGCTCCCGCAGGGCGAGCTCAAGCGCGCCCTCGGCCGCGACATCCTCGCGCGCCTCCACCAGGGCAACGCCGAGACCTTCGTCTCGCTCGCCACGCAGCTCGCGCTCGGCTCCAAGCGCGCGCTCGCGGGCGCGGCCATCTTCGCGCGCATCGCGCTCGCCTTCGAGCTCCCCTTCGCCCGTCTCCCGCGCGTCGACGCGCTGGCCTTCGCCATCCTCACGCGGCACGAGCTCCGCCGCGAATGGCTCACGCAGCTCTCGACGGGCGGGCTCGCTTCACGGAGGCTCGCGGCGCGCCTCCTCGAGCGCGCCGCCGCCGAGGCCGCGACCCGCGCCGCCGAGGGCGACGTCGCCGTCCTCTCCGTCTTCCGTCACCACGCGGTGCGCGAGGCTTGGGATCGCCTCTACGCCGATCGCGAGTCGCTCGTCTGGCGTCACGTCGCCATCGCCCGGGGCATGTTGAGCGCCGCGCTTCCGAGCTGGGCCGATCACATCCGCCAGGATCTCGACGCCTCCAAGGGGATCACCGAGTGGCGCCGCGCCGCGACGGCCCTCGCCGCGAGCCTCGTCGTCCGGCCCGAGTCGGCTCGAGAAGACGCGGCTCGCCTCTTCGACTCGGAGCTGCTCGCGCACGATCCGGGGATCGCGCACGCCTTCGTGCTCGGGCTCGCGCGCGCGGCCGAGGTCGTGCCCGACGACGTGCGCGCGCTCATGCCCCGCATCGTCGATCGCGGCGGACAGCACACGGCGGAAGCCCTCGCGGCGATCCTCCGCGAGTGCGCACACCCCGAGGCCTTCGAGGAGAGCCGCGCACGCCTCGTCGCCTGGCTCCTCTCCTGCCTCGAGCGAGAGACCTTCCACGACGACGGGGAGCGAGCGCTCTTCGAGAGCCTCGTGGACGAGCTCGATCCCGCGCGCGCCCCGCGCCGTTCGCTCCCCGCGCTCCTCGACGAGGCGCGCCAGGCCTACGTCGAGCGCGGCTCGGCCGAAGCCGTCGCGGCCGCGCGCCGCGTGGTCCAAGCCGCCGCCGCGCGCGTGGGCCTCATCGAGCGCTCCGACCTCTCCACGCCCGAAGGACGCGTGAAGTCCTCGCGCGCGCTCCGCGAGCTCGACGCCGCGCTCCTCGAATCCGACGCCCTCCGGCATCTCCTCGCCCTCGGCGCGAGGAACGAGCCCAGCGAAGAAGAGCGCGAGCTCGCCGAGATCGTCGCGCGCCTCGAGCGCTGGATCATCGCGCAAGAGGAGGCGGTCGAGCTCGAGGGGCCGCGCATCCCGCACGCCACGTTCCACATCCGTCAGCTCCGCAGCTTCCTCCACCTCGTCGACGCCGAGACGCACGCCGCCGAGGCGGACTCGACCGTCGCCCGCGAGCGCCGGCTCGAGGCCACGCGCGTGCTCCTCGCGCGCCTCTCGGTGAACAAGGCCGCGCAGCTCCACCGCGCGCTCGCCGCCGCGTCCGCGCGCGCCCTCGACGGCCTCCTCCGCGAGGAGATCATCGAGGTGAGCGACGTGCTCGTGCTCGTGAGCACCTTCATCCGCGTGCCCGAGGATCTCCGCATCATGGCCGAAGCCGCGATGCACCCCGAGATCGTCGGCGCGCTCCGGGCCTATACGCAGCTCGTCACCTCGATGCTCTCCCTCCCCGAGGGCGACGAGGTGCGCGCGTCGATCGACGCGCTCCGGCAGATGATCGACGCGCTCACCCTCGGGAGCACGGCCCGCGTCGAGGCCTTCCGACGCGCGCTCCTCGAGCTCTCGCGCACCCTCGACGCCGAGTCGCGCGCGGTCTCGATCACCGAGCTCTTCGATCGCGTCGACGGCACCGAGGGGCTCGCCTCCCTCGCCGCCGACCTGCAGGTGATGGCCCGCCTCGTCCGCGGTGCGCGCGCGCGCCTCGGCTACGCCTCGCATTCCAGCCAGCGCGTGGGCGATCTCGTCCGTGGGCTCGAGCTCGCCCTCGAGTCGCACCTCCGTGGCGCGCCCGCCGATCTCGAGACGCCGCTCCAAAAGCTCGCCGTTGCCACGCGCCGCGCCCTCCCCGGCGCCATCGGCGAGGTGGCCGTCCTCGTGCTGAGCCAGCTCGCCTCGCTCCCCGTGGAGGGCCGCGCGCGGCCCTCGCAGAGCTACCGCACCGCGGCCAAGGCCGAGGCGCCGCTCCCCGCGTGGATCCCGCCGAGCCGCATCCTCGGCGGCTTCTACGTCCTGCACTCCATCGGCACGGGCGCGGGGGGCACCGTCTTCGTCGCGCGCCGCGCCGAGGATCGCCGCGAGCGCGGCTACGAGCGCTTCGCCCTCAAGGTCCCCGACTACTCGGGCGCGGCGGCGCGCACGCTCTCCGAAGCGGAGTTCATGCAGCTCTTCCGCGAGGAGGCCGGCGCGCTCCTCACCCTCCCCTCGCACCCCAACCTCGCCAACTTCGTCACCTTCGACGTCTCGGCGCGCCCCAAACCCATCCTCGTCATGGAGTACGTCGAGGGGCCGCACCTCGAGCGCGTGATCGAGTCGGGAAGGCTCACGCTGCCCTTCGCCTTTCACGTGCTCGACGGCATCGCCGCGGGCCTGTCGGCGATGCACGAGGCCGGCATCGGTCACCTCGACCTCAAGCCGTCCAACGTCATCGTGCGCACCGGCGAGGGCGAGCACGCCGGCCAGCCCGTGCTCGTCGACTTCGGCCTCGCGGGCCGCAAGGTGCGCCCGGGCTGCGGCACCGCCGAGTACGGCGCCCCCGAGGTGTGGACCACCGCCGAGGCGCGCTCCGCGACCGCGGCGGACGTCTACTCGTTCGGCTGCCTCGCCTACGAGGTCCTCACCCGCAAGACGCTCTTCGAGGCGCCCAACCACATGGCGCTCGTCTCGCAGCACGTGAGCCACGACGGCGTCCCACCCGGCGTCGAGGCGCTCGGCGCCCTCCCCGGCGCAGGGCCGCTCGTCGAGGCCTTCCGCATGATGCTGCGTCAGCGCCCCGAGGATCGCGTGAGCATCCAGACGGCGCGCGAGGCGCTCGCCACCGCCGCGCGCCACCTCCAAGGCGTCCCCTGGCCCCTCGCCGTCGAGCCCCGCGCGGCCGAAGACGCCTCCTGAGCCGCCCATGGCCAAGTACCGCGAGACGCCCGAAGAGATCGACCGGCTGCCTCCCGGCATCCCGTACATCATCGGCAACGAGGCCGCCGAGCGCTTCAGCTTCTACGGGATGCGCGCGATCCTGGTGACCTTCATGGTGCACCACCTCCGCGACGCGGACGGCGTGCTCGACACCATGCCCGAGCACGAGGCCAAGGCGTGGTTCCACCTCTTCATGGGCACGAGCTACCTCACGCCCGTGCTCGGCGCGATCCTCGCCGATCGATTCTTCGGCAAGTACCGGACGATCGTCTGGCTCTCGCTCGTCTACTGCCTCGGGCACCTCGCGCTCGCCATCGACGACACGCGCATGGGCCTGCTCGTGGGCCTCGGCCTCATCGCGCTCGGCGCGGGCGGCATCAAGCCCTGCGTCTCGGCGCACGTCGGCGATCAATTCGGGCGCGCCAACCAGCACCGCCTCGGCAAGGTCTTCGGCTGGTTCTACGCGGCCATCAACGTGGGCGCGGCCCTGAGCATCCTCTCGACGCCGCTCCTCCTGAGTCACTACGGCCCGCGCGTCGCCTTCGGTCTCCCCGGCCTGCTCATGGCGATCGCCACGGCGCTCTTCTTCGCCGGTCGGAACCGCTTCGTGCACGTGCCGGCCGGCGGGCCTCGCTTCACGCGCGAGGTCTTCTCCAAGGAGGGCCTGCGCACGCTCGGCACGGTCGCGTTCATCTCCTGGATCTTCATCGCGATGTTCTGGGCGCTCTTCGATCAGATGAGCTCCGCGTGGGTCCTCCAGGGCGAGCGCATGGACGGGGACGTCTTCGGGCTCTTCACGATCCAGTCGGCGCAGATGCAGTTCGCGAACCCCGCGCTGATCCTGATCCTCGTGCCGCTCTTCGGGCGCGTGATCTACCCCGCGTTCCGCAGCGGCGAGGGCCCGCCCCTCATCCGCAGGCTCGCCGTCGGGCTCCTCCTCGCGCCCGTCGCCTTCGTGGTCTCCGCGCTCTTCGAGCAGCTCCTCGACGGAGGCGCGTCGCTCTCGATCCTCTGGCTGATCCTGCCCTACGTGATCATCACCTCGGCCGAGGTGCTCATCTCGCCCACGGCGCTCGAGCTCTTCTACAAGCACGCGCCGAACCGCATGAAGTCGGCCGTGATGGCCGTGTACTTCATCGGCGTCGCGCTCGGGAACTACTTCGCGGCCGGCGTGAACCACCTCCTCGCGCGCGCCGAGGGCGCGGGCTTCGTGAGCGGGCCGGGCTACTTCCTCTTCTTCGCCGGCTGCATGGCGTTCGTGGGCCTGCTCTTCCTCCCCTACGCGCTCCGCTTCGAGGAGAAGGTGCACGTGCAGGGCGAGGACGAGGTCAACGGCTGAACAGGACCACCACGAGCGCCACCGCCATCGCGAGCAGCGCCGCGCCCAGGATCAATCGCTCGCGCCGCCGCGCGGCCTCGAGCCGTGCGAGCGCATCGCGTGCGTCGTCTTCCACGACACGCCCACCGAGGCGAGGGGTCTCGTCGCGCGTGACCTCGTCTCCGCCCGGCGGGCGTCGCTCGATCGGCGCCGCGGGCCGCTCCGGCATCGCGAGCACGGTGTCGGCCTCGTGGCTCACGGCGAGCGTCGCCTCGGGATCGCGCGCGGGCATCGCTTGCGCCTCGACGGTGCGGCCCGAGGGCTCGGTGTCGGCCTCCGCGAGCGAAGACTTGGGGGCCACGAGGCTCACGTAGAGGCGCGGCCCGCCGTGACCGAGCTCGATCTCGTCGCGGTCGGAGAGGCGCCGCTCGTGCACCCGCCGGCCGGAGACGAAGGTCCCGTTCCGGCTCCCCACGTCGCGCACGTACCAACCGTCCTCGCGCTTCTCCAGCACGGCGTGCCGCGCCGAGACGTCGATGTCGACGTGCGGATCGAAGCGGAGCTCGGCGTCGGGCGAGCGGCCGATGAGCACCGGCCCTTCGTCGAATTGGACGCGCCGCCCGCGGTGCTTACCGGAGAGCTGTTGGAGCACGATCATCGAAGCGCCTCAATCGTCGGGCAGACGGTTCAGCTCTTCGAGCACCTCGTCCTCGATGGCCTCGTCGTGGCTTCCGGCGCCCTCGTCGAGCGTGGGCTTGCCGGGCTCGGGCGCAGGCGTGGGCTG
>JAAYBZ010000106.1 GCA_012744445.1 Myxococcales bacterium | reverse complement strand
GCGCGGACGCGGAACTTTTTCGGCGCGTCGCTTGCGCGGACGCAGGATTCAGCTAAGCCATGGGTATCCGAAGGGGGATGACGCGGGCTGCCGAGGCGGCTACCCGAGTGGCCACTTGCGTTCAAAACCGGCTAGTCGACTTGCCGCCGCGCGAAGGCCCCTGAAGCGGGACGCATCGCGCCCACCATGGCATCCTCGCGGCCATGCGCGGTTCGCTCATCACCCTCGTCCTCATGCTCCTCTCCGCCTCGGTCGCCGCGGCCGACGGCGCCTGCGCCGCCGGGAGGGAGTGCAGCGTCCTCGGCGTGACGCCGCCTGCGGCTCTCCCGCCCTCCATCGTCTTCCGCGCCGAGGTGGCCAAATCCGACGCGAGCGCGAGCGTTGCCGTGCCTCGCGAGGGGATCACGGTCGTGGGCATCACCGCCGAAGCCTCGTCGGGCGCCCTCCCCACGCAGATCCGCCTCTCCGCGGGTGCGCACGCCTTCTCGCTCGAGCTCGGCCCCAAGGTGGAGCGGGCGTCCTTCGAGCTCCCGCCCTTCGTGGCCGCCGAGGCGATCCAGTTCGCGTTCCGCGCGGCCGCGGCGCCGTTCACCCTCACGGTCCACACGAGCGATACGCCGGAGGCGCTCGTGCGCGCGCTCGCCGGGCGCGGCGACGAGCGGCTGCGCGCCATCGCGCTCCTCCCGCGGCTCGGCAGCAAGGCCGTGGACGCCCTCGAGGCGGCGTTCGAGACGCTCACCCCGCGCGAGCGACGGGACGCGCTCAAGGTGTACGCGCGCCTCGCCCGCGATCCGCGCGCACGAGCGCGCCTGATCGAGGCCTCCACCGACGCAGATCCGGAGGTCCGCGCCTGGGTCGCCGACGCCTTGGAAGGGGCCGCGCTCGTCGAGGCCGCGCGGCGCGGGAGCGCGGAGGCCTTCGCCAAGGCCGCGCGCACGGTGCCCGAGCAGGCCTTCGGGCTCGCGCTCGAGCGGCTGGCCGGGGAGCCACCCTACGCCGAGGCCCGAAAGGTGCTCCGCACGCTCGCCGAGGCGATCGACGCCGACGCGCTCCTCGTCGCCATCGCCGCGGTCCCGCCGGTGGTTCGCGCGCGGGCCGTCGAACCGCTCGTGGAGAGCGCCGCGCTCCGTGAGCGCCTCCTCTCGCCGCTCACGGTCCTGCTCGAAGGGGCCCAGGCGCCCGGCGAGGCCCTCGACGACGAAGCCTTCGAGACGCTCTACCGCGCGACGCGCGCTTCCGCGGCCTATTCGGAGGCGATGCGAGAGCCCCTCGAGCCCTCCCTCCTCCGCCTCACCGCGGCCCATGAGTGGATGCTCCGGGCAGCGGCCTTCCGCGCGCTCGGCGCCCTCGGCGCGGCGCGCGAGGTCTTCACGGCCGGGCTCGCCGACCCCTACCCGCGCGTGCGCCTCGCCGCCCTCGCGGCGCTCCTCGAGTCCTCCGATCGCGGCGAGGTCGACGAGGTCTTCCGCGCCCTCGCCAAGGATCCCTTCCCCCTCGTCCGCGCCGAGGCGGTCACGCTCGCCGCGCGCGAAGGCGTCCTCGTGGGCGCGGTCGACGATCGCTCCCCGCGCGTGCGGCTGGCCGTCCTCACGAGCTGGCTCGGCCGCGACGAGCGCGCCGCCGATCTCGACAAGGCCCTCCGCCGCGAGCGCCGGCTCGACGTGAAGGGCGGCTTCCTCGAGGCCGCCGCGGCGCGTTGCGTCCCGGGCTTCGAGCGGACGGCCCAGCAGATCCTCGAGGTGGCGGGCCCCGGCCAGGACGAAGCCGCGTCGGCCGCTGCGCTCTCATACCTCCTCGCCTTCGAGGGGGAGACGCGCGAGGCGTGGATCCGCGCGCTCGAGGCGCGTGGGGTGCCCAAGCGGACCCTCGAAGGTCCGCCGCGTTGCCGCGGGAAAATCGCGTTGTGACGCGCGGAACGCTCGTGTTAGGGTCGCCACCGTTCCGGTAGAAGGCACCGAACCCATGCGCAAGACCTCACTCTTCGCCCTCGTTTCGCTGGCATTCGTGGCGCCCCTCTCGGGTTGCGACTCGATCACCGGCAGCTCGCTCATCGTGGAGAAGCTGCCGGAGATCACGCCGAACCTCCCGCAAGTGCCCACCTTGCGCCCGCCTCCCTACCCCGAGCGCTACGGCGACGGCTCCTACAGCGTCTACGGCGCGCGTCAGAAGGTGCGGAATTCGCCCGGCGACGAGATCGAGGTCACCGCGTACATCGTGCAGGTCTACCTTCCGCCCAGCTGTGAGAAGGGCGAGGCCTGTCCGCGGCCGGCGGCTCCGCACGTCTTCATCGGCGACAGCATGGACGCGCCCGAGCGCGATCGGATGCTCGTCGTCGGCTACGCGGCCAACCAGGCGGAGATCGACGAGGCCGTGCGCGCCGGCGAGAAGGGCGCGGCCAAGCTCCGCGCCAAGGGCATCGTGCCCGTCCCGCACGACTTCAACAAAGGCGCCCGCATCAAGGTCCGCGGGAAGCTCGACGTGATGAGCAGCGGGGGCTTCAGCTCCAGCAACGGCCTCATCGAGTACGTCGATCACGAGACGATCGAGCGCGCACCGTGACCGCGATCGCACGCTGGCTCTCCGGGCTCGGCGCGCATGCGGACGTGGTGCGTTTCTTCGAGCCCTACGGTTCGAACTGGTCCAAGGCCTGGTCCGAGGTCCCGCGAGGCGATTGGATGCTCGGCATCGCCGCCCGACTCTCGGACGACACCGCGGCCCTCGTCCGCGCGGCCGCGGCTTGCGCGCGCATCGCCCTCAAGGAGGGCGGCGAGTCGGCGCGCGCCCTCGAGGCCATCGAGCGCGCCGAGGATTGGGCGATGCGCGGCGGCCCGGCCGGCCACCTCGAGGCCGAGGCAGAGACGCTCGAAGCCGAGGCCGAAGGCGCCGCGAGCGCGGCCGAGCGCGCCATCCTCCTCGCCGCGGCGGCTGCGTGCCGCACGGCCGTCGAGCCCGCCGCCTCCGTCTCGGCGGCTCAGAACGCCGTCGAGGCCGCGCTGGATGCCCGCTCCGGCGACGACCCGATGGAGGTCCTCCGCGACGTCCACGCCAAGTGCGCGCGCGCCGTGCGGACGCACCTCCCCACGCAGGTCGTGCGCAGCCCGTTCGGCGGATAGCGCTCAGTGGGTGCGCTCGGCGGCCTCGACCAGGGCCTCGGCCACCACGAAGACCATCGGATCGTCGTCGAGGCGCGCGTAGACGCCGTCGCTCGTCGCCGCGCCGAGGAGGAGGCGATGGCGGCGGTGCGCGTCGGCGTCCTCCGGCCCGTGCGCGTGCCCGTGATCGTCGACCGGCGCGATCTCCACCTCGACGATGAGGCGCGGGGACTCGAGCCCGTGCCGCGGCTCGGCCCGATCGGCGTCGAAGCGCACGGCCTCGAGCGCCGCGAGGCGGCCTGCGAGCTCGGTGTTCGCGCGCGGCTCCACCTCCACCGCGGCCTCCCCGCGCTTCTGGACGCGGATCGAGACCACTTGATGGAGTTCGGCGTCGACGAGCTCGCGGCTGCGCACCCGATGACCGGCCGGCTCGAGCAGGTCGCGCGCGTCGGCCGGGAACTCGAGGAGGACGTCGTCGCCCTGCCGCCGCGCAAGGAGTGAGGCGACCGAGGCGCGGCCGAGCTCGAGCACCATCGTGCGCTTGAGCGGGCCACGCTCGACGATGCGGAGCTCGCCCTCCGGCGCGTCGAGCCCGAGCTTCTTGCGGTCGCCCTCGGCGAGCGGCGAGGCCCGGAGCGCGCGGACGCGGCGCATCTCGCGGAGCCAATCGGTGAACGCGCCCTCGTCGGCCTCGCCCTCCGCGACCTTCTCGCCGCGCGCGAAGATCTCGTAGCGGGGCTCGTCGCCGAGGGTGACCACCATGCGGCGGTCGCCGAGCCGGACCTCGAAGCGCTCTACGTCGAAGTCGCGCGCCGTGGCGAGGCGGAGCTCACGGAGATCATCGGCCGGGACCGTGAGGGCGTCGAGCGCGGCCTCGTCCACGCAGACCGGGAGGCCTCCGTCGGCGCGCGCGAGCGCCTTGCCCGGCGTCTCGGGGCACCCGCCGAAGACCTCGAGCACGGAGGCGCGATCGTCGGCCTTCACCTCGATGCGGAGCCGAGGCGGCTCGGCGAGCCCTGCGCGCGCCTCGTCGTCCGTGAGGAAGCGCGAGGCCTCGAGCGTCTCGAGCGCCTTCTTCAGCGCCTCGTATCGGCCCTCGTGCGCCGTCATGGCGAGGGGCGCCTCGAGGCGGAGGACGCCCCCGCTCTCCACGGCGAGGGAGACATCGCCGCCCTCGCCCGTGCGCGCGACGTGCGCGACCTTCACGAAGCCCTCGGGGAAGAGGCGCTTGCCGCGGAAGTGGTCGACGTCGTGCAGCACGGCCTCGACGACGTCCGCGCCGAGCACGTAGACGCGCCCGGCGCGACCGCTCTCGGCGTAGCGCCCGTCGCTCCCGGGGGCCTCCTTGCCGATGCGCAGCTCGACGGCCCGCTCGCCCTGGAGGAGCTTCACGCGGACGAAGGGGTCGTCGAGGCCGAAGGACCGCCGGTCCTCGTCGCTCACGTCGTGGATGGTGCGGAAGGGCACGGCCCAGTCGAGCGCGCCGAGCAGCGCCTCGACCGCGTCTTCGTCGGCGTGGGTCTCGAGGGGCTCCACGAGGCGGAAGCCCGGGAGATCTCCGTCCTCGCGGACGATGACGAGGCGCTGGCCCTCGCGCTCGAGCTCGATGCGATCGACCTTGGCGCGCTCGAAGACGTCGAGCACGCGACCTTCGCGCCTCGCGATCTCGGAGGTGCCGACGGTGTGTCGTTCGTAGAAGTAGATGAACGCGCCCAGCGCGAGAGCGACCGCCGCGAGCGCGATCGTCGAACGCGTGTTCATTTCCTTCGTCCCCAATAGGCCGCGACGCCGAGGAGGAGCGCCGCGAGCGGCAGGAGCACGAGCACGCGGAACGCCACGCTCGTGCGGTCTTCGCTCGTCATCATGATGGCGTCGAGCTGGCTCTTCCTCGGGGGGATCGCGGCGAGCGCGCGCTTCTCGAGGAGGAAGCCGGTGAGCGCCGAGACGACGTGGTGGTTGGCGAGCGCCGGCTGCATGAGGAAGGGCTCGCGGAAGATGTCGGCGTCGCCGAGGACGACGATGCGGCGCTTGGCGCCCTGCTCTTCGTCCTCGTCGCCGGGCGGATCGAGCGTGATCGCCGCGCCGAGCGGGACGTTGCCGCGGTGCGTGGCGCGCTCGGGGTCGTACTCGGTGCCCTCGAGGAAGGGCGTGACGTCGGACTCGGCCACCGAGAGCGGCGAGGCCGAGAAGAGCGTCCCCGCCTTGGAGCCCGGCCTCACGCGCACGCTGCGCGCGAAGTGGAGCGCGAGCGGGCCACGGAGGAGCTGGAAGGGCTCCATCGTCTCGTGATCGCCGTACTGGCTGGCGATGAATTCCTCGATCGGGCTCTGGCCGAGCAGCTTGGCCGGGTCGAGCTCGAGGACGATGGTCGGCTCCACGTCGATGCCGAGCGTGGCGAGGAAGGTCTCGAAGCCGGTGTGGAGGATCGTCCCGCCCTCGAGGATCGGATCGAAGGCGAGCAGGAGGTTGCCCCCGCCGCGGACGTAGCGCTCGAGCACCTCGACCTCGGCCTTGGTGAACGGGCGCTGCGGGCCGATGACGGCGACCATCGAGCAGTGGTCGGGCACCTTGGCCGTGCCCACGGTCTCGATCGTCTGGACCACGACGTTCATGGGCTCGAGGTCCTCGCGATAGGCCGCAAGCCCCCGGGCGCCGCCCGCGTCGGCGCTCCACTCGCCGTGGCCCGAGGTGACGCAGACCCGCGAGGGTTCGCCCTGCGTGAGATCGAGGATCGCGCCGGTGAACGCGCGCTCCGCCTCGATGTCGAGCGTGGGCCCGTCCTCGTCGCCGAAGCGCGGGGTCATCAGGTCGTGGAGCTGGATCCGGGTGCTCCGATCGCCCGACTTCACCACGGCCGCCACCTGCGCGGCCGAGTAGCCGAGCTTGAGCTGATCGACGAGCGCGAGGAAGCGCGAGGCCTCGCGGTCCGGATCGACGCGCTCGATCTGGATGTGATCGCTCTCGTCGGCGTACCGCGAGAGGAGCTCGTCGACGTCGCGGTAGACCCGCTCGCCCTTCGAGAGGAGCAGGTAGATGGTCACGTCGCGGTCGAGCTCGCGCAGCGCCTCGAGCGTGCGCTCGCTCAAGGTGAAGAGCGACTCGCTGGTGAAGTCCCAGCGCTTGTGGTGGCGGAAGGCCAGGTAGTTCACCATCACCACGATGAGGACCGCGAGGAGCGAGCCCACGTAGGTGTTGATGCGGGCGGTGCGGCGGGCCTCGTCGACCTTGGCGGTCGGCCGTTCATCCCTCGGCTCGGTGGACATCAGGCGAACCTCCGGTATTCGAGCACGCGGACGGCGAGGAAGAGACAGAGCGCGGCGAAGGAGAGGTGGAAGACCACGCGCCGCGAGTCGAGCACGCCGGCCGCCGCCTGCTCCATGTGACCGTAGACGTTCACGTAGGCGAGGACCTCGGCGATGGGCTCTTGGAGGAAGTACTCGCCGAGCCCGAGCACGAAGGCGCCGGAGAGGACGAGCGTGGCGAGCACCGCGGCGACGACCTGGCTCCCCGCGAGCGCGCTCGCGAGGAGTCCCATGGCCATGTAGCCGCAGCCGAGCATCGCCACGCCGAGGTAGGCCGAGCCCACCGCGCCGAGATCGACGTCCCCGTAACGGCTCAAGATGATCACGTAGAACGTGGTGGGGAACCAGAGCGCGAGCCAGAAGCTCATCGCGGCGATGAACTTGCCGAAGACGATCGCCGTGGCGCTCACGGGCGCCGTCATGAGGCCCTCGAGCCGCCCCGACTGCCGCTCCTCGGCGAGGAGGCGCATCGTGAGGATGGGCGCGAAGACAAGGATGGCGATGTAGATGAGCGGCATCTGGAACCACGCGCGGAGCGGCGTGTCGGTCGCGCCGGCGGCCGCGTACTGCGCGAAGTGCTCCACGACGAACTCGAAGCTGAGGCCGGCGACCACGAGCCAGACGGTGAGCACGACGTAGGCCATCGTGCCCCCGAAGAAGCTCGCCATCTCGCGGCGAGCGATGACGAACGCCCCTCTCACGGCGCCTCCTCTTCGACGGTGGTGAGCTCCACGAAGACCTCTTCGAGGCTCGCGCTCTTGGCCTCGAGGCGCCGGAGCGTGAGCCCCTGGGCGACGACGGCCTGGAAGATCTCGTCGATCGCGGCCTCGCCGCCGGAGACGTGCAGCTTCGCCGCGCGCTCCTTGCGATCGACCTCCGCGCTCCGCACGGGCGAAAGGCCGGCGACGGCGTCGACGTAGGCCTGGGGCTCGGCGGGGCCGGCGAGGTAGAGCGTGACCTCGCCCTCGGCCCTTCGGCGGAGGCTCGAGGGCTCGCCCTCGCCCACCTTCTTGCCCTTGCGGATGATCACGACGCGCCCGCAGGTCGCCTCGACCTCGGGCAGGATGTGCGTGGAGAGGAAGACGGTCTTCTCGCCGGCGAGCCCCTTCACGAGCTCGCGCACGTGGCGGATCTGGTTGGGGTCGAGCCCTGCCGTGGGCTCGTCCAGGATGAGGATGGGCGGATCGGCGAGGAGCGCGTCGGCGAGCCCCACGCGCTGGCGGTAGCCCTTGGAGAGCTGCCCGATGATGCGATCGGACACGTCGCTCACCCCGGCCACCTCGAGCGCGCGCTGGGCCTCGGCCTTGGCCTTGCGGTACGCCACGCCCTTGAGCTCGGCGCGGTAGCGCAAGAAGTCGAGGACGCGCATCTCCTCGTAGAGCGGCACGATCTCGGGCATGTAGCCGAAGCGGCGCCGCGCCTCGATGGGGTTCTCGCCCACCTCGATGCCGTCGATGCGGACGCTGCCGGAGGTCGGGGCGAGGAAGCCCGTGATCATCCGCAGCGTGGTGCTCTTG
>JAAYBZ010000105.1 GCA_012744445.1 Myxococcales bacterium | reverse complement strand
TTCATGCGCCACACGACGAGGTGCGAGGGAAGACCTTCGAGCTTCCGCGGGAGTTCGAGGTCCCCGGGCTCTACCTGCACCAGCAGGAATGCCTCGAGAAGATGCTCTCGCAAGGCGGGAGCGGCATCGTGCATCTCCCGACCGGGGCCGGGAAGACGCGTCTCGCCATTTCGTTCATGGCCGAGTCGCTCCGTCAGGACCCGAACCGTCGCTTCCTCTGGGCGACGGCGAATCTCGCGCTCATCCGACAAGCGATGCGCGCCGCCGCGGAGTGTGGAGCGCTCTTTCCGGCAGGCACCAAGATTCATTGGCTGCGCTCCAAGGGGCGCGGGAGCGACTCGAGCCTCTTCGACGAGGCGCAGATCGTCTTCGTGATGCGCGACGACCTCGCGTGGCTCCTCGGGCGCGCCGCGGACGGCCGCTTCTCCGACGCCATCTCGGCGCGGCTCGGCGCCGAGCAAGAAGTCATCGTGGTCTACGACGAATGCCATCAGCTCGGGGCGACCCGGTTGGTGAAGGCGTGGAAGAGGTTTCACGGCGGGCTCACCCCGGAAGGTCGGCGTCGGTTCCGAACGGTGGGCCTCAGCGCGACGCCGCTGCCCACCGACGTGAAGACGCATGGTTTCCTCCAGACGGCGGTCTTCCCGCCGATTCCGGGCGCACCCGTCGATGCGTGGAAGATGCACGTCTACCATCGCGTGACGAACGCGGAGCTCGTCGAACGCGGGGTGCTCTGCCCCGTGAACATGCACTTCGACCGGCGCGGCATCTTCAAGATCCCGCAGGCGCTCCTGGAAAAGGCCGTCGGCGGTAGGACGCTCCGCTTGAGCCGGTCGGCCAAGGGCGACGACCTCGAGCGATACGCGAAGTCTTTCAACGCCATCGTGATGTCCGATCCGCGGATCCTCGGATTCCTCGCGGAGCGGATCGCGTCGAACCTCGACGCGCTCGGCAAGACACTCGTCTTCGTGCCCAACGTGGACGCGGCGAACAAGCTCGTGGCCTTGCTCTCGGCGCGGATCTCCGCCGATCGAGTGGCCGTGGTGCACAGTCGGCTCGAAGAGCTCGACGAAGACGGGGCGCTCGAGAAAGAGGAAAAGGACCCCAACGCCATCATCCAAGAGTTCAAGCGACGAGGCGATCAGCCTTGCGTGATGGTGAACGTCGGCATGCTCACGACGGGCTTCGACGACCCAAAGATACGCACGGTGATCCTCGCGCGGCTCACGTTTTCCACGAATCTCTTCTGGCAGATGATCGGCCGAGCCACGCGCGGACCTGCATCGGGTGGCACGGGTGATTGCTACGTCATTGACCCCATTCGGCTCCTCGAGAAGCACGCGTTTGCCGAGGGCTATCGTCCGAACGTCGAGGGCACCGAGGCCGCGCACGGCGAGAGCGCTGACGAGCTCGGGGAAGGGGGCGAGCCGCCGCGCGTGCCGGTGGTGGATCGTGCGCCGAGCCTCACCGAGGCCAGGCCCGAGATCAGCGCCGAACTCCGCGCCGTGAACGCCGCGGTGGTGAAGACGATCGAGGCGTTCCTCCGTGGCAAGCCGGTCGAGCGCAATGCGCTTCTCGACGCGGCGGAGGCGGCGCGCCTGGTCGAGAATGTGGACGGCACCTATGCGCTCGTCCCAAGCGGCACGGCGAACGCCACTGAGTCGGGGCCGAGCTTCCTCCTCGCGCAGCTCGACATGCTGCAGAAGAGGGTGGGCAAGGACCTCTCGTGGCTGCATCGGGAGCTCCCGGCGACGTACACGCGCGAGGCGGGGGAGGGCTTCTTTCGGAAGCTCGAGATCGTCGAGAAGCTCGAGCTCTATACGGAACAGGAATACCGCACGCACGAGGCCAAGCTCTGGCTGGCGCATCCGAGCTCGACGACGCCTGAGCCCGATCCCAAGCCCGAACCGAAGGCGCCCTTCAAGGGAGCGCACCTCGTGCACCAGCGGCTGTTCTCGTATCAGGAAGACATGGTCGTGGAGGAGCTCCCCACGCTCCGCGCGATGGTCGAGAACCACGCGGCTTCGTTCGGGGGCGCCGATCCCGCGCGAAGGGTGGCGGCGGCCATTCTGAAGATGCTCGACGGATACGCGAGCCTCAGCAACGACGAGCGGAGACTGGTCGTGGCGGCCGCCTACTACTTCATCGAGGAGGAGGACGCGATCCCCGACGCGAACATGAGCGGCTTCGACGACGACGTGGTGGCGGTGAACTACGTCGCCGGGGCGCTGGGGCGGCCGGACCTCGAGATCAACTGACTGGGCGTGGCGCTGGCGTACTGGCTCGACGACATACTTCGAGGACGCCTGAGGCGGGGTGAGGACGACGCGCGACGTACCCAGTGACAAACTTTCCCCGTCGGCGGAGGGGATATCAGCGGCGGCGAGGGGGCAGGGGTGAAACCGCGCACAAAGTGCGTGCCAGTTTGTCAGCAACCGAAGTGCCCGTCGTCTATTCGGCGCGACCGGCGCGTGCTCCGGAGGGACGCGTCTAATTTCCACCTGATGCACGTGTAGTTATACTATTGTTTTCTTGATGAAATCCGGAGAGCAGAACTGGGCCGTCTTCTTCGACGAATCCGGGAACTTCGGGGATGTCGACGACGTGCTCGTTGCTGGGATTGCGATGCTTCGCGGGGAGAGGTCGGCTCTGACCGACGAACGCCTACGGCGGGAGATGGAAAGTGCTGTGCCAGGGGCCCCGTGGCCGCTACATGCGAGGGTGTTCCGCGATCCTGCAGGACGAGCGTGGTGTCTCCATAATGCTTCTGACGCCCCT
>JAAYBZ010000104.1 GCA_012744445.1 Myxococcales bacterium | reverse complement strand
TGGCCGTGAGCACACGATGGCTCGCGTGGATCCCGGGGCTCGACGCGATCTCGGGCCTCGAGCTCACGCCGGACGACGGCGATCCGGGCTCGCTCGGGCGCGCCTCCTTCCGGCTCGCCGTCACGTCCCTCTTCGTGCTCCGCGTCGCGGCACGCCTGCTCGTCCCCGTGCTGAAGCTCCTCGAGCGCACGCGCCTCGAGGTGCTCGTCGCGGCGCGCCACCTGCGCTCCAAGAAGAGCGGCTTCCTCGCGGCGACGTCGTTCCTCTCGATCCTCGCGGTGGCCGTCTCGTGCGCGATGCTCACCACCGTGCTCGGCGTGATGGGCGGCTTCCGGCAGGACCTCAAGAACAAGATCCTCGGCCAGAAGGCGCACCTCCTCGTCGACCGCGAGGCGTCGACCTTCGAGGTGCCGGGAGGGCTCCGGGCGCGGATCGAAGCGCTCCCCGGCGTCGTGGCCGTCACTCCCTTCGTCGAGGCCGAGGTGATGGTGACCACCGCCAACGGCTCCGAGGGCGCCATCCTCCACGGCATCGATCCGCGCGACGTCGAACGCGGAACGAACCTCGCGGACACGCTCGTCGACGGAAGTCTCGAATACCTTCGCTTCCCCGAGAAGCTCCTCGAGCCCGGCGTGGCCGACGCACGCGGCGACTTCGACTCGCTCTTCGATCTCGAGACGGAGTCGGAGGACACGAAATCGCTCAAGCGCCTGCTCCAGCCCTCGTTCACCACGGAGCGCGAGAAGGTCGTGCTTCCGCCCGTGATCCTCGGCCGCGAGCTCGCGCGCTCGATGCGCCTCTACGTGGGGGACGAGCTCGAGGTCGTGAGCCCGCACGGGCGGCTCGGCCCCACGGGACGCCTGCCCAAGACGCGCCGCTTCCGCGTCGCCGGCATCTTCTACAGCGGCATGTACGAGTACGACATGAAGGTGCTCTTCATGCCCATCGAGGACGCGGCGCGCTTCCTCGGCACCGGCGACGCCGTCCACGGCATCGAGGTCCGCACGGCCGATCCCGATCTCGCGCCGAGGCTCACCGCGCCCATCGCGAAGCTCCTCGAGGGGCACGACCTCCGCGTCCGCGACTGGCAGGAGCTCAACCGGAACCTCTTCGGCGCGCTCGCGCTCGAGCGGCTCGCGATGTTCTTCACGCTCGGCCTCGCCATCCTCATCGCGGGCTTCTCGGTCTTCGGCACCTTCATCCTGCTCGTGCAGGAGAAGTCCGGCGAGATCGCGATCCTCCGGACGGTCGGCGCCTCCACGCAGGTCGTCGTCCGGGCCTTCATCATCGAGGGATTCCTCATCGGCACGCTCGGCTCGCTGCTCGGGCTCGGGCTCGGCTACCTGCTCACCTTCGCGGCCGAGCGCTTTCGGATCGGAATCCCGTCCGAGATATTCTATATCGACCACCTCCCCGTCCACGTGGAGGTCCGCGACTTCGTGCTCGTGGGCCTCGCCTCGATCCTCGTCTGCGTGGCCGCCACGATCTTCCCCGCCACGATGGCCGCCAAGCTCCGCCCCGTCGACTCGCTCCGCCATGAATGAACCCCAGATCCGCGTCCAAGGCGTCTCGAAGGAGTTCGACCGCGAAGGCAGCCCGCTCCGGGTCCTCCGCGACGTCCACCTCGAGATCGGCGCGGGGGAGATGGTGGCGATCGTGGGCCAGAGCGGCGCGGGCAAGAGCACGCTCCTCCACATCATGGGCACCCTCGACGTCCCATCGACGGGCCGGATCCTCTACAACGGCACCGACGTCACGGCGCTCTCGGGGAACGCCCTCGCCCAGTTCCGCAACCGCCACATCGGCTTCGTCTTCCAGTTCCACCACCTCCTCCCCGACTTCGACGCGCTCGAGAACGTGATGATGCCGGGGCTCATCCGGGGGGAGCCGCGCGGCCCCCTCCGCGATCGCGCGCGCGCCCTCCTCGCGGAGATGGGGCTCGAGAAACGCGCCCGCCATCGGCCGAGCGAGCTCTCCGGCGGCGAGCAGCAGCGCGTGGCGCTCGCCCGGGCGCTCGTGATGCGGCCCGACGTCATCCTCGCCGACGAGCCGACCGGCAACCTCGACTCGGCGACGAGCGAGCGCATGAACGATCTCTTCTTCCACGTGAACCAGACCCACGGGACCACCTTCGTCGTCGTGACCCACAGCCGTGAGCTCGCCGACCGGATGCCGCGGGTGGTGCGCATGCGGGACGGCCAGATCGAGAGCGACCCCGGCAGGCCGGCGAGCCCGCCCGCCGAGGTGTCCGAGGAAACCCTCGCTTGACCCTTCCGAAGCGCGTCGGTATAGCGGCCGGGCTCCGCCGAATGCGCTCGTCGTCCCGCACCCTCGTCTTCACCCTCTGGGCTCTCGGCCTCGCAGCGGCGACGTCCCTCGTCCCTCGCGTGCTCGGCCAGGCGATCGACGAGGAGGACATCCGCTATTTCGAGGAGCGCGCGGCCGAGCGCGAGGCCCGGGAGGTCCCGGAGAACCCCTACTCCCCCGAGGAGGATCCCGAGGTCGGCGTACGGCTCCCCCGCACCGTCTGCGATGGGAAGAAGATCCGCTCCATCGAGTTCGAGGGGATCCGGCGGGTGGAGCGCGACGACGCCCTGGCCAAGACCCGCCTCCGCGTCGGGGCGCCCTGCATCGACGAGGAGATCTCCGCCGCCGCCCGCCGGCTCTGGGAGATGGACTTCTTCGACGACCTCGTCTTCGAGGCCGAGCCCGTGGGGACCTACGAGGTCGACCTCCGGATCACCGTGAAGGAGCGGCCCGTCATCGGCGAGATCCGCTTCGAGGGCAACGACGACGTCAGCGACGAGGACATCGAGAAGGCGCTCACCCTGAAGCAGGGAGAGATCCTCTCCATGCCCAAGCTCCGCGACCAGCTCACCAAGATCCGCGACGTCTTCGCCGAGGAGGGCTACTTCCTCGCCGAGGTGGAGCTCTCGCTCGGCCCGATCAAGCCCGAGCGAGGCGAGGTCGACGTCACCTTCCGGATCGAAGAAGGCCCGGCCGTGAAGGTCCGCCGCATCCGCTTCGTGGGCGCCGAGCAGCTCTCCGAGAAAGAGCTCCGCGGCATCATGAAGACGAGCCAGACGGGCTTCTTCTCGTTCATCACGTCGAGCAACGAGCTCAACCGCGAGGCGTTCGACGAAGACGTGATGCGCCTCCAGGCCTATTACTACGACAAGGGCTTCCTCTCGATGAGCGTGGGGCAGCCCCGCATCGAGCTCACGGCCGATCAGCGCTACGTCGACATCACGATCCCCATCGTCGAGGGCCCCCGCTACAAGATCGGCAAGGTGCGGATCCGCGAGGTGAGCGACGACGGCCGGCCCGTCGAGCCCCTCGGCGGCGAGGAGAAGCTCCGCTCGATGCTCGACATCGAGGAGGGCGCCTTTTTCTCGCGCACCTCGATCGCGATGGGTCTCCAGGCCATCACGCGCCACTATCGCGACGCCGGCTACGCCAAGGCCGAGATGGAACCGCTCACCGATCTCGAGCCCGAGACGATGGTCGTGGACCTCGACGTCGAGATCCGTCGCGGCCCGATCGTCCACATCGAGCGGATCGAGATCAAGGGAAACACCAAGACGCGCGACCGCGTCATCCGCCGCGAGATGCTGATCCTCGAGGGCGAGCGCTACAGCGAGACGCGCCTCGAGCACTCCAAGACGCGCGTCACGGCGCTCGGTTATTTCGAGCGCGTCGACTTCTCCGAGTCCGCCGGCTCCACGCCGGACTCGATCGTCGTCAACGTGGAGGTGACGGAGAAGGCCACCGGCACCTTCCAGGTGGGCGCCGGCTTCTCCTCGCTCGAGTCGTTCCTGCTGACCTCGCAGATCATGCAGCAGAACCTCTTCGGGCACGGTCAGACGCTGGCCTTCAACCTCCAGCTCTCCGGCATCCGGCAGTTCTACCAGATCAGCTTCATCGAGCCGTGGCTCTTCAACACGCTCTGGAGCCTCTCGTTCGACGCCTACCGGACGACGCACCAATACGATCTCTTCAACCGGCAGACGACGGGCACCCAGCTCCTCGTCGGCCACCCGATCGTCGACCGGCGCTTCCGCGTGCGCCTCGGCTATCAGCTCGAGCGCGTCAACGTCACCGAGCGCACGCAGGGCTTCGGCAACCAATCGGTTCCCGGCGCCTTCTTCGTCCCCGACGCCGCGCTCCGCAACCGCTTCCGCGACGGTCGCACGAGCCTCGTCACGCTCGGCCTCAACTGGGACTCGCGGAACAACCGCATCTACCCCAGCGCGGGCATCTTCGCCGACTACGCGGTGCGCCTGGCGGACTCCTTCCTCGGCTCGGAGAACGTCTACGTCCGCCAGGACGCGTTCTTCCGCTTCTACAAGAAGATCTTCGGCCCCGTGGTCTTCAAGGCCAACCTCTCCGCCGGCCTCATCACGTCGCGCAAGGACATCGGCGTGCCGATCAGCGAGCGCTACTACCTCGGCGGCATCAACACCATCCGCGGCTTCTTCCCGTTCACCGTGGGCCCGCGGATCCTGATCCCGAGCCGCGCCGATCCCAACCGCATCGCGCCGATGCGCGGCCAGACGATCGGCGGCAACCTCATGGCCTACTACCAGATCGAGCTCGAATTCCCGCTGCTCGAGTCGGTGGGCATCCGTGGCGTGGTCTTCACCGACGGCGGCAACGCGTGGAACCTCGAGGACTCGCTCTGCCAGGGCGCGAGCATCAACGACAAGCTGGCCTCCGAGTGCGGCGTGCACGGCATCCGCACCTCCGCGGGCTTCGGCTTCCGCTGGTTCTCGCCGCTCGGCCCGCTCCGTTTCGAGTGGGGCTTCCCGATCAACCGCCGCAAGGAATTCGGCGAGAAGCCGGTCCGCTTCGAGTTCAACATCGGCACCTCGTTCTGAGCGAGGCCGCGATCCCCTCGTCGCACCCGATGGAGTCGCCCAGGGTGAATACACCCTCCGCGTCGAGCGTCCTCCATGGCAAGCTTGACCCGAGGAGCACCGGGCGGTAGCAAAGCGCGGGCTCTCCGGCCTATCAGAAAGGTCCCCCAAGGATGTCCTTCTCCCGTCACATCGTCAGCGTCCTCGCGCTCGCCCTGCTCGTGGGCATCACCGCCAAGGCCGAGGCTCAGGAGGTCAAGATCGGCGTGGTCGATCTCCAGCGCGCCATGAACGAGACCGAGGACGGTCGTCAGGCCAAGCGGCGGCTCAAGGCGCTCTTCGACAAGCGTCAGAAGGAGTTCGACGCGATGCAGGACGAGCTGAAGCGGATGGGAGAGCAGCTCGAGCAGCAGAAGAACGTCCTCGCCGAGGCCGTCCTCCGCGAGCGCTACGCCCAGTACCAGCAGAAGCTCGCCGAGCTCCAGCAGTTCTACATGGAGTCGCAGCGAGAGCTCGCCGCCAAGGAGGCGGAGTTCACGCAGCAGATCCTGGAGCGCATGCAGGCCATCCTCCGCCGCATCGGCCAGGCCGAGGGGTTCACGCTCATCATCGAGGCCAACGAAGGCGGCGTCGTCTTCGCCCCCACGCACCTCGATCTCACCGACCGGCTCATCCAGCGCTACAACGCCGAGCACCCCGCCCGCTCCGGCTCGGACGGCAGCTCGATGATGTCGACGAAATCGAGCATGATGAACTGAGTCTTCGTGGGCGCCGCCTTCGCACGACTCCTCGTCCTCATCCTGCCGCTCCTCCTCCTTCGTTCGGCGGCCCAGGCCGATTCTGCGCCCGAGGCGCACGATCTCGAGGCCTTGCTCGCGGCCGCCGAGCGGAACTACCCAGGGCTCGAGGCGCGCGTCCACGACATCGACGCGGCTGAGGCCCAGCTCGACGAGGCCCGGATCGCGCCCTTCCTCCAGTTCCGCGCGCTCGGCAATTTCTCCTTCGTCCCCGGCGCCTCGGGCACGCCCATCTACTCGAACGATACCCAGGTGAACATCGGCGGAACCTGGGGTCCCACGACCGGCGCCACGGTCGAGGGCGCGATCCCGCTCATCACCTTCGGCAAGCTCCGCGCCGTCCGTGACACGGCGCGCATCGGCGTCGAGGCCGCGCGACTCGAGCGGGATCGTTCGCTCGCCGCGGTCCGTGTGGACGTGATCCGCGCGTACATGGCGCTCCAGCTCGCGCTCGACCTCGAGGTGATGGTGCAGGAGGGCGTGTCGATCCTCGAGAAGGCCATCCGCACGCTGAAGGATCGCGAAGAGTCGGGCGACGCGAGTGATCCGATGGATGGCTACCGGCTCACCGCGGCGCTCGCCGAGATTCGGGCCCGCGCCTCCGAGGTCGACCGCCTGAAGAGCACGGCGAGGGCCGCGCTCCGCGCCCTCACCGGCGTGCACGACGTGGCGATCCCCGACTGTCCCCTCGTCGCCTATGAATTCGATCTCGAGGACGAGGAGGACGACGAGACCTTCGAGCTCGCGATCTCCCGGCGTCCCGAGGCGACGCTCCTCGACCAAGCGGTCCATGCGCGCGAGCTCCAGGTGAAGCTCCACCGCGCCCGCTTCCTCCCCGACTTCGTGCTCGCCGCGCGCGCGGGCGCCCAGATCACGCCGGGGCGTACCAACATCGTGAACCCCTTCATCTCCGACTCGCCCAACGCGCGGAACCTCGTGGCCGGGCTCGTGATGCAGTGGGACCTCGACTTCTACGGCACCGTGAAGCGCGTCGATCGCGCCCGCGCCCTCCTCCGCGCCACCGAGGCCCGACGCCGTGAGGCGCGCGCCGGCATGAGGCTCGAGCTCGAGCAAGCCCACGCCCAGATCCGCTCGGCCCAGGATCGCCTCACCTCCTTCGAGGAGGGCGAGCGCACCACCCGCGCGTGGACCGTGGCGGCCCTCCAGGGCTATCAGGTGGGGACGACCGAGGTGCGCACCCTCATCGAAGCCATCAAGGCGTATTACACCCAGCGCGGGAGCCGCCTCCAGGCGGTCCACGACCTCAACGTCGCCATCGCGGGCTACGGGCGCGTCTCGGGCTCCGGTGTCGCCCCGCGCGGAGGCTGGAACGCCTCGTGCGAGCTCGACGACGACGAGTGAATCTTCTCGGGCGTCGTCCGTTACCTCCCAAGTCCATGATGCGAATCCTCACGCTCACGCTCCTCGCGCTCGTCATCCCTGCCCTCGCCTCGGCGGACGCCGAAGGTGCGCAGCGCTTCATCGAGAAGAACCACGACAACGTCTCGAAGCTCCTCGCCAAGCCGAGCAGCCCCCCGCGCGACGAGGCGCTCACCAAGGCGCTCCACGCGTTCCTCGACTACGACGCGATCGCCAAGGCCTCGCTCGGCGACGAGTGGGCGAGCAAGTCCGAGGCGCAGCGCAGCGAGTTCACGAACCTGCTCAAACGGCTCGTCGAGCGGAGCTACACGAGCAACATGCAGCGCACGCTCAAGTTCAAGGTGCGCTTCCTCGGCGCCGAGCCCGCGGGCGACGACTTCGTCGTGAAGACCGAGGCGCGCGACACCAAGAACCGGCGCGCGCCCCCCGTGCTCATCGACTACCGCGTGCGCGAGATCGACGGGAACTACCGCGTCGTCGACATCATCACGGACGGCGTCTCGCTCGTCGACAACTACCGCAGGCAGTTCACGCGCACCATCAAGCGCGAAGGCTGGGCGTCGCTCATCGAGAAGATGAATCGCCGCCTCGAGTCGGGCGACGAGACCGACTGAACGCCCGCGCGCTCAATCGGCCGTACGCGCGACGAGGCCGTCCTTGTCGAGGACGACGATACGCCGGTGGTCGAGGTCGATGAGCCCCGCCCGCTTGAGGTCGCCGAGCACGAGCGTGACGGTCTCGCGGGTGGAGCCCACGAAGTTCGCGATGTCGAGGTGCGTGAAGCGCTGGGAGACGAGCGTCCCACGCGAATCGGGCACGCCGTAGCGCGCCGCCACCTCGAGCACGAATTCGGCGACGCGGCTCTCCACCGAGCGGCAGAGGAGCGCGCGTAGGCGACGTTCGAGGGCCGCGCGTCGCTCGCCCACGTAACGGAGCATCGAGGTCGCGAGGCGCGGATGCCGCCCGAGGAGGTCGAGCACGAACGACGACGGGAGGGCGACGGCCTCCACCTGCTCGGCCGCGTAGTAGCGGCGCTCGATGGAGGGGCCGAAGAGTCTCTCCTCGCCCACCACGTCTCCGGGATCGGCATATCCGAGCGTGAGGTCGCGATCGCCCGCCTGCGAGCAGACCTTCACGCGCCCGGTCACGATGGCGAAGACGGTCCCCTCCGCATCCGGGGTGATCTCACGGCGCCTCGGGATGGTGACCCACCGGGCGCGCTCTGCCGCCTCGGCCAGCTCGGCCGTGTCGTTGAGCGCCGAGAAGACGTCGGACCGGCGGAGGGCCCGCAGGGTCGGGGATGCGTCGAACGAGGGCGATTGGCCGATCCGCGAACGATACACGGGGGTTCTCTCCAATTTGAATTCCCGCGGAACGAAAATGTTATGTTCGCACCATACCATCCCCAAGCGCGGTACTGGAACTAAAAATCACACTCCGCGTCGCTTTTTTGGGGTCGCCATACTCGCCCGACGTGGGACTCGCTCCATCCCAGACGGTAATTGCGCCACACGACGTTACGTACATGCGCGAGGGGGACGGGACTGCTAGTGTCGCGTCACTTCAAGGGAGGACCGGTTCCATGCGACTGTTCAGCGGCAAGATCTCTCCTATCGTCGAAGAGATCTTAGACACCTTGGTCCCCGCCGAGGACATCGAGCTCGCCGATCGCGAAGAGGCCAAGATGGACCTCGAGGCGGTCCTCAAGGAGTTCTTGCGGCAGGAGCGGGAGATCCTCGACGAGGCCAGGGAGCGCGTGACGCGCGAAGGCCTCGGCTACGGGTCCATGAACAAGGTGCGTCAGCAGATCGCCAAGGAGCGGAACTTCCCGCCGCCCGACGAGACGCTCCCCTACATCCTCGAGCAGCTCCTCAACATGCTCTTCCACAGCGCCAACGTGGAGGAGATCTACGCCGACGACGTCACGCTCCGGAAGAAGATCACGGCGATCCTCAAGAAGCACATGGACGTCGAGTCGGAGCTCGACCGCGAGGTCCGCGCCCGCATCAAGAACCTCACCGAGGGCACCGCGGCGTTCGAGGTCGAGTACGAGAAGGTGCTCGCGCAGATCCGTCAGAAGAAGCGCCTCGACTGAGCCCGTGCGGAGCATGACCGGATTCGGTCGCGGGGAAGCCCCCCTCGGCCAAGACACCCTCGTCGTCGAAGCCCGCTCCGTGAACGCCCGCTTCTGCGAGGTCCGGGCCTCCTGGCCTCGCCGCCTCGGCCTTCCGCCCGGGTTCGGCGAAGACGTCGTGAAGCGAAGGCTCTCGCGCGGGCGCGTGGAGATCGGGGCCTTCCTCGCGGAGGGCGCGCGCCGCGAGTCGCTCGAGCAGCTCGTCGAGCGCCTGGCTCCGCTCGCCGAGCTCCGCGATCGCCTCGACCCCGGCGGCCCCTTCCCCTGGGCGCTCCACGCCGCCCTCCCGTCGCCGAGCGAACCGAAACCCTCCACCGACGACGCCGAAGCCCACGCCGCCGCCAGCGCGGCCCTCGAAGCGGCGCTCGACGCGCTCGAGGCGATGCGCGCCCGCGAAGGCGCGGCGCTCGCCGTCGAGCTCGGACGGATCGCCGCGGACGTCCGCGCCCAGCTCGAGCTCGCGCGCGCCGAGGCCCCGCGGAGCGTCGAACGCGCCCGGGCCCGGCTCCGCGAGCGGATCGCCGCGCTCCTCGAAGGCCAGAACGTCCCGCTCGACGAAGGCCGCCTCGAGCTCGAGCTAGCCATCCTCGCCGACAAGAGCGACGTCACGGAGGAGCTCGCGCGGCTCGATGCGCACCTCGCCGAATTCGACGCCCTCCTCCAGAAGGACGAGCCCGTCGGGCGGCGCCTCGACTTCCTCCTCCAGGAGATGCACCGCGAGGTGAATACGCTTGGCTCCAAGAGCGCCGATGGCAAACTCTCGAGCGTGGTGATCGAGCTCAAATCCCTGCTCGAGAAGCTGCGCGAACAAGTCCAGAACGTGCTTTGACGCCGGAGAACGCTGTGCGCGACGACCTTCAGCTGCTCATCATCAGCTCGCCCTCGGGCGCCGGGAAGACCACCCTCACCCGCCGCCTCCTGTCGGCCTTCCCCGACTTCATCTTCAGCGTCTCGCACACCACGCGCGCGCCTCGAAAGGGCGAGACCGACGGCTCCGACTACCACTTCGTCGCGCGCGAAGAGTTCGTCCGGCTCCGCGACGAGGGCGCGTTCCTCGAATGGGCCGAAGTCCACGGCAACCTCTACGGTACCTCGCTCGCCGAGCTCGATCGCGCTCGTTCGCTCGGCAAGCGCGGCATCCTATTCGACATCGACTACCAGGGGGCGCGCCAGATCAAGGCCAAGCTGCCGTCGGTGACGGCCGTCTTCATCCTGCCGCCGAGCCTCCGCGAGCTCGAGCGTCGCCTCCGCAGCCGCGGGAGCGACGACGACGAGACCATCGCGCGGCGCCTCGCCAAGGCCAAAGCCGAGATCGAGCACTACGGCTTCTTCGACTATGTCGTGGTAAACGACGATCTCGATCGCGCGACGGCCGATCTACACGGCATCGTGCGGGCCGAGCGCTGCCGTCGCACGCAGAGGGCGCTCGAGGCCGAGGCGCTCCTGCGCGAGTGAGCGTTCAGTCCTCGCGCCGCTCGGCGAGGACGATCATCCGCGGCGAGTCCGCGCCGAAGAACACCCCCGGCGTCGCCATCGTGCCGCTCACCGAGATCACGCGGAACCCCGCCTTGGTCATGACCTGGCCGAGCTCGTGCAGCGAATAGACGCGGAGGCTGTAGGTCGCGTCCCGCTGACGTCCGTCGTCGAGCATCACGTTGCGCCGGACCTCGAGCCGCGAGGTGAGCGGGTTCACGCGCGTCTCTTCCATGCAGACGCATCCGTCGCCCTCGAACCAGACCGAGTTGGGCTGCGAGCGGAGGAGGAAGTCGCGGTTGACGACGTCGAGGAGGAGCTTTCCGCCCGGACGGAGCGCGTCGTAGATCCGACGCATCACCTTCCCGTTCACCTCGTCTTCGAAGTAGCCGAACGTGGTGCCCCAGCAGAGCACGCAGTCGAAGGCGCCGTCGAAGGTCATCTCCCGCATGTCGCCATGCAGGAAATTGATCTGGAGCCCGCGGTCCTGCGCCTCGTCGGCCGCGCGCGAGAGCATCGGGAGGCTGAGGTCGAGCCCCACCACCAGCGCCCCGCGTTGCGCGAGCTCGATGGCGTGGAGGCCGAGGCCGCAGCCCACGTCGAGGACCGTGGTGCCCGGGACGATCCCGAGCATGTCGACGATGAAGTTGCACTCGGTCGCGAGCGCCCGCGGGCCGGGCGGGCGGACCGTGCGGAGGTAGTCGTCGGAAAAGAACTCCTCGAACCAGGCCACCTTGCGCTCGGGGACGGCCGGCGCGGCGGGCCTGGGCTTGCTCGGAGGCGCGGCCGCTGCGGGCGCGGACGGCGCGGCGGGGCGTGAACCCGGGAGGCTGTCGCGCGGCGGCTCCGGCGGGACGCCGCTCTCGCGGCCGGACGAGGGCAGCTCTTCGGCGACGTCGGCCTCGTCGAGCTCGAGCTCTTCGTCGTCCTCTTCGACCTCGGCAGCCTCGTCGAGCTCTTCCTCCACCTCGGTGCCCTCGAGCTCGATCACCGAGTCTTCGTCGTCGTTGCCGGACGCGGACGCGGCGAGTGCCTCGGGAGGCGGCGGAGGCGGCGTGGAGACGCGCTCCTCTTCGTCCTCGGTGAGGAGGGCGATCTCCGGCGCGTCGTCACCGAAGGGATCGGCGATGGACTCGGCCTCTCGCTGGGCCGCGTCGGAGATGTCGCTCGCGATGATCGTGCTCGGCCGACCCGAGATGCTCGGCTCGTCCCCCGCTCGCTCGAGCTCGTCTTGCGCACCGCTCAAGTGATCCTCCCCGTGGCGATCCGCTCCCCCATTCGCACCGGCGTACCTACGCGCGCCTCGAGATCGAGCTTGCATCGTCCGTCGACGAAGAAGATCACGGTGGAGCCCAAATTGAAGATTCCGAGCTCCTGTCCCTTCTCGAGGAAGGGGCCGTCTTCGCCGTACTCGATGCGTCGCGCGGGCGTCCCCGCGTTGGTCACGAGATCTTCGAAGGCGAGGCTCATGCGCCCGACGCCGATGGCACCGACCAGGATGGTGGCGACGAGGCCGTGCGTCTCGGACTCCTGCACCACGCAGACGCGCTCGTTGCGCGCGAAGAGCCCGTCGACGTACTCGGTCCCGATCGAGTTGACCGGATAGAGCGTCCCCGCGACGTATTCGACCGAGAGCACGCGGCCCGACACGGGCGCGTGCACGCGGTGGTAGTCGCGCGGCGAAAGGTAGATGGTGCCGTGGGCGCCGCCGCGGAAGGCCTCGGCGAGGCGCTCGCTCCCGAGGAGCTCGGCCGGGGTGTAGCGCTTGCCCTTGATCTCGAACGAGGAGTCATCGCCGACGAGGCCGAGCGCCTCGAGCGAGCCGTCGGACGGGGAGACGATGGACTCGACCGCGGGATCGATGGGGCGCGCGCCCGGGACGAGGCGGCGCGTGAAGAAATCGTTGAAGGTGGCGTACCCACCCTCCGGTCGGACGGCCTCGGAGAGGTCGACGTCGTACGCCCGCACGAAGACGTCGATCGCGCGCTCGACGCCCGACTTGGGCGCCCCGACGCGCGTGACGGCGCCGAGGGCGCGGCTCAGTCCCTTACGGGGCAGGACCCTCAACGCAGTGGCGGCGATTCGCTTTGAGATTTCGGCCATCGTCAGAAAAGCCGAGCTAGGCTATCCGAGACCCCTCGGGAGGGTCAAACATCGAATGGAATCCCGGCGAGGAAAAGCCTCGGCTTTCTGCCCGCACCTCCCCAAACCGCGCAATTCCACGAAAAAAGCCCGCGCTCTCGCGCGGGCCTTCGCGGGGTGCGGTGTGGGCTACGGTCTCAGACCGCCGCCTCGCCTCGCTCGCCGGTACGGATCCGGATCGCCTCTTCGACCGCGAAGACGAAGATCTTTCCATCACCGATGCGGCCGGTCTGGGCCGCCTTCTCGATCGCTTCCACGACCTGGGCGGTGAGTTCGTCCGCCACGACGATCTCGACCTTCACCTTGGGCACGAAGTCCACGACGTAGGCCGAGCCACGGTAGACCTCGCGCTTGCCTCCGGTGCGGCCGAACCCCTTCACCTCGGTCACGGTCATGCCCTTGACCCCGACCTCGGCGAGGGCGTCCTTGACCTCGTCGAGCTTAAACGGCTTGATAATCGCTTCGACTTTCTTCACCCAGACCTCCCAGCTCGCGTTCGAATCATTCTCAGGCTGGTATACGGGGTCATTATTTCCACATCGTTTCGCGCCCGTAAATAGGATCATGTCGCGGCGCGTCGGGGAGATGTCGGGGTTTTCGAGGGATTTTCATCGTGGGACCGTACCACGTCCCCTACGGAACACCTGATCGGTGATTTTTTTGACAGTCGTCTCGGGGCGGGATAGCGTGACTTCGCTGCTCAGTCATTCAGCGGTCCATTCGTTCAGCCGAGAGGGGGAAGCGCCCGTCATGCAGAAGCTCACCGATCGCCAACGCGCCGTCCTCGACTTCATCTCCGAGTCGATCGCACGTCGAGGCTATCCACCCACCCTGCGCGAGATCGGGAACCACCTCGGCATCCGCTCCACCAACGGCGTCAACGACCACCTGAGGGCGCTCGAGCGCAAGGGCTACCTCACCCGGGAGGACATGAAGTCCCGCACCCTCCGGCTCGTCCGCAAGGCCCCCGCGGCCGAGCCCGCGCCGGAGCCCGCGCACGACGACGTCCTCCAAGAGCTCGACCTCGTCGCGATCCCCGTGGTGGGCCGCGTGGCGGCAGGCGCGCTCGCCGAGGCCATCCAGACCACCGAGGATCGCGTCCACGTCGACCGCATGCTCGTCGGCGGCGCGCGTGACGTCTTCGGGCTCCGCATCGTCGGTGAGTCGATGATCGAGGCCGGCATCCACGACGGCGACTTCGTCTTCGTGCGCAAGCAGCTCACCGCCGAACGCGGCCAGATCGTCATCGCGTTGGTGGGCGAAGAAGCGACCTGCAAGTACTACTTCCCGGAGCGCGATCACATCCGCCTCCAGCCGGCCAACTCGCAGATGGCGCCCATCCTCATCCCCAAGACGGACTTCCGCCCCAACTCCATCCTCGGGGTCGTCGTGGGCATCTATCGCAAGCTGAGCTGAGCTGCGCCATAGTCGCTCGAGGGGGGCGACGCATGGACAGCGAGCGATTCGTCGAGGGGCGCGGCGACTACGTCGAGGGAGAGTTCGTCGCAGCGACGCGGGGCGAGACGTGGACCGTCCGATGCCCCGCGGATCGCGCGATCGTCGTGGGGCGACACACCTCGAGCGTCGACCACGTGGGGCGGGCGTGCGAAGCGGCGCGACGCGCGCTCGCCGAGTGGTCGGCCTGCCCCGTCGCGGCGCGAGAGCCACTCCTCGGGGCGCTCCGCGAGGCCCTCGTGGACTGCCGCGAGCCGCTCGCCCGGCGCATCGCCCTCGAATCCGGAAAACCCCTCTGGGAGGCGCGCGGCGAGGTCGACGCCATGGCCGCGAAGATCGCGCTCACGCTCGAGCTCGGCACGCGCGCGCTCGGGCACGAGGCCTTCGAGACGGCGGAGGAGACGATCGACGCGCTCCCCCTCGGCGTGGTGGGCGTGATCGGCCCGTTCAACTTCCCAGGTCACCTCCCGCTCGGACAGATCGCGCCTGCCCTCCTCTTCGGCAATACGGTCGTCTTCAAGCCCAGCGAGAAGACGCCCGGCGTGGGGCAGCTCCTCGCCGAGCTCGTCCACCGCGCGGGCTTCCCACCCGGCGTATTCAACCTCGTCCAGGGCGGCGTCGAGGTCGGCCGACGTCTCGCCGCATACGAAGAGCTCGACGCGCTCTACTTCACCGGCTCGGTGCGCGCCGGACGCGAGCTCGCGCGGGCGATGGCCGACCGCCCCGATTGCCTGCTCGCCCTCGAGCTCGGCGGGAAGAACGCCGCCCTCGTGCTCGACGACGCCGAGATCGATCGCGCGGCGCGTGCGGTCGCGCACGGCGCCTTCGTGACGGCGGGGCAGCGCTGCTCGGCCACCTCTCGCCTCGTCGTGCACCGCGCGATCGTCGATCCCTTCCTCGAACGGCTCTCGGCGCTCGCGCGCGGGATCCGCGTGGGCTTCGTCGAGGACGAGGTCTTCATGAGCGCGCTCGTCGACGAGGCCGCACGTGCGCGCTTCCTCGACGCAGGCGCGGCCGCCGAACGCGCCGGCTTCGAGACGCTCGTCGGCGGCCACGCGGTCGACGTCGAGGGTCACGAAGGCGCCTACGTCGCGCCCACGATCCGGATCGCCCCCTCGAAGGACGTCTTCGTCGACGGGTACACCGACACGGAGCTCTTCGCCCCCGATCTCGCGGTCTACGTCGTGGACTCCGACGACGAAGCCGTCGCGATCGTCAACGCCAGCCGCTTCGGCCTCGTCGCGACCGTGCACTCCGCCTCGGCCGAGCGTCGCGCGGCGATCGTCCGGCGCCTGCGCGTGGGCGTCGTCCACGAGAACGGGAGCACCGCCGGCGCCTCGTCGCGCCTCCCCTTCGGAGGCCTCGGCCTGAGCGGAAACCATCGCCCGGCGGGCGCGTTCATGGCGCGCCACACCATCTTCCCGCGAGCACGCCTCGACGCGACGAACCGCCCGATCCCCGCGATGCCGGGCATGGGCGAGGGGGTGTCTTGAGCCGGGCCCCGGCGAAGTGGTACATGGCGCGCCCAGGAACGTGAGTTCATCTCTCGAGGTGATTCGTCGCATCGGCGCCGGGGGCATGGCCGAGACGCTCGAATGCCTCCGGACTTCTCCCGGTGGCATCACCACACGCGTCTGCGTGAAGCGCATGCTGCCCGGGCATCGCGACGATCCCGAGCTCGTGCGCCTCTTCGAGCGCGAGGCGCGGCTCTCGCTCCAGCTCAGCCACGGCGGCATCGCGCGCGCCATCGAGACGCTCGTGGACGACGAGGGACCGGCGCTCGTCCTCGAGTACGTGGAGGGGATCGATCTCCGCGCCTACCTCACCGCGATCCGTGAGCGAGGGGAGCTGCCGCCCATCGAGACGGTGCTGCTCATCCTGAAGGATCTGCTCCTCGCCCTGCACCACGCGCACACGCTCGAGACGGACGCGATCCCGAACGGCCTCGTCCACCGCGACATCTCGCCTTCGAACGTCCTCCTCGGCATCGACGGGGACGTGAAGCTCGTCGACTTCGGCATCGCGAAGGCCGTCGGCGATTCGTACCGCACGGCCACGGGCATCATCCGCGGCAAGATCCCGTACATGGCGCCCGAGTACGCGCGCACGGGCCACTACGACGTACGCTCCGATCTCTTCTCGCTCGGCGTCGTCGCCTACGAGCTCCTCACGCTCACGCGGCCTTATCAAGGCCGGAACGATCCCGAGACGCTCGAGCACGCCGCGCTGGGCCGGCGCGCGCCGCTCGCGTCGTTTCGGGCCCACGTGCCTCCGGCGCTCGAGGCCGTGGTCGAGTCGCTCCTCTCGCCTCGCCCCGACGATCGTCCGCGGGACGCGCGCGAGGTCCTCGAATCGCTCGCGGGCCTCGGCGGCGAGGTCTCGGCGAGGACGGCGCTCGCAGCCGAGGTCCGCGCCCGACGCGAGGCGCGCGCGAAGGAGCGTATGAGCCTCGAGACGGCCGCGACGAGCCCCGCTGCGATCGAGCCGACGCGCGCCATCGTCGAGGGCGAGACCGCGCCGCTCTCGGCCACCGAGCCCCTCCCCGTCGCCGAAGCGACGCTCCTGCTCACGAACGCCGCCGCGGACGGAAAACGAAGCGCGCCCGAGCTGGGCGCGTCGCGTTCGACCCTCGTGGGTGTCGTGGCCGTCGGGGTCGCGCTCGCCGTCCTGACGTGGCTCGCGCTCTCCAGCGGCTGAATCACTCCGCCGCGTCGGCGCTCTTCCGCTGCTCTTCGAGGAGGCCGAGGCCGATGGCCATGGCCTTGTGCACGCGCGCGAGGAGCTCCTCGTCGTGCGCGATCTTCCGCTCGGCGCGATCGGCGCGCTCGAGGGCCTCGGCGAGCTTCTGCTCGAGCTCGGCGCGCGCCGCCTTGCCCTCGGCGATCTCCGCCTCGAGCGCAGCGATCTTGGCGCGCGCGGCCGAGAGGTCTTCGCTGGTGGTGCGGAGCTCGGCCTGCGCGGACTCGAGCTCACCGCGCGTGCTCGCGAGCGCCGCCTCGGTCTCTCCGAGCTTGCCGCGCGTCTCCTCGAGCGAGCGCTCGGTGTCGGCGAGCTTGCGCCCGAGGACCGCGAGCTCGCGCCCGTGCTCCTCTTCCTTGGCGCTCAGCGCGGCCGCCTGCTCGGCCCGGAGCTCGGCTTCGCGCTCCTCGAGGCGCTTGGCGGCGGCGGCGCGCTCGGCCTCGATCGCGGCCTCGACGGCGCGGGCCTTCTCTTGCTCGGCCTCCTCGGCCTTGCGCTGGATCTCGGCCGCGTGCTCGGCGCGGGCGGACTCGAGGGCGGCGTCGGCCTCGCGCTTGGCCTCCTCGAGCGCCTTCTGGTGCGCGCTCCGCTCGTCTTCGAGCGCAGCGGCCGCGGCGGCCTTGGCGCTCGCGAGCGCCGAAGCCGCGGCTTCCTCACGCTCGGCGAGCTTACGCGCCGCCTCGGCCCGCTCGGCCTCGAGCTGATCGGAGAGGCCGCGGGCCTTCTCCTCGAGCTTCTCGGTGCGCGCCTTGAGCTCCTGGTTGCGCTTGTTCGCGGCTTCCTTGTCGGCCTCGAGGCTCTGGATGCGCTCGTTCGCGCCGTGGAGCTGGCGTTCGAGGTCGACGAGCTTCTCGTCGAGATCGGCCTTCTCGCGCGCGGCGGAGAGGTTCTGCTCGCGGAGCTCGATGAGCTGCTTGTCGCGCCCGGTGACCTGATCGCGGAGCTCGAGGATCTCCTTGTCCTTCTTGTTGAGCTGCTCGCGGAGGTCGAGGATCTCGCGGCTCGACGCGCTCGCGCCGGAGGCCGCGCGCTCGAGATCGCTGATCTTGGCCTTGAGCCCGGCGACCTCGCTCGCCTCGCGTTTGGCCGCGCGGAGCGCCTCCTCGAGCTCGGCCACGGCGCCCGCCTCGTTCTTGGCGGCGCGGAGCGCCTCCTCGAGCTGGGCGACCTGCTTCTCGAGGGCGTCGACCTTCTCGGCCGCGGCACGGGCCTCGGCGCGCGCCGCCTCGAGCTCCTCGGTGGACGCAGCCGGCGCCGGCACGCTGGCGACGGGCGGAGGCGGCGGGAGCGAGGTGGGCCGCTTGGGCGCCTCGACCGCGGGCTCCTGGAAGGGATCGTCCATCTCGTCCATCTCGAGCGCGTCGTCGAGCAGGATGTCCTCGATGGACTCCTCTTCGACCGGCGCGCTCGGCGCGGCCGGCTCGTCGGACACGAAGAGCGAGTCGAAGGCGTCGTCGGCGAACTTGTCGATCTCGGCGTCGACCTCGTCGCGCGAGAGGATCTCCGTGCGGTCGTCGGTGTGGAGCTCTTCGAGCGCGACGAAGCGCTTGGCGATCTGGAAGAGCGCGTCCATGCCGACGGGCTTCTTCACGTACTCGTCGGCGCGGTACTTGAGCTGCTTGTGCTGCTCGAAGGCGCCCTCGGCGTCGGGTGAGCTCGAGAGGAGGACGAGCGGGATGGAGCTGAGCTCCGGCGTCTTCTTGATCTTCTTGCAGACGAGGAAGCCGTTGGTCTTCCCGAGCTCGACCGTGAGCAGGATCAGCGAAGGCGGCTGCTTCTCCGCGAGCTCGAGGCCCTCGGCCGCGTCGGCGACGACGTCGACGTCGGCACCCGCCGAGGTGAACCGCGTTTTGACGGCGCGGGCGAAATCAGGATCGGCTTCGAAGACGAGGATGCGAGTGGACATGCGACTCCCAAGGGGCTCGGCCGATTCGGACACGAGACAGGCTGCCGATGCTATGGCTCCCCTCGACTTCGTGTCAACGACGAAGGCAGGAATTGCCGCGCCATTTCGCGGCCTTCGGCGAAGCGGGCGACCTCCCCAGGGGACGCTCAGCGACCGACGCGCGCGCTCTTCGCGAGCCGGAGGAGGGTCTCGCGGTCGACGTCTCCGGTGAAGACGTAGGTGAGGTCACCCTGGCGCCGCACGGGCACGGTGTACCCCCCCACGTCTCGGAAGACGATCTCGCCTTCGGGAATGGGACCGCCGAGCTCGGGGAGGTGTCCGTCGGTGACGACCACCGTCACGCGCCGCCCGCCCACGTCGTAGTAGAGCGCGGCCGCCTTGCGGGTCCCCACCGGGTGGAGCCGGGCGCCGGTGAGGCGCGCTTCGTTCCCGTCGAAGACGGCAGGCGTGACCGGGAACGAGACCTTGTCGCGGAAGTACTGGCTGACCTCGGAGGGCGCCTGCGGGCGTACGTCGGCGGGGAGCCCGCTCGCATGGAGCCGCACGACCTCGTCGAAGACGGGCGTGAGGCTGGCCACCTGAGGCGGCGGCGCGCTCTCGGCGACGACCGCCTCGGGGAACGAGAGGCGCGCCTGCTGGCCGAGCCCGACGGCGAGCGTAATGCCCGCAGCGGCCACGAAGACCTGGAGCGAGCGGCGCCGGAGCACGGCCGCCTCGCTCCGCACGTCGACCGCGTCGAGGTTCCGCGAAATGCGCTCGCGGAGATCCTCGGGGAGCTCGAGGCCGGTGAGGGATTCGTTCACGAGCGAGCGGAAGCGACGCTCGAAGCCCACGCGCTCCTGGCAGCGCCCGCAGGCTTCGATGTGACGCTCGACGTCGAGCATGCTCGCGGGGTCGAGCTCTCCGTCGACGTACGCGCCGACGCGGCGATCGATGAGCTCACACCTCACGCGGCCCCTCCCCTCGCGGCGCGGTAGGTCTCGAGCGAGACCGGCCCCTCGACGGGCTCTTCGGCGACGATTCCGAGATCGATGGCGTGATCGACGAGGTGCTTCTGCATGGCCTTGCGAGCGCGGTGGAGCCTCGACATCACGGTCCCCACCGGACAGCCGAGCACGTCGGCAATTTCCTTGTACGAAAGCTCTTCGAGATCGGCGAGCACGATCAGGATGCGCTGCCCCTCGGGGAGCGCGTCGAGGGCCTCTTGGATGGCCCCCGCCAGCATGCGGCGGTGCGCTTCGTCGAGCGGGTTGGCGAGCGCGCGGACGGCGGCGCGGCTCATCAGGCTCTCGCCGATCGGCTGCGCGTCTTCGCTCTCACGGAAGGAGCGCTCCCGGACGCGGCGACGATAGCGGTTGATGTAGGCGTTGGTCTGGATCTTCAGGAGCCAGGCGCGCATGTTCGTGCCCGGCTCGAAGCGGTCGTAGAACCGGTACGCCTTGAGCATCGTCTCCTGGACGAGGTCGTCGGCCTCGGTGGCCGAGCGCGTCATCCGGCGGGCCGCGACGTAGAGGGCCTCGAGGTGAGGCATCGCCTCGAGCTCGAACGCCTCGCGCTTCTCGTGCGTTCGCTTCCGGAAGAGACGGATGGGATTGCGCATGTGTCGTGAGTAACGACCAACGCCGCTCGGTTATTCCCGTTCGCGGCGCTGAAGCTCCTTCAGCTTGGTCTCGAGCTCCTCGATGCGGGTCTGGAGGCGCCCCACCTCCCCCTGGAGGAACTGCACGCGCGCGATGGCGGCGCCCAGGACGGCTCGGAGGCCATCGTCGGCGAGGCGCTGGAGCTCGTCGATGGCGCCCTTCGGCGCGGCGAGGAGCGCGTCGAGCGCGCGGCGACCGGCCGCTTCGGCCTCGCGCGGCGCGGCGACGATCGTCTCGAGCGCACGGCGACCCGCCGCCTCGGCGCGTTCGGTGGCCGTGGTGAGGGCCTCGAGCGCCTCGAGCCGCTCTTGATCGGCGCGCTGGACGAGGCGCCCCACGGCCGACTCTCGGATGGAGGCGAGGAGCTTGTCGGTACCCGAGCGGATGAACTCGCGGAGGACGCCCACGGAGTTGGGCTCACCATCGCCGATCTTCTCCTCTTCGTAGATGATCTGGGCGAAGGTGACGTTCGTCACGTCGTCCTTGCTCTTGTTGTCGATGATCCGGAGCTCTTCGCCCTCACGGATCAGCCTCGCGATGTCGAGCAACGTGACGTAGCGACTCTCGCGAGTGTCGTAGAGCTTACGGTTCGCGTATCGCTTGATGATGCGCGCAGGGGGCTTTCGATCGGGCATCAATTGGGACACCGTGCCCGGTGTAGCCGTGGCGGATGCGAGACGTCAAGCCATCGCACCCGAGCCGCGACGGGGGTCACGCGGATCAGCCCTTCTTCTCGACGACCTCGGCCTCTTCGATCTCCTCGGCGGCCGTGCGTTGGGTCTTCGAGGGCACGCGCGGGGCGTTGCTGCTGACCTCGATGTCGTCGTCGGCAGAGAGGCCGCGCTTGAGGTTCCGGACGGCCTTCCCGAGCCCCTCGCCGATGGCGGGGAGGCGGTTCGCGCCGAAGACCAGGAGGAGAATGACCAGGACGATCAGGAGCTCGCCCATCGAAAAGTTGCCCACGTTGGCCTCCAATATTCCGCGTGACGCGGAGCTACGGCCCAGGTGGCCGCGTAACGACGATGCGGTCGGTCTCCGACCGGGCCGGCATCCAGCGTAAACTAAGGCCGAGCCACAAGGACGGCAAACGGACATGCGCGGGAAACGGCACCGCCGCTGTGCCCAGCGACTCCGCGTCTCCGCAATTGCGCTACGTTCCTCCGGAATGGCGAGAGTTCGACTGAGGCGCGGACACGTGCAGCCGGTGTGGGCCGGGCATCCCTGGATCTATGCGCAGGCCATCGACGGCATCGAAGGTGCCCCGGCCGAGGGAGATCCCGTCGACGTCGTCGATCCCAACGGCAACTTCATCGGCGCGGGGTTCTACTCGCCCCGCTCGGCCATCCCCGTGCGCATCATGAGCCGGACGCCGGGGGAGAAGCTCGACGGCGCCGCCATCGGTCGACGCCTCGACGCCGCCGCCCGCTTCCGCCGCGAGGTGCTCGGGATCCCGTCGAATCCCCGAGAAGGCTATCGGCTCGTCCACGGTGAAGGGGACGACCTCCCCGGCCTCATCGTGGACGTCTTCGGCGACGCGGCGGTCGTGCAGATCGTCACCGCCGGCATGGATCGACGGCGCGAAGAGATCGTCGGCCACGTGGCGCGCGTCACGCGCGCGAAGCACGTGCTCTCGGCGCCGGTCGACGCACGCGCCAACGAAGGCGTCCACTCCGAATACGCCCTCCTCCGCGGCCCGGCCTTCGAGCGTTTCGAGTTCGAGGATCGCGGCTTCGAGATCCAGCTCCCCGC
>JAAYBZ010000103.1 GCA_012744445.1 Myxococcales bacterium | reverse complement strand
CGCCCGCGCTCGGTGGCCCGGTGCAATCGGTCGGCGCCCCCACCAAGAACCTCGCCTTCCAGAAGACGATCGTCGGCGGCATGCCCGCCGTCATCCCGCCGCCCGCCGCCAACGAGCCCGCGCCCGTGGCCGCGCCTGCGCCGTCCGCCCAGGCGGCCGCTTGGGCCGCGGACGAGGATACGGATCCCAGCGGCCAGGCGCCCGGCGGCCCGGTCCAGGCCGGCGGCCTCGGCGCCAGCAAGAACCTCGCCTTCCAGAAGACGATCGTCGGCGGCATGCCCGCCGTCATCCCGCCGCCCGCCGCCGAGCCCGAGCCCGCCGCGCCCTCGCGGCCCGAGCCCGCGCCGGCCGTCGAGGCCCCCGTGGCCGCGCCGGTGGTGTCCGAGCCCCGCTCCGAGGAGCGCCGCGCGCCCCGCCTCGATCCCGCACCTCGCGAGTCGCGTCCGTCGGTCGCGCCCAAGAAGAGCGGCATCGGGCCCGCGCTCGCCATCCTCTTCTTCGTCCTCGCGGCGGCCGTGTCCGCGGGCGCCTACCTCGTCGGCAAGTACATCGGCGTCTTCGGCGGCGGCGGCCCCGAGGAGGCCATGATCGAGACCCACCGCTTCTGGCTCCGCGGCCAGCTCCAGATGCTCCGCTTCTCCTGTCAGGAGGATGCCTCCGGCGTCCAGGCCGCGGCGGCGCTCCGCCTGCCCGAGGGCTCCCCGCTCGGGGCCGCCGCCTGCAAGGCCAGCGAGGCCACCCTCGACGCGTTCGCCGATCCGCAGCGCGCGCGCGGCGAGCTCCTCACCGACCTCCCCAAGTCGGTCGCCACGGCCGATGGCCCGATGGAGCCGACCTCCTGCGTCGCGTTCACCGCGGGCAAGGCGCGCATCGTCACCTGCGCGGACGACGACACGCGGCTCCAGATCGCCGACCTGGCGAACCTCGACGCCGCCGAGTGATCGGGCGTGCCGATCGCGAGCGGCCTGGTATCCTGGCGGCTCGTGGCTTACCTCGAAATCCGCGGCGTGAAGAAGGCGTTCGGGAAGAAGCGGGTCTTCTCGAACGTCGACCTCTCGATCCGCCGCGGTGAGACGCTGAGCATCATCGGCCCCTCGGGTTGCGGCAAGAGCGTCCTCCTCAAGATGATCGTGGGCCTCCTCGAGCCCGACGAGGGCCAGATCGTCTTCGACGACGAAGACGTGACCGCGGGCGGCGAGGAGGCCTTCGTCCGGCTCCGGCGGCGGGTGGCGATGCTCTTCCAGGGCGCGGCGCTCTTCGACTCGCTCACCATCTTCGAGAACGTGGCCTACGGGCTCCGCGAGCAGCGCAAGCTCGACGAGGACCAGATCCGCGCACGCGTCGCCGAGTCGCTCGCCTACGTGGGCCTCCCCGGCATCGAGGAGATGTGGCCGGCGGCGCTCTCGGGCGGCATGCGCAAGCGCGTGGGCCTCGCGCGCTCGATCGCCTCGCATCCGGAGGTCATGCTCTACGACGAGCCGACCACCGGCCTCGATCCCGTGAACGTCGAGCGCATCAACCGGCTGATCCGTCACCTCGCGGCTCAGCTCTCGCTGACCTCGATCGTGGTGACGCACGACTTCGCCACCGTCCGCTCGGTGAGCGATCGCGTGGCGATGCTCGATCAGGGGGCGGTGCGCTTCGTGGGGACCTACGACGAGCTCGCCCGCTGCCCCGACGATCGCGTGCGCGCCTTCGTGAACGGCGACCCGAGCTTCGACGCCGCCATCGAGGAGACCTTCGGGAGGAAGAACGCGTGAGCACCTCGCCCGACCGCATGAACGTCCGCGTGGGCGCCTTCATCCTCACCTCGATCACGCTCGCGATCGCCATGGTCGTGGTCATCGGGCAGCAGCGGAACACCTTCTCTTCGAAGGTGCAGTACGTGACACGGCTCGAGTCGGCCGAGGGCCTCCGCCGCGGCTCGCCCGTCTACGTCGCCGGCGTCCGCGCGGGCTCAGTCACGAGCGTCGCGCTCGACGAGAAGGGCGAGGTCGTCGTGCGGTTCGAGGTGGTCGCCGAGACGGCGCGGCTCCTCCGCGGCGATCCCGAGGGCCCGCACCCGAGCACCGTCCCGGCCGGCAAGCCGCGCTCGAGCATGACGAGCATCGGCGGACAGGGCCTCCTCGGCGACAAGATGCTCGAGGTCACGGTGGGCTCGTCGAGCCTCCCGCCTTGGCCGCCCGAGGCGCCCGTCTTCGCCAAGTCCAGCACCGACCTCTTCGACGAGGCGGAGAAGGCCATGAACGAGGTCCGCGCGACGGCCGAGAACCTCCGACGCGTCACCGATCCGCTCGCCGAGGGCGACTTCGGGCGCGATCTCGGCGAGATCGCCAAGCACGTGGCCGAGATCTCGCGCATGTGGGCCGAGGGCGACGGCACCGTCCAGCGCTTGCTCACCGATCGCAAGACCGCCGACTCCGTCTCCACCGCCATCGAGGAGATCCGCGCGACGGGCGCCGCCCTCTCGCGCACCGCGCGCCGCCTCGACGCGATCATCGCCGAGATCGAGAAGGGCGACGGGAGCGCGCACGAGCTCATCTACGGCGACACGCTCAAGGACTCCGTCGGCCGCGTGGGCGACGCGGGCAAGGAGCTCGCCGCGATCCTCCGCGAGATCCGCGAGGGCAACGGCGCGATCCACGACCTCATCTACGGCGACGAGGGCAAGAGCATGATCGCGCACCTCGAGGAGGCGAGCGCCGACATCGCCGCCATCACGGCCGACGTCCGCGCCGGCAAGGGCACGATCGGCAGCCTCCTCGTCGATCCCTCGCTCTACGAGGACATGAAGCGCCTCATCGGCGATCTCGAGCGCAACGAGATCCTCCGCTCCCTCGTCCGCTATTCGATCAAGCGCGACGAGGAAGCGGGGCGTTGAGCCCCTCAGACGCCAATTGACCCGCCCCCGCTTCGCGGATATTCAGGCGCCGTGCAGGCCTATCTCTCGCTCCTCTCGCGGATCCTCGAAGAAGGCGTCGACCGAGGCGATCGCACCGGCACCGGCACGCGGAGCATCTTCGGCCACCAGATGCGCTTCGATCTCGGCGCGGGCTTCCCGCTGCTGACCACCAAGCGCGTCCACCTCAAGTCGATCATCCACGAGCTCCTCTGGTTCATCCGCGGCGAGACGAACGTCCGGTCGCTCCAGGAGGCCGGCGTCACGATCTGGGACGAGTGGGCCACGGCCGAGCAGACGGCCCGCTTCGGCCGCCCCGCGGGCGAGCTCGGCCCCGTCTATGGCCACCAGTGGCGGAACTTCGGCGCGACGAAGCGCCCCGACGGCACCTACGAGAAGGACGGCTTCGATCAGCTCGCCTGGGTGGTGGAGGAGATCCGCCGCAACCCCGAGAGCCGCCGGCTCATCGTGAGCGGGTGGCATCCCAAGGAGGCCGGCGAGGTCGCGCTCCCGCCCTGCCACACGCTCTTCCAGTTCTACGTCGCGCGCGGGAAGCTCAGCTGCCAGCTCTACCAGCGCAGCGCCGACGTCTTCCTCGGCGTGCCCTTCAACATCGCGAGCTACGCGCTCCTCACGATGATGATCGCGCACGTCACGGGCCTCGAGCCCGGCGAGTTCGTCCACACCTTCGGCGACGCGCACCTCTACTCGAACCACTTCGAGCAAGCGCGTCTCCAGCTCTCGCGCGAGCCGCGGCCGCTCCCCTTGATGAAGCTCGACCCCTCGGTGAAGCGCCTCGAGGACTTCCGCTTCGAGCACTTCGAGCTCGTCGGCTACGATCCCCACCCCGCCATCAAGGCGCCGGTCGCGGTATGAGCGAGCTCTCGCTCATCGTGGCCATGGATCGCCGGCGGCTCATCGGGAAGCAGGGCGATCTGCCCTGGCGCTTCTCGGAGGACCTCAAGCACTTCAAGCGCGAGACGCTCGGCCACGTGGTGGTGATGGGCCGCAAGACCTTCGAGTCCATCGGCAGGCCCCTCCCCGGCCGCACCAACGTCGTGGTGAGCCGCAAGGGCTTCGAGGCGCCCGAGGGCGTGCTCGTCTTCGGCTCGCTCGACGAAGCCCTGGCCCACGCGCACGCGCTCGACGAGAAGCCCTTCGTCATCGGCGGCGGCGCGCTCTACGAGGCCGCCCTCCCCCACGCGACCGAGATCGTGCTCACCGAGGTCGACGGCGACTACGAGGGCGACACCTACTTCCCCGAGATCCCGCCCGACTTCGTCGAGGTCGCGCGCGTGCCCGGGGAGACGCCGGAGCTCACCTTCCGCTGGCTGAGGCGGCGCTCAGCGTAGCTCCGAGCGCAGGAGGTGATAGGCGACGCGCGCCTGGAGGTCGTCCTCGAAGAAGCGCGCCTCCTCCGCCGCAGCCCGCCGCGCGGCCTCGATGTGACGCTCGAGCAGGGCCTCGCCGCCGCTCGGCTCGCGCAGCACGGCCGCCGCGAACGCGTCCGGATCGACCGCCTCGACGAGGACGTCGGGCTCCACGCCGCGCGCCTGGATGGTCTCGCCCGAGGGGCCGTAGTGGAGCGCCGTCGTGAGCTTGATGGCCGAGCCGTCGGCCTGCTCGAAGATGCGCTGCACGCTCCCCTTGCCGAAGGTGCGCGTGCCCACGAGCTTCGCGCGCCCGTTCTCCTTGAGCGCCGCCGCGAGGATCTCCGCCGCGCTCGCCGAGCGCCCGTTCACGAGCACCACGATGGGCAACGACGCCCGCGTGCCCGGGATCCGCGCGCGCTCGCGCTGGATCACCTTTCCGTCGCGGCCCCGCGTGGTCACGATCGTGCCGCGCCGGAGGAAGCGATCGGCGATCGCCACGGCCTCGGAGACGAGGCCGCCGCCGTTGTCGCGCAGATCGAGCAGGAGCCCCGTGAGCTCGCCCTCGCGCTCCGCCGCCTCGAGCGCGCGTTCGACGTCGCGCGCGACGTTCTCCTGGAAGGCCTGGACGGCCACGTAGACGATCCCGCGATCGAGCCGCCGGCTCTGGACGGCCTCGATGCGTACGCGGCCGCGCTCGAGCTCGAAGTCGAGGTCCTGCTCCACGCCCGCGCGCCGGATCCCGATCTTCACCTTGGTGCCGGGGGCGCCGCGGACCAGCCGCGCCGCGTCCTCCACGCGGAGATCGCGCGCGTCGACGCCGTCGATGTGGACGAAGCGGTCACCCGGAAGGAGTCCCCCACGCGCCGCGGGTCCCCCCTCGAAGACGGAGAGCACCACGATCCAACCGTCGCGGACGCCGATCTGTACGCCGATGCCCTCGAAATGCCCCTCGAGGTCGTGCCGGAAGAGCTTGTACTCCTCGGGCGTGAAATAGGCGGAGTGCGGATCGAGCGACTCCACCATGCCGCGGATCGCGCCCTGGACGATCGCCTTCTCGTCCACCTCGCGCACGTACTGACCCTGGATGAGCACGAACGCGCGCGAGAGCGCGACGAAGGGTGGGAACGGGCTCTCGGAGACCGCGTGCGCCGTACCGATCGCGCCGACGAGGAGGCCAGCGCAGAAGAGGCCGATTCTACCGAGCGTTCGCGCGCCCTCCCTCGCGCGGGAGCGATCGCTCCGGGTTCCGCTCCCCCACCTCTTGGGGCGAAATCGTCCTACGGCCCCCTTCGGTCTAGGTTCCATCTGCCGATTCTGCCATTGACACACCTGTGCAGCGATGTGTAGTACCATTACAGACACACCGTGTTGACGACCGACACGGCCGTGGCTTCGTCTCGCCGCGAAGAAGGAGTGATGTCAT
>JAAYBZ010000102.1 GCA_012744445.1 Myxococcales bacterium | reverse complement strand
GGAGATGGTGCTCAACCAGGTCGCGGAGCACGTGCTCCGGCTTCCGCGTAGCTATTGATCCGGTCGCGGGACGGCGGGCCCGAGTGGGCCCGTCACCGCGCGCCCGGGGGATCGGAGGAGGGGGGATGAAGACGTTCTCGAAGCTCCTGGGGGGGCGGTCCTGGCGCTCGTGCTCGTGGCCGCGGGGGGATTCCTCTGGGCCACCACGACGGCGGAGTCGAAGCTCGCCGCCGAGTACGAGACGCACCACTTCGGGATGGCGATCCCCTGGCCGCTCTCGCCCGAGGAGGTCGAGGCGCTGGGGGAGCACGAGGGAGGAGCGGCCGACGAGGCCGCGCTCGAGCGCGCGCTCGAGCGCGGTCGACACCTGGTCTCGGCTCGGTACGGGTGCAGCGAATGCCATGGCGCCGACTTCGGCGGCGGCGTGATGATCGACGATCCGGCCATGGGGCGCCTCTTCGGCCCGAACCTCACGCTCGGCGAGGGAAGCGTCACGCGTGACTTCACGGCGACCGATTGGGATCGCACCGTCCGGCACGGCGTCCGGCGCGACGGCCGGCCCTCGCTCATGCCCTGTGAGGACTTCTTCGCGATGTCCGATCGTGAACTCAGCGACCTCGTCTCCTTCATCCGCTCGCTCCCGCCCGTGGACCGCACGATGCCCGGGTCCTCGCTCGGACCCGTCGGCAAGGTGATGGTGGCCACCGGCAAGTTCCGGCTCTCGGCGACGCTCCTCGCGGATCACGACGCGCCGCACGCCCTCGAGGCGCCTCCGCCCGCCGTCACGCCAGAGTTCGGCGCGCACCTCGCCCAGGTCTGCTCCGGCTGCCATCGCCAGGGCTTCGAAGGCGGCCCCATCGCGCAGGGGCCGCCCGACTGGGCGCCCGCCACCAACCTCACCCCGCACGAGGAAGGCCTCGCCGGCTACACCTTCGAGCAATTCGAGAAGGTGATGCGCGAGGGCACCAAGCCAAACGGGGAGCACGTGGCCGCGCCGATGACCGTGGTCACGCCCTACGCCGCCAGGATGACCGACACCGAGATGCAGGCGCTCTGGCTCTTCATCTCGACGCTCGAGCCGAGGCCGACCGGACGCTGAGCCTCACGCATAGAGCATGAGGAGGATCGACGCGGCCCAGAGGACGAAGTTCGCGATGAAGATCGGGTCGCGGAGCATGGCCTCGGTGGGCCCCTCCGCGTCGCGCTCGCTCTTCACGAGGTGGAGGAAGCGGAAAACTCCGATGACGGCAAAGACCGTGGTCGCGGGGAGCCACGCGGAGCCGAAGGTCTCCTGCGTCTCGGGGTCGATGACGTAGCTCACGTAGATCCCGACGGGCACGAGGCCGAACACGAGGAGGAAGGGGCGGAGGACGCGCTCGTCGTAGCGGGCCAGCACCGAGCGGCGCTCGGTGGCGCGGAGCTGCCCGAGCTCGTGCAGGCGCTTTCCGAGCCCGAGGAAGCTCGCGAGGAAGAAGGTCGCGAGGACGAGGTAGAGCGAGGCGGGCACGCCTGCGGCGGAGGCCCCGCCCAGGACGCGCAGCTCGAAGCCGGCCGCGATGCAGAGCACGTCGAGGTAGGGCACGCGCTTGAGGCGCGCGGAGTACGCGAAATTCAAGGCGTAGTACGCGGCGATCGTCCCGGCGAAGGAGGGCGACACGAAGAGCCCGCCGACGAGGGCCGCGAGGCCGAGGACGGCGGCGGCGAGGAGGGCGTCTCGCGGGCCGAGGGCGCCGCTCGCGACGGGGCGCTCGCGCTTCTTGGGGTGCGCGCGATCGGCTTCGGCGTCGGCCACGTCGTTGACCAGGTAGATCGCGCTCGCGGCCGCGCAATAGAGCGCGAAGGCGACGAACGCGCGGACGCTGGCCTCGCGATCGAAGAGGTGCTTCGAGAAGACGAGCGGCGCGAGGACGAAGAGGTTTTTCACCCACTGCCGCGGACGCATCGCCCGGACGAGCGCGAAAGCCATGGCCGGCGACGATAGCACGAGGAAATAAGGTCGCGCGTTTGGCGTTTCGCCTTGTTATCTTGGCTCATCCGCGTCCGAACTCGGGAGAGGAACTTGCGCTGGAAAATCACCTTGGGTCTGTTGACCGCGCTGCTTTCGGTCACCAACGCCGCGAACGCGAAGAGCCCTTACCGCGACGAAGTGCAGAAGGCCGCGCGCGAGGCCGTCAAAGAGGCCAAGACCGCCGCAGGCGTCATCCCCTTGCTGACGCTCGCGACGCTCGAAGTCGACGCCCCCCCAGGGGTGGTCCGCGCCGAGCTCGAGCGGCTCTCGCGTGACGCCAAGCTCCCCCCGGGGCGGAGGGCGCTCGCCAAGCGCCTCTTCGCCCGGAGCCTCGTCGCCGCGGGGGATCTCGCGCGCTCGGAGGCGATCGTCGACGAGCTGGGCTACGTCCGCGACTTCATGGTGATCGGCCCCTTCGACAACGAGGGGAAGGCCGGCCTCGACGAGCCCACGGGCGCGGAGTCGCTCGTCGAAGGCGAGGTGCAACCCGGCCTCACGCTCCGCGGCAAGGAGCGGGACGTCACGCTCCGCGCGATGCCTCGCGGGGGTTACCTCGGATACGTCGACCTCGACGCGGTGATGCGCCCCAACGAGAGCGTCTGCGCGATCGCGGCCACCACGGTGAAGGCGCCCAAGGCGATGCCGCTCCTCCTCCACGTGGGCGTGGGCGGTGCGTATCGCCTCTTCTGGAACGGCGTGGAGGTCATGCGCGACGAGGCCTATCGCGGTCCTTTCCCGGATCGCGACGTCGTCCCGGTGGGCGCGCACGCTGGCGAGAACCGCCTGGCGATCAAGGTCTGCGTCGAGCGCCGCGCGTTCGGCTTCTCCACGCGCATCACCGGCGTCGACGGAAACCGCGTCGCCGGCCTCGAGATCGACGGATCCTCGCTCCCGGTCACGCCCACGGGACACGGCGTGGAGATCCCGTCCGCGCCCAAGAGCGATTTCCGCGTGCTCGCCGAGGCGGCCACGCGCGAAGGCGCCAAGGCCATCGACCTCGAGCGCTACGCGCGCTTCCTCGCTTTGACCGGATCCGACGATCCGGCCGAGAACCTCGCCGAGCAGCTCGCGCGCCGCGCCGCCGAAGAAGAGCCCACGCCGGAGCGCATCGCCTTCGCGGCAGCCCTCGCGAGCCAGCGGGGCGAGGCGATGAAGCTCGTGGCGATCGCGTCGCGCCGCTTCCCGAACGATCCGCGCACGCTCCTGCTCGAGGCGCAGCTCAAGGCCACGAGCTACGATCCGCCGAGCGCGCTCCCGATCCTCGATCGGATCCCGGCGCGCGGTAAGGAGGGCTATCTCGCGCGCGACCTCCGCGCGGACGTCTTCGAGGGCATGGGGCTCCCGGAGACGGCGCTCGTCGAGTGCGAGGCCAACCTCCGCACGGCCGAGGGCTCGCGCAGCGCCAAGCTCGCCGTGCTCCGCCTGCTCGGCACGTTGGATCGGGACGCGCAGGTCGAGGCGCTCCGGCGCGAGCTCGTCGCCGACAAATACGACGACGTCTCGAACCGCAAGGTGCTCCTTGCCATCGCGCTCTATCGCGGCCGGACGGACGAGGTGAAGGCGCACCTCGAGGCCATCCGCGCCGTGACGTGGGGCCGCGCCGGCGACGCGATCTACGCGGCCAACGTGCTCGAGGCGATCGGCGACCAGGACGGCGCCCTCTCGGTCTTGCGCGCAGCCCGTGAGATCACGCCCCACGAGCCCGCGCTCGCCCGCGCGGAGGGCCAGCTCCTCCAGCGGATGGACCGCGACGACGACGCCAAGGAGGCCTACCGCGCCGTCTTGGCGCTTCGTCCGCAGGACGCGTCCACGCGCGAGCTCCTCGAGCAGATGGAGTCGACCGAGCGCCCCGACGAGGCCTTCGCGGCGAGCGTCGAAGAGCTTCTCGCGCGTCGCGTCGAGTCCTCGGGTTACTCCACCACGGTGCTCCAGGACCTCACGGTGCAGACGGTGCACGAGAACGGCCTCGGCTCGGTCTTCCGGCAGGTGGCCGTGCAGATCCACACCGAGGACGGCGCGCGCGCCTACCGAGGCTACCCCATCGTGTACACGCCGGGCTCCCAGCGCGTCGACGTCCGCATGGCGCGCGTCTTCCGCGCGAACGGCCAGGTCCTCGAAGGGCTCCAGTCGTATACGCAGGCGATGGGCGAGCCCTGGTACCGCATCTACTACGACACGCGGCAGCTCGTCGTGATCTTCCCGGACCTCGAGCCCGGCGACACCATCGAGATCCAGTACCGCGTCGACGACGTCTCCCACAGGAACATGTTCGCCGACTACTTCGGCGACCTGAGCTTCCTCCAGGGGAGCACGCCCATCGCGAAGGTCGAGCACGTCTTCATCCTCCCCGAGAAGCGCAAGTTCTTCTTCAACACGCCCAAGCTCGAAGGGCTCTCGCGCGAGGAGCGTCGCGAGGGCGGACAGCGCATCGTCCGCTACGTCGCCCAGGGCGTCCCCGCGCTCAAGTCCGAGCGCTCGATGCCCGGGAGCACCGAGGTCCTTCCGTATCTCCACGTCTCCACCTACGAGACGTGGGAGGCCGTGGGGCGCTGGTACTGGGGCCTCATCAAGGATCAGCTCTACGCCGACGAAGCGCTCAAGAAGGTCGTGCGCGATCTCGTGAAGGACGCGCCCGACCTCGAGACGAAGGTGCGCCGCATCCACGACTGGGTGCTCGACAACACGCGCTACGTGGGCCTCGAGTTCGGCATCCACGGCTTCAAGCCGTATCGCGTGCCCGACATCGTCAAGCGCGGCTTCGGCGACTGCAAGGACAAGGCCTCGCTCCTCTTCACGATGTTCCGCGAGGCGGGCATCGACGCGCACATCGTCCTCATCCGCACGCGACAGAACGGCGCCATCGAGGATCTCCCGGCGTCGCTCGCCGTCTTCGACCACGCCATCGCGTACGTGCCCGAGCTCGATCTCTACCTCGACGGCACCGCCGAGCACTCGGGGCTCCGCGAGCTCCCGGGGGGCGATCAGGGAGTGACGGTCCTCCACGTGTGGGCCGGCGGCAGCCGCTTCGGAAAGACGCCCGTCGATCGCGCCGAGAAGAACACGATCACGCGCGAGGTCGACGTCCGCCTCGAGGCCGACGGCTCCGCCGCCATCGAGGCGCGCGAGACCATCGCTGGCGTGAACGCGGCGAGCTTCCGCAGCCGCTACCAAGCCGAGGGCACGCGCAAGGAGCGCTTCGGGCGCCGCGTCGAGTCGCTCTTCCCGGGCGCCGAGCTCCTCGACTTCGCGCTCGGCGGCATCGACGATCGCAACGTCCCCGTCACCACGACCTATCGCGCCAACGCGCCTCGGATCGCGACGCCGGCGGGCGATACGCTCCGCCTGCCGACGAGCTCGATCTCCGGCCTCGCGCGATCGCTCGCGCCGACGCCCACGCGAGAGCACCCGCTCGACCTGGGCATCCCCTCGCGCGTCGAGGAGACGTGGATCGTCCGCATCCCGGCCGGGATGACGGTCGAGCACCTCCCCGAGAACGTGGACGTCGAGAGCGCCTTCGGAAAGCTCTCGCTCGACGTCGAAGCGCGTGATGGCGTGATCCGCATGACCACGCGCTTCCGCATCGACGTCGATCGCGTCGAGCCGAAGGACTATCCGAAATTCCGGGCTTGGGTCGAGCGCATCGATCAGGTCGTCCAACAGAAGGTCACCCTCGGAGGTGCGAAATGACTTCGCTTCGTCGCGCTGGAGCGCTCGGCCGCGTCGGCCTCTTCATCGCGCTCACCATCCTCGCCGCGTGCGGCGGAAAGCAACGCGCGCCCGAGACCGTGCGCGAGATCGATCGACTTCGTGCGAGGTTCGAGGCCGAGCCCGACGACGTCGACGTTGCCGCTCGCCTCGCCGAGGCCGAGCTCTTCACGGCGGACGGCGACCCCCGCCGCGCGACGGCGCCGCTCTCGCGCCTCGCATCGCTCGTGCCGAACCGGGCCGACGTCCACCACCTGATCGGCCTCGAGCGGATGATGCACGGCCACATCACCGAGGCGGCGGAGAGCTTCCTCGCGGCCCTCGAGCTCGCCAAGCGCTCGACCTCGCTGCGCGACGTCGCCATCGTCGAGTCGTCGATCGAGAAGCTCGAGTCGTTCGCGGGGTACGTCGGCTCGGCGCCCCTCATCCGTGAGCAGCTCCGTGTCCACTTCGAGGAAGGGAAGGAGCACCTCGGCCTCGGAGCGTTCTACCGCCTCGGCGACGCGCTCGTGGATCTCGCGTACAAGGCCGGCGATCGCGCCGCGGCGATCGCGATCGCCAAGGAGCTCGGCTGCGCCACCGAGTACGCGGTGGTCGGTCCCTTCGGTCCGCACGCGCTCCTCGACTTCGAGAAGCGCTTCCCTCCCGAGCAGGGCGAGTGGGCCGACGCCTACGATCTCGGCCCGCTCCGCGGCACGCGGAAGGTCCGCGAGGTCGAGACGCGCGGCTGCCGTGCGTACCTCGGCAACGGCCCGTACTCCGGCGACGGCGTGACCTACGCCAAGACCGTCTTCGACGTGCCGAAGGCAGGCACCTACCTGCTCCGCGTCGAGACGCCCAACAGCGTGATGGTCTGGCTCGACGGTGAGCAGGTCGCCGTGGTCGACCGGCGCACCGCCCTCCCGCCCATCGAGTGGGAGCGCGAGGTCGAGCTCACGCCCGGCAAGCACGAGGTGCGCGTGAAGGTCGCCAGCCGGCACCCGAACCCCGTGCTCTCGGTCGCGCTGCGCGAGAAGAAGCCCGGCGACGTCGCGCTCGTCCAGGCGACGACGCCGTACACCCGCTTCCTCCGCGCGGAGCGGCTCGTCTCGCGTGGCGACGTCGTGAGCGCGCGCGAGCTCTACCGAGAGGTGGAGCACGAGATCGGCGGCTCGGCGCTCCAGCACTACGTCACGATCGTCGAGAGCGATCCCCTGCGCCCGGACGACATCCGCCGCGACAAGGCGCGCGCGCTCATCCGCCGCCTCCTCGAGCAGGATCCCGACGCGTGGTACGCGATCCTCGAGGTCGCCTCGCTCGCGGCCGCCGAGGGCAGGCAGCTCGAGGCGATCCGCACGCTGCGCGAGCACGACGATCGCTTCCCCGAGGTCTACGGCGTCGTCGCGACGCTCCGCGAGCTCCTCCTCGAGCGAGGCTTCCACGCCGAGGCCGACCGTCTCCTCGACAAGCTCGCCGCCGCCGGTCCGGCGTCGTGCAGCGCCATCGAGGAGCACCTCTCCACCGCGCTCCGGCGCGATCGCCACGACGACGTCGCGCGGTTCTCCGCGGAGCTCGTCCAGTGCAACGCCGAGAGCCAGGCGATGTACTCCTTCCACGTCCGCCGCAAGGAGTTCGACCTCGCCGAGGCCGAGCTCGAGCGCCTCGCCGCGCTCGACTCGCGGGACAACCAGGTGCGCTACCTCGGCTCGCGGATCTACCTCGCGCGTGCCAAGGGCGACCTCGCGCGCGCCACGGCGCTGCTCGAGGAGCTCCGCGCGAAGGATCCACGCTCGAGCGGGCTCGTCCGGGAGCTCTTCGACGGGGAGTACGCGCGCGGCCAGAAGCGCCCGGCGTTCGACCGCATCGACCGCGCGCTCCGCGAGGAGCCCGACGCGATGCTCGACCTCCGCTTCCTGCTCGCCGACCTCGGCGCCGACGATCCCTTCGAGGGCATGAAGATCGACGGCCTCGCCGAGATCGCGGCCTATCAGAAGGCCGGCGTGGGTTATTCGCAGGGCGCGGTGATGGTGCTCGACTACATGGTGACGCGCATCTTCGAGGACCGCTCGGCGATGCACCTCGTCCACCAGATCTGGCACATCAACAGCGACGAGGCGGTGAACGAGCACGGAGAGTACAGCGTCCCCGACGGCGCCGACCTCCTCCTCCTCCGCACGGTCAAGGCCGACGGCACCGTGCTCGAGCCCGATCCCATCGGCGGCAAGGCCACGATCTCGCTGCCGAACCTCGCGCGCGGAGATTTCGTCGAGGCCATCTTCCAGTACGGCACGACGCCCTCGGCCGAGATGGAGGGCGCGATCGACGGAGGGCGGTTCGTCTTCGAGAACTTCGAGGTCCCCTTCCATCGCTCGGAGATCGTCTACGTCTACCCGAGCGCGATCGAGCCGACCTTCGAGGCGCGGGGAGACCTGCCGCCGCCGACGATCGAACAGCGCGACGGCCTCGTCGTGCGCCGCTACCGTGTCGATCAGCGCATGCCGCCCGAGCGCGAGGCGATGTCGGTGCACCCCTTCGAGTACCTCCCGTCGGTGCGCTGGGCCATCGACTACCGCTGGGATCGCATCATCGACGCCGTGGCGGACGTGCTCGTCGACACCGAGATCGCCGACCCCGCGCACCGCGCGCTCGCGAAGGATATCGCAGGGAGCGGGCCGGCGAAGGAACGCGCCGCGCGCCTGTATCGGTGGGTGCTCGAGAACGTAGAGAACACCGAGGGCTTCACCGGCCAGGCCGCGCTCATGCTCGAGGCGCGCGCCGGGAGCCAGATCCGCGTGCTCCGCTATCTCCTCGGGCTCGTCGACGTGCCCTCGACGCTGCTCTTCGCGCGGACGTTCGCGGCGGACCAGACGCCCACGGAGATCGCCTCGCTCGATCTCTACGAGGCGGCCGTGCTGCGCATCGGCGAGGGCGCGGACGCCGTCTACGTCACGGCGGGTGGGCGCAACATCCCCTTCGGCTACCTCCCGGGCTACGTCCGCGGCGCCGAAGCCTTCGAGGTGAAGCGCGGCGGCGGCTTCGTGCAGCTCCCGCGCGATGGGGTCGGCGACGATCGGCGCGACTTCACGGTGGAGGCGGCGCTCCGGCCCGATGGATCGGCGGCGCTCACCGTCGTCGAGGTCCACACCGGGGCGTCGGCCAGGAGTTGGCGCGACGATCTCGAGGAGCTCCCGCCGGCCGAGCTCGACCGCATCTTCGAGCAGGCCTACGCGTCACGGCTCTTCCCGGGCGCCAAGCTCGAAAAGCTCGTCATCGGCGACGCGAGCGACGTCGACCGGCCCCTGACGATCCGCTACGAGCTCGCGGTGCCCTTCTTCGGACATCGCGAGGGCAACGATTGGATCCTGCCGGTGCCGTTCACGCTCCAGCTCGCCGCGAGCCTCGCGAGCCGGCCCGAGCGGAAGACCACGCAGATCGTCGGCGAGGTCCAGAGCCGCGTCACGATGCGCGTGCGCCTGCCCGACGGCGCGAGCGCCAAGGCGCTCCCCGCCGTGTCGGTGAAGGGGCCCTCGGGCGCGCGCTTCGAGATGCGCTCCACGCTCGAAGGCCCGCTCCTCACCTGGGAGCGCGAGGTGTCGATCCCGCTGATGCGGGTCCCGCCGCGGGCGTACGGCGAGCTCGTGCGGTTCACCCGCGCCGCCGACGAGGCGGAGTCGCGCCCGGTGCGAGTGCGCTTCCGTTGAGCGAGCGGGGGCGCCTCAGCCCCCACCCGCGAGCTCGAGCTCGCGGGTGGCGAAGCGGCCTCCTTCGTGCGCGACATCGAGGAGCTGCGTGAGGATGCCGGGCGGGACGCGCGCGCGCTCGAAGGCCACGTAGGCGCCGGCGTCGAGGGCGCGGAGCACGTCGTCGCGCGCCTCCGCGACGACGATCACGCGCGCGTCGCGGCGCGCCCGGAAGAGGCGCTCGAGGAGCTCGCGCGGATCGCGACCGAGGGTGGCGAGGACCACGAGATCGAAGCCTCGCCGCCCGAGGGCCACGCACGCCGCGTCCACGTCTTCGGCGTGTTCGCAGCGGATGGGCATGTCCGCGGTGCATCGCATCTTCTCGCGGAGGTCCGCCTCGACGATGGGGCACCCGACGATCACCAACAGATGACTCGCAGGGAATGCAGCACGGTCGTGGCCCAATCGGTGGATCGATTCAGGCATTTCCCCCCTCACTCAAAGACAACCCCTCAACCGGCTCAGTGTGAAAACCCGCGGGGGGAGATGCAAGTTTCGCCACCGCATCCCTCGAGTTGGGTGAGCAGAGGTCCCACACGGCTCGGGAGAATCCCCGAGGGTTTCCCTAGCAGGGGCCGTGCGCGCGATGGCCGGGGTCGAAGATCTTGCCCGGGTTCAGGATCCCCGCGGGATCGAAGAGCCCCTTGATCCGCTTCTGGAGGGCGATGAGCTCCGGCGATTGTTCGAGGTGCAGATAAGGCGCTTTGAGCACGCCGATGCCGTGCTCCCCGGAGAGCGTCCCGCCGAGGGCGATCGTAGCCTCGAAGAGGCCCCGGATCGCGCGGTCGACGTCCGGGCGCTGGGCCTCGTCGTTCCAGAGGAAGTTCACGTGGAGGTTTCCGTCGCCCGCGTGGCCGTAGGTGGGCATCACCACCCCGTGGCGCGCGGAGAGCTCGCGGCAGACGCGGAGGAGATCGAAGACCCGCGTGCGCGGCACGACCACGTCCTCGCTGAGCTTGAAGCGCGCCGTCTTGCGGAGCGTGCGGCTGAGCTCGCGGCGGGCGCCCCAGAGGCGCTCCCGCTCGGCGCCGCGATCGGCGGTGAGGATCTCGAGCGCGCCTTCGTCGTAGAAGGCGTTCCCCGTGCGCTCGACCTCGCGCTCGAGGAGGAGCTCGGGGCCGTCGAGCTCGACGAGGAGCATCGCGCGCGCGCCCTCGGGGATGGCGAGGCCGGCGCTCGTCCGGATGAGCTCGAGCGCGATGGAGTCCACGAGCTCGACGCAGCGCGGGACGATGCCGCGGCGGAGGAGCCCGGTGATGCCGCGCCCGATCGTCTCGTCGTCGGGCACGAAGACGAGGAGGGTTCGGAGCGCCTCGGGCCTGGGCACGAGCCGCATCCGCGCTTGGGTGATCACGCCGAGCGTGCCCTCGCTGCCGACGACGAGCTTGGCGAGGTCGTAGCCCGTCACGCCCTTGACGGTGGGCTTGCCGACGTGGAGGCGCGTGCCCTCCGCCGTCACCACCTCGAGCGAGAGGACGAAGTCGCCGGTGACGCCATACTTGAAGGCGCGCGGTCCGCCCGCGTTGCACGCGAGGTTCCCGCCGATGGTGCACGTGCCGAGCGAGTTGGGGTCGGGCGGGTAGAAGAGGCCCTCGGCCTCCACGGCCTCGTGGAGCGCGCCGGTGACCACGCCGGGCTGCACGACGGCGACGAGCTCCTCGTCGCTCACGTCCACGATGGAGCGCATGCTCTCGGTGGAGAGGACGATCCCGCCCATGGAGGGCACCGCGCCGCCCACGCGCCCGGTCCCGGCGCCGCGCGGCGTGACCGGCACGCCGTGCTTGGTGGCGGCCGCCAGGACGGCCTCGACCTCGCGCGCGTTCGAGGCGCGGACGAGCGCGTCGGGGCGTCGCCGCGGCGCCTCGCTCTCGTCGCCCGCGTACGCCTCGAGGACGTCGGGATCGCGCACGACGGCCCCGTCTTGGCAGGCGCGATCGATCTCGAGCAGCGCTCTTTCGAGGCTCACTCGACTAGCCTGGGTCATGAGCCCGTGGCGGGCAAGACGCGCCCCGAGTACCCTCGGCTCGAATCCGTGGTGATCCGCTTCCCCACCCTCGAGCGTCTGCCGCCGTGGCTGCGAGTCGCGGTGCTCCTCTTGCCGCTCCTCCTCGCCGTGCTCGAGCTCCTCGGTGGCTTGCGCATCCGCACGCGCATCCCCGATCCCCAGGATCTCCGCGCGGCCGCAGATTTCCTCCGGCCCAAGATCGATCCGCGCGTGCGCGTCGTGGCGGCGCCCTCGTACGCCGATCCCTTGATGCGCGAGGCCCTCGGCGATCTGCTCTCGTTCGCGCAGGTCGCGCCGAGCGATCTCGCGCCCTTCGAGACGCTCTACGCGCTGAGCCTCAACGGGCACTTCCCCGCCGAGGCCCCCGATCGCCTCCCGCTGGTCGAGGGCGTCTTCGGTCGCGTGAGCGTGCTCCGATGGGACCTCGGACCGAGCCCGGTGGTGGTCGACCTCGTCGATCGGCTGCCGAAGGCGCGCGTCGAGTGGATCGCGCCCGACGGCACCCCGCGGCGCTGCCCGTGGGTGACGACGCCGCGGTACACGCCTGGTGGGCTCAGCCAGGGTCCGATGCGTCCGCGGGCGCGCTTCGAGTGCGACCGCAACCGTCCGCATCTCTACGTGGGCGAGACGGTGATCGAGGATCTCCACCTGAACCCGCGGCGCGCGGTCTACCAGCACCCGCCGGACGAGGGGCGCATCCGGACCACCTTCCCGCCGATCGAGATCTCGCGCTCGCTCGTGCTCTACGCCGGGCTCTACTACGAGCACGAGCGCGATGGCGTCCACGGCCCGTTCGAGCTCGTGGTGCGCATCGACGGGAAGGAGCGGGGCCGCATGGTCCACCGCGATCTCCAAGGGTGGAAGCGCCTCGAGATCGACACCTCCGATCTCGAGGGCAAGCGCGCCGAGATCTCGATCGAGACCTTCGCGAAGGACGCCCGCTATCGCACCGTGGGCTGGGCGGCGACGTTGCGGAAGACGGACGTCGGGGAGGCCTACCCGTGAGGCCCGCGCTCCGCGATCGGCTCGTCGTCCTCGCGCTCTTCGCGGGCTACGTGGCCGCGCTCTTCTTCACCGAGCCCGACCTCGGCATGTCACGCGACGAGAGCTTCTACGTCCACGCGGCGCGGAGCTACGCGAGCTATTTCGAAGCGGTCCTCGACGACCCCTCGAAGATCTTCGATCGCGAGACGATCGATCGCGCGTACCAGGCGAACCGTGAGCACCCGGTGCTCATGAAGAACCTCTACGCGCTCTCGTACCTCGCGCACCAGAAGCTCGGCCTCTTCCCCAACGAGACCGTCGCCCATCGTTTTCCGGCGATGCTCGTGGCTGGCGCGCTCGTCGCGCTCGTCTTCTGGGTGGGGCGGGCGTGGTTCGGCTTCGGCGTGGGCCTCTTCGCCGCGGTCGCGTTCGCGACGCTCCCGCGCGTCTTCTACCACTCGCACCTCAACTGCTTCGACGTCCCCATCGTCTTCTTCGTCCTGCTCACGGCCTACGCGTATTGGCGGTCCCTGACTTCCAAGAAGTGGGCCGTGCTCACCGGGATCGCCTACGGCCTCGCGCTCGCGACCAAGCACAACGCCTGGGGGCTCCCCCTCGTCTTCGGCATCCATTTCGCGTGGCTCGCAGCCGCGGAGACGGCGCGGCGCAGGCGGGGCGAGCCTCCCGCCATCGAGCGCGTGCCCTGGGGCATCGTCGCGATGCTCACGCTCGGCCCGCTCGTCTTCTTCGCGCACTGGCCGTGGATCTGGAACGACACGCTCGAGCGCGTGGGCTGGTACGTGCGCTTCCACCTCCACCACGACTACTACAACATCGTCTACTTCGGCGTGAACCAGTTCCGGCCGCCGTTCCCCGTCGCGTACCCCTTCGTGATGACGGCGTTCACGGTGCCGCTCGTCATCCTCGCGCTCACGCTCCTCGGCATCGGTCAGCGCGCGCCGGCGTGGCTCCCCGACGCCCTCCGTGAGCGATGGGTGCCGAGCGCCCGCGCGGTGCGCGATCCCGCGTGCACCGACGTCCTCCTCTTCGGGCTCTTCGCGGCGCCGCTCGTCATCATCGCGCTGCCGAGCACGCCGATCTTCGGCGGCACCAAGCATTGGATGACGGCCTATCCGTTCATGGCGATCTACGCCGGCGTGGGCGCCGCGCTCTGCGTCGAGGCGGCCGCGCGCGTGAGCCTGTTCAAGGAGAAGGTCGCGCCCCTCTGCTACGCCGTCCTCCTCGCGCCGGGCTTCGTCGAGACGGCCGTGAGCCATCCCTACGGCCTCGCGCACTACACCTTCCCCGCGGGCGGGACCCCGGGCGCGGCGGTCCACGGGATGAACCGGCAGTTCTGGGGCTACACCACGCAGCAGGTCGTGCCCTTCCTCGAGGAACAGCTCCCGAACGGCGGCACGATCTTCCTCTGCGACACCACCTGGCTCGCCTGGGAGATGCTCGTCGAGGCGGGGAGGGCGCCCGCCAACATCCGCCCCTCGCGCTCGATGGCCGGCGCCGACTTCATCCTCGTCCACCACGAGCACCACTTCGCCGAGGTCGACTTCCAGGCGTGGGTCGTGACGGGCAGCCCGCAGCCGGCCTTCGTGAGCACGCACGAGGGAGTGCCCATCATCAGCGTCTACGACAACCGCGCGGCGAACCGCGGCGCGCGGCGCTGATCAGACGGCGTGGTCGCGCCGCTCGCGGCGCTTGTCCCGCGCCCGCACCGCGATCTGATAGAGGGTCTCGCCGAGCCCGATCGCCACGTAGCAGGCGAGGAGCCAGGCCAGCGCGATGCTCGCGTGCTGGAACTGGATGGCGACGAAGGCCGTGGACGAGACCGCCGCGAGCACGAGGAGCCCCGTCCGCCAGTTGAGCTTGAGGTCCTTGAACGAGCGGAAGCGGATGGTGCTCACCATGAAGATGCCGAGCGAGACCACCACGGCGGCGACGATGACGGGCTTGCCGGTGAAGCTGCCCGTCACGATGCTCGCGACGACGAGGCTGATGAGGATGCCCGCAGCCGCCGGGATGGGCAGGCCGAGGATGTATTTGTCGGGCTTCTTGGGCGCGCCGGTGGTCGTCGTGGAGATGACGTTGAAGCGCGCGAGCCGGATGGCGCCGCAGGCCAGGTAGAAGAACGCCGCCGCCATGCCGACACCGCCGAGGGCCTCGAGGGACCAGCGGTAGACGAGCACGGCCGGCGCCATGCCGAAGCTCATCACGTCCGCGAGGGAGTCGAGCTGCACGCCGATGGCCGATTGGGTCCGCGTGAGCCGCGCGACGCGTCCGTCGATCGTGTCGAAGAGCATCGCGAACACGAGGAGGAGCGCCGCCCGGTAGAAGGCCTCCTCGGTCGGCTCGTCCAAGCAGAGGAGGATCGCCCAATACCCACAGAGCACGCTCGCGAGCGTGAAGAGGTTCGGAAGGATGAAGAGGCTCTTCCGGAGGTTCAGTTTCCGCACGAAGGCTCCCGCCTCGCCCAGGTCCAGGGCATCCAGGAAAATAGAAGGCTGTCGGTCATCTGTCCACTCGGGATTCGTTCTCGGGACACTCCCTCAGTTCGGAGCCTCCCCGGCCTCGGCGCGCACGAGCGCCGCGATGGCGTGGTTCCGCGCGCGGAGTTCGCCCGTCTGCTCGTGGACGCGCTGGTAGAGGCTCGCCGCGTCGGCGAAGCGCCCCTCGCGGAAGGCGAAATAAGCGCGGGCCTCGGCCGCCCGCACTGGATCGAGCTCGGCGTAGCCCGCCATGCCGAAGGCGCGGAGCTCCTTCGCTTCGGCGCCGGG
>JAAYBZ010000101.1 GCA_012744445.1 Myxococcales bacterium | reverse complement strand
TCGAAGCAGACTGACTTGTTGTAGCGAGGCCTGTCTTCGAGTGTACCACCTGCCGCGAGAGCCCACGCGACGTGGAGACGGCTCGAGAGGACGCCGAGGACGTGGGCGTCGTCGACGGCGATGTTCACGAGCATGTTGTCGGGGAGGATCTCCGCGCCGAGGAATTGGAAGACGCGGTGCTTCGCCGTCTCGACCGTGGCGATGTACCGGGGGAGGCCGTCGACGAATCGTCGCCACTCGCGGCGAGGCTCGCCGAAGATCCACCAGTTGTCTCGATACGTGGCGCGGTTGTTCTGATCGCGCTCGGGCTTCACGCGCTCCACGACCCATTGGTAGACCGCCGGGAAGCGCCGCCTGACGTCCTCGGACTCGAGGCCGAAGAGATCGATCACGTAGACTCCGCGCGGGCGAGACATGAGATCCCGGCCGTTGCGGTACGCGCGGATGTGTTTCTCGAGACCGTCGACACTGCCTAGCCCGAGCTTTTCCGCCTCGTCGGGCTTCACGATGAAGCCGGCGCCGTGGAGTTTCACGCCGGGCGAGCTGATGCTCGAGGTCGCGCGCAGAGGAGCCGCGTTCGCCACTCCAGCTCCGATCGTAAGGTCCGCATTGATGGTCCCTGAACGCTCGCCGAGAGTCACCTCGATCTCATCTCTTCCGCTCTCGCGCTCCGCCCGCACCTCGAGACGAGTCCCAGGACGATCACCGGCAGCACCGATGGTCATCGCGATGCGCACCGCGGCCCCATCCGCCGAATCCACCCAGGGATGGTCCGGGATGGCGAAGGCGATCGAAAGCGGCGGAGACGCCGCCATGTGCTTCTCGATCACCCTGCGGTTGAACGTCTGGCGAAGGCTGTTCGTGGTGATGAAGCCGAACTGTCGGATCTCCCCCGCGCGGACGAGCTCCGCCGCCTTGTGCCACCAGTACATGACGAAGTCGGCCGACTCGGGCACCTCGGGCCAGGTCTTGCGGACGGCTTCGACATATCCGTCGCCAAGCGCCTTCCGCATCATCGCGGCGCCGATGAACGGCGGATTCCCCACGATGAAGTCAGCCTTGGGCCACGAGGCCTTGCGCGGGTTCACGTAGCGGTATTGGACGGCCTGGGCGGATTCGTCGGGGATGTCTTCGCCCGTGATGGGGCTCTTCTTGTAGGTGACGCCGTCCCAGCGGGTGAGCGGGCGGCCGTCTTCGCCGAGGACGAGCTCTTCGTCGTCGTATTCGAGGAGCGCGTCGCGGCACTCGATGTTGCGGAAGTCCTGGAGCACGGGCTCGGGCGGGTTGGTCGAGCCGTGCGTGCGGAAGTGCCACTGGAGGTAGCCGATCCAGAGCACCATCTCGGCGATGCGCGCCGCGCGCGGGTTGATCTCGAGGCCGAGGAATTGCTCGGGGCTCACGGTGAAGCCCTCGAGCGCGAGCGAGGTCTGCGAGACGCCGAGGTCGTGGAGGAGGTTGAGCACCTCGCCCTCGAGGCGCTTCATGTGCTCGAGCGTGACGTAGAGGAAGTTGCCGCTGCCGCAGGCCGGGTCGAGCACGCGCACGCTCGACAGGCGCCGGTGGAAGCCCTGCACCTCGGCCACGGCCTCCTTGCGCTTGCCCTGCTGATCGAGCGCGACGGCGGCGGCTTGCACCTCCTTCCACTCGGCGCGGAGGGGCTCGATGACGGTGGGGAGCACGAGCCGCTCGACGTAGGCGCGGGGCGTGTAGTGCGCGCCCAGCTTGTGGCGCTCGCGCGGATCGAGGGCGCGCTCGAGGAGCGTGCCGAAGATGGCCGGCTCGACGAAGCGCCAGTCGGCGCGCGCGGCCTCGATGAGCAGGTCGATCTGATCGCGATCGAGCGGGAGCGCACGCGCCTCGGCGAAGAGGCCGCCGTTGAAGCGGAGGATGTCGGTGCGGAGCACCACCGAGAAGCCGCCGCCGTTCATCTCGCGGAAGAGGCCCTCGATCATGGGGACGAACGACTGCGGCGCGTCGCGGAGGCTCTCGAGCAGCTCGGTGAAGCTCCGCTCGGGGATGAGGCCCACGTCCTCGGCGAACATCGTGAACATCACGCGCATGAGGAAGCCCGCCACGGTCTCGGGCGGGTGCCCCTGGGCCTCGAGCGATTTGGCGATGCGCGCGAGGGCGTCGGCGATCTCGCGCGTGACCCTGGCGGCCTTGCGCGTGGGGTCGAGCGAGAGCGGATCGAGCCAGACGGCGCGCAGGCGCGCGCGGATCTCCTCCTTGCGGAGGTCGTCGAGCTCGATGCGGTGGGTGCGTGAGTCCGGGAAGGGCGTGTAGGTGGCGCCCGAACGGCTGAAGTCCGCGTAGAGCTCGAGGCTGCGGCCGACGTCGGTCACGACGATGAAGGGCGGGCGCCCCTCGTCGGCGGGGAGCGAACGGACGTATTGGTCGGCCTGGTTGTGGGCGCGGAGCATCGCCTTGTCCCAGCCCGTGGAGCCGAGGTCCTTGCCCGTCTTCTTGGCCTCGCAGACGAAGCTGCCGCGACGGTAGAGGTCGATGAAGCCTGAGCGCCGCGTTCCGTCGGGGTTCTGGATGGTGACGTGCCGCTCGAAGACGTAGGCGTTGTCGCGCGTATCGTCGCCCGCCGGATCGGGCTTGGGCAGATCGAGCAGTTCGCAGAGCTCGGTGAGGAAGAGCTGATAGTTGGCGCGCTCGGTCCCTCCGCTCTTCTGCCAGCGGGCGATGAAACTCTCCAGGGCGTCGGTCACTTCGGCCTGGTTCTACACCATCGCTGCGACCGTGGGAGCCGCGAAGGCACGCCCCCGCCCCCGATGGCGGCGCGGCTTACATCTGCATCGATCGCGTTTACGAGCGGCTCCAGTCGAGTGGACGCGCGGTCTCCAGGATCGTT
>JAAYBZ010000100.1 GCA_012744445.1 Myxococcales bacterium | reverse complement strand
GCTCATGCAGAAGACGGGGTACTACTTCGATCAGCGCGACAACCGCGCGAAGGTCGAGCGCCTGGCGCGCGGGAGACGCGTGCTCGACGCGTTCTCCTACGTGGGCTCGTTCGGGCTCGCGGCCGCGCGCGGCGGGGCGGAGCACGTCGTCTGCCTCGATCGCTCGGGCGCGGCCATCGCGGCGGGCGCGGCCATCGCCGCGCACCACGGCCTCGCGGACAAGATGGAGCACCGCGTGGGCGACACGCGGAAGGAGCTCGAGGCGCTCTACCGGCGAGGCGAGCGCTTCGAGCTCGTGGTCCTCGATCCGCCGAAGTTCGCGCCCACGCGCAAGCACCTCGACGCCGCGCTCCGCGCTTATCGGCGCGTCAACTACGAAGGCATGCGGCTCCTCGCGCCAGGCGGCGTGCTCGTCACGTGCTCGTGCAGCGCGGCGATGCGCGGCGACGCCTTCCAGCGGATGCTCGCGCTCGCGGCGGCCGACGCCAAGCGCCGCGTCGTCATCTTCGACTTCGGCACGCAGGCGCCCGATCACCCGCATCCCGTGGGTTTCCCCGAGGGGCGCTACCTCGACGTGATCTTCGCGCGGGTGGATCCGCTCGAAGACGAGAAGGGAGCGTGAAGGTGGGCGCCCGCGATCCCAAGCTCGAAGAAGGCAGCCGCTCTCACTACGAGAACGCGGCGTACTACGACCAGACCTACCGACGTCGGCGCGAAGACGTCGACTTCTACGTCGACCTCGCCGCGCGGCACGGCGGGCCGATCCTCGAGCTCGGCGCAGGCACGGGGCGCGCCTCGCGCAAGCTCGCCCTCGCCGGCCACGAGGTGGTCGGCATCGACAGCGCGGAGCCCATGCTCGAGGCGGCCGAGCGCCATCGCGAGAAGCTCCCCAAGCACGCGAGGGAGCGGCTCTCCTACGCGCTCGGCGATCTCCTCGAGCTCCGGCTCGGGCGACGATTCCCGCTCGTCATCTCCCCCTTCAACGTCTTCATGCACGTCTACGATCGCCGTGAGCTCGCGCTCGCGCTCGAGACGGTCCGCGCGCACCTCGCGCCGGGGGGATACTTCGTCTTCGACGTGCTCGTGCCCGATCCCGAGGCGCTCGCCCGCGATCCCGAGCGCGTCTACCGCGGTAGGAACGTACGCCTCCCGCCAGAGCGCACGCTCCACCGCTACGGCGAACGCTTCGAATACGATCCCGTCACGCAGATCCAGACCGTGACGATGATCTTCGAGGAGATCGATCCACCGCACCGCGTGGTCACGCAGACGCTCACGCACCGGCAGTGGTTCCCGGCCGAGCTCGAGGCCCTGCTCCACTACGAGGGCTTCGAGATCGTCGAGCGCTTCGGCGACTTCGAGCGCGGACCCCTCGACGAGTACTCGGAGAGTCAGATCCTCGTCACGCGCGCCGTCACTCCCTGAGGAGGACGTCGCAGTAATACTTGATCCGCTTGATCACGCGGCCGTGCCACCGCTTGTGGATGTCGCGCTTCAAGAGGAGCATCACGCGCCGCTTGAAGGTGTAGCTGTTGAGCACCGGCTTGGGCACGGGCTTGCCGCCGGCGCGCGTCACGGGCTCGAAGATGGTGTCGCGAGGATGACCCCAGATCTCGAGATCGTCGTCGGAGATCCGCGCGATCATCTCCTGCGCGAGGCGGAGCTTCTGCGGATCGCTCGCGAGCTCGGCGGCCCACTTCTCGACCGAGTCGGTGACCGGCCGATCGAGGCGCTTCACGTTGATGGGATCGCCCATACCCTCGCGGATCTCTGCGCGATCGCCGTAGCGCACCGCCTCGGGCTGATGCTCGAGGCCGAGGTAGGCGAAGATCCGCTCGAGCTCGGCCTCGGGGTTGGCGACCAGATCCTCGTAGGCCACGTGCTTGAGCGGCACGGGGCGCTCGCGGAGGAACTGCGCCATCGCCGGGACGTAACGCTCGAGGATCGGGTTGAACTCGTGCGCCGTCTTCCAGTCGCCGTTGAAGAAGCTGTTGGCATAGCTCGAGAAGATCGCGAGCGGATGCCGCGTGAGCACGACGTACTTGGCGTGGGGCAGGAGCCTCGAGAGGAAGGGCAGGACGAGGGCGTAGGCCGGCGTCTTGTCGAGGAAACGGCTCTCCTTGCGGGGCTCGAGCATGCGCCCATAGAGCGTGTGGACGTAGGCCCGGAGCGCGTCGAGGTAGTCCTCCTCGCCGCGCGGGAGGCCTTCGACGAAGGTGTGGAGCGCCTCGGCCGCGTTGATGTGATCGTAGGGCGCCTTGTCGACGTTGGCGTAATAGCCGAGGTGCGCGATCGGCGTGATCAGGTGCGGCTCGGGATAGGTGAAGATCTCGGTGTGCGCCCCGAGCATGTGCTGGAGGAGCGTCGAGCCGGATCGCGGCGGCGAGATGACGAAGATCAGCTTTTCATCCATGGGGGGACTCGGTGACGCTCAGTATCGGGGCACGCTCGGATCGACGTCTCGCGACCAGCCCTCGATGCCTCCCGCGACGTTGTACACGCGCGTGAAGCCCTGTCGAAGAAAGTGCTGGGCCGCCTGCTGACTGCGACGTCCCGTGTGGCAGTAGAAGGCGATGGGCGTCGACTTGGGGAGCGCCTCGAGCTCCTTCCCCGCTTCTTCGTCGAGGAAGATCGAGCCCTCGATGTTCGCGATCGCGCGCTCCTCTTCGGTGCGGACGTCGTAGAGCCGCTCTAGCTCGCCGGATTGGAGCATACGCGCGAGGGTCCTCGCGTCGATCTGCTTCACCTTGGGCGGCTCGTTGGGGTTGTCGATCTTGAAGCCACCTCCGTCGGGCCCCTCGACGAAGTCGACGACGATGCCCTCGGCGCGCGCCGCGGAGGCGCGATCGAGGACGAGCGTCACGTCGCCGAAGTCCTTCACCACGTCGCGGCCCGTCGCGCGATCGAAGTCCATCCCGTACTCGTAGCTCGGCGTGATCTCGAGCCGGACCACGGGCCTCCTCTCCCCCTCGTGGAAGCGGAGGAGCGCCGCGCGAGCGGCGTCGGTGAGGCGCACGTCGGGATCGGGCGCGGGCTTGCGCGAGACGCCGAGGATCTTCTCGAGCTCTCCGCCCTCGTCGAGCTCACGGACGATGTCGGCGCCGCCGATGAACTCGCCGCGCACGTAGAGCTGCGGGATCGTGGGCCACGAGGAGTACGCCTTCACCCCTTCGCGGACTTCGGGGTCCTCGAGGACGTCGATGGTGACGTAGTCCTCGAGGTAGTCGTCGAGGACGTTCACCACGGTCGCGCTGAATCCACATCGAGGGGCGCGTCGCGTCCCTTTCATGAAGAGGACGACCGGACTCTCGCGGACCCAACTCTCGATGCGCTCGTGGATGCTCATGTGGAGAGATTCCCGGTCTCGGCGCCACTCTGCAAGCCGAGACCGGGGACCCCCACGTCAGTTGGCCGCGGCCATCTGGCGGAGCACGTAGCGGAGGATGCCGCCGTGCTCGTAGTACTCGACCTCTTGCGAGTTATCGAGGCGGGCGCGGACCTGGAATTCCTTGCCCGTGTCCGTCTTGACCGTGAGCAGCTTGCGGGGCGCGAGGCCCTCGCCGATGCCGAGGATCGAGTAGGACTCCTCGCCGGTGAGGCCGAGGCTCTCACGCGTCTGTCCGTCGACGAACTCGAGCGGGAGGATGCCCATGCCGATGAGGTTCGAGCGGTGGATGCGCTCGAAGCTCTCGACGATGACGGCCCGCACGCCGAGAAGGAGCGTGCCCTTGGCCGCCCAGTCGCGGCTCGAGCCCGTGCCGTACTCCTTGCCGGCGATGACGATGAGGGGCGTGCCCTCCTCCTTGTAGCGGACCGCCGCGTCGAAGATCGACATCTGCTCGCCGCTCGGGACGTGCTTGGTGACGCCACCCTCGGTGCCCGGGCAGAGCTCGTTGCGGAGCCGGATATTCGCGAAGGTGCCGCGCATCATCACCTCGTGGTTGCCGCGACGGCTTCCGTACGAGTTGAAGTCGAGCGGATCGACGCCGTTCTCGCGGAGGTAACGCGCCGCGGGGCTGTTCGCGGCGATGTTGCCGGCCGGCGAGATGTGGTCGGTCGTGACCGAGTCGCCGAGCTTCGCGAGCACGCGAGCGCCCACGATGTCGCCGAAGCCCTCGGTCTCGCCCGCCTTCACGCCGTCGAAGAACGGCGCGCGGCGGATGTACGTGGAGTCCTCCTGCCAGGCGAAGATGCTGCCCGTGGGCGCCTGCACCTTCTTCCACTGCTCGGGGCCCTCGAGGACGACCGAGTAGCGCTCCTGGAACTGCTCGCGCTTCACGGCGCGGGCGATGGTCTCGGAGATCTCCTTCTGGCTGGGCCAGATGTCGCGGAGATAGACGTCCTTGCCGTCCTTCGACTTGCCGATCGGATCCTTGGTGAGGTCGATGCTCATGTTGCCCGCGATGGCGTAGGCCACGACGAGCGGGGGCGAGGCGAGGTAGTTGCCGCGCGTGAGGGGCGAGACGCGGCCCTCGAAGTTACGGTTGCCGGAGAGCACCGACGCGACGACGAGGCCGTTCTTCTGGATGGCCTCGGTGATGTCGTCGTCGAGCGGGCCGCTGTTGCCGATGCAGGTGGTGCAGCCGTAGCCCACGACGTGGAAGCGGAGCGCCTCGAGATCCTCGAGGAGGCCGGCCTCCTTGAGGTACTCGGTGACGACCTGCGAGCCGGGGGCGAGGCTGGTCTTGACCCACGGCTTGGTGGTGAGGCCGAGCTCACGCGCCTTGCGGGCGACGAGGCCGGCGCCGATCATGACCGACGGGTTCGACGTGTTGGTGCAGCTGGTGATCGCCGCGATGCAGACCGCGCCGTTCTCGAGCTCGAACGCGCCGTCCTCACGGGTGATCTTGGCCGCGGGCTTGGCCCCGCCGAACGACTCGACGCACTTGGCCCAGTTGGTGGGCACGTCGGAGAGCACGACGCGATCCTGCGGGCGCTTGGGGCCGGCGAGGCTCGGCACGACCGTGCCGAGATCGAGCTCGAGCGTGTCGGTGAAGACCGGATCCGGCGAATCGGGCGTACGGAAGAGACCGATCTCCTCGAGGACCTCGCGGACGAGCTCGATGTGCGCCTCGTCGCGGCCGCTCGCGCGGAGGTAGTTGAGCGTCTCCTCGTCGACGGGGAAGAAGCCCATCGTCGCGCCGTACTCGGGCGCCATGTTGGCGATGGTCGCGCGATCGGCGAGGCCGAGCGAGTCGAGGCCCGGACCGTAGAACTCCACGAACTTCTCGACGACGCCCTTCTTGCGGAGCATCTCGGTGATCGTGAGGACGAGGTCGGTGGCCGTCGCGCCCTCCGGGAGCTTGCCGGTGAGCTTGAAGCCGATGACCTGCGGGACGAGCATCGCGATGGGCTGACCGAGCATGGCCGCCTCGGCCTCGATGCCGCCGACGCCCCAGCCGAGCACGCCGAGGCCGTTGATCATCGTGGTGTGGCTGTCGGTGCCGACGAGGCTGTCGGGGTACGCGATCGTCACGCCGTCGACGTCCTTGGTGAAGACCACGCGCGCGAGGTACTCGAGGTTGACCTGGTGCACGATGCCCGTGCCGGGCGGCACGACGCGCATGTTGTCGAACGCCTGCTGGCCCCACTTGAGGAACTGGTAGCGCTCGTTGTTGCGGCGGAACTCCCAGTCCACGTTCTGCTGGAACGCACGGACGTTGCCGTAGGAGTCGACCTGGACCGAGTGGTCGATGACGAGGTCCACGGGCTCGAGCGGGTTGATCCGCGTGGGATCACCGCCCATCGCCGCGAACTGTTCGCGCATGGCGGCGAGGTCGACGACGGCGGGGACGCCGGTGAAGTCTTGGAGGATGACGCGCGCGGGGCGGAACGCGATCTCGATGTCCGGCTCGGCGTCGGCCTTCCACTGGGCCACGGCCTCGATGTCGTTCCGGGTGACGGTACGGCCGTCCTCCGAGCGGAGGAGGTTCTCGAGGAGTACCCGGATGGAGTACGGAAGCCGGGAGGGGTCGCCGAGCCCCGCGCTCTTCAGCGCGGAGAGACGGTAAACTCGTACTTCGCGATTGCCCACGCGGAGCGTGGCGCTGCTCTGGTAGCTGTCGGCGGAGAGGGTCATTGCGCCCCCTCCCTACCACGCAGGCGCGTGCGCGAAAAGGGAAGCACCGAAGGTCGACGCGCGATCCCCGAGGGCCCTCGATGCCACCCCAGGAGGTCGCCCTGCGACGGAGATGCGTCCGCGACGAGCGCCAATTTCCGGCCTCTGAGCGCCCCCGATCTACCCGATGTCACCCCCTGTTCTTGGGGTTTCTCCAACTTGAACTCCAGTCGAATTCAGACGTAAGAGGTCGACGTGGTCCGCCACGCAAGAGCGTAACCGTCACGACTCTTACATCGGATTGTCCGCCCCCGTATTGGCATCGGCATGCGACTCGCATTATCGTAGGCAGCATTGAATTCGGTTTGCTCAGTTCCGGGTTTCCCTCCTCGAGAAACAAACGAAACATTCGTTTCATTCCTGGAATGAGCATTGCGAATCGAACAGGGAGCACGAATGGCCACCAAGAAAACGACCCGTAAAGCTGCGAGTGGACGTGGAAGCCCCGAGGCCGTCGAGAAGCGGCGCGCGGCACGTCAGCTCAACTCGCTCCTCCTTGGGACTTCCAAGAGCGTAGTCGAGCTCGACGGACGCACGGCCAAGCGCCGTGAGCGTCTCATTCAAGAGCTGAAAGAGGGCCGTGGGGGGGAGCCTCTCAAACCCATCGATCGACTCAGCCACGTCAACGAGTTGCTCGGCATCGGCGAGACGTTCGCGAGCCTTCGGAAGCTCGGCATCAAGCCGTCGAAGGCCACGCTCACGCCGGAGGTCGTGGAGACCGCCGAGCGCGTCCAGGCTGCGAACCCCGAGATCCGCCCGGCCGCGTGGAAGATCCTCGGCATCGAGATGTCCGAGGACGGCCACGTGATCGGCGAAGACGGCGCTCGCCCGCGTGGGAAGGGCGGCCGCGGACGCGGTCGCAAGAAGGCCTCGGCCTGACGTGTCCCCGGCTCGGCGGACGCTTGCACACCTGAAATACGTTGCAGCGTCCCCGAGCAGAGGTTAAAGAGCCCCTTCGATGCGTGCGTCGCACGACGCACCTCGGCGCCGTAGCCAAGTGGTAAGGCAGAGGTTTGCAAAACCTCCATTCACCGGTTCGACTCCGGTCGGCGCCTCCACCAAGGGCCCCGTCGAGGCGACGGGAGCGCGCTAAGCCCTCGTGAGCTGGCGCGCCAGCTCCCACGCCTCGACGATGTTGTCCTCGATGCTGCAGTAGGTCCACGCGCCGTAGCGGCCGATCGAATACACGCCTCGCTCGGCGAGCGCTTCGCGCTTCTCGCGCACGTCGCGGATCGACGCTTCGGTGATGTGCACGTACGCGGGGTCCAGCACCACGCGGTGGAAGTCGACGAGCTCGTGGCCGTCGACCACACCCACGCGCCGGAGATCCTCGAGGACGCGCGCGAGCGTCGCGTCCGCGTCGGCGGGTGTGCCGCCGCGCGGCCGCCCGAGCTCGACGTAGAGGCTCATCCGCGGATCACCGAAGATGTTGTCGTAGAAGCCCACCCGATAGAACGAGATCTCGCGCTCCGGGTAGTAGATCCAGTGGATGCCCTCGGGGCCCTTCCGATCGAAGCCGAGGTTGAAGACCTCGACCTCGTTCGCGCGGTAGACGTCCCGATCGAATTCGACGCCGCACATCGATAGGAGCCGGTCGAAGGGGCAGGAGCTCACCAGCACGTCGAACTCGACGGTGCGCCGGTCGGTCTCGGCGATCTTTCCGTCGAGGTCGACGGACACGACCCGCTCGCCGAGCGCGATGGACCCGGGTGGTACGTCCTTCTGGAGGGCCTTCACGTACTCCACTGCGCCGCCGCGGGCATAGGTGAAGGTCTGGTTGTACCCGGTGCCCGTCGGCGCGCGGATGTGCCGCATGACGTCGTCGAAGTCGGCATGGGGGAAGAAGCGCCCCATCGCGTCGCGGTCGAGGAGGCGGAGATCCGTCGCGTAGAGCTTCTCGTTGTACGGGATGAGGAACATCTCGCAGATCGATCGCCCGAACCGCGAGAACAGCATGTCGTAGAAGTTCCGCTCCTCGCGGGGCTCCCGGAAATAGAGATCGAGGAGGCAGGCGAGGAAGTCTTCCTTGGGGAGCTGGTGGATGTTCTTCTGAAACGGGAAGTCCACGTAGCGATCCCGGATGCGGATCGCGCTCCGCCGCTCGATCCGGAGGATCTCGGGGTCGTCCATCCGCTCGACGAGGTAACGCTCGATCTCCGGATGCCGAAAGTGGAAGAAGTGACCGGAATAATCCCAGGTGAAGCCGCTCCGTCGCACCGTCCGGCAGTAGCCGCCGAGCTCCTGCTCCGCTTCGCAGAGGAGGAGATCGTCGCTCCCGAGCCTTCCCGCGAAGGCGAGCCCACTGATCCCGCCCCCGATCACGAGGTACTTCACGCGTGTCCGCGTCATGGTCTCCTCAGGCGCCGAGCGAATCTCCTCGCTCTCCAGGGCGGAAGCCTCGCACGACCCGCACGCGCCCGTCATCCGAAAGGGCGCCGATCGCGAGGAGATCGCCGCGCGCGTCGAGGATCCGGAGCGGCTCGTCGCGAGAGGGCTCCGCGCCTTCCGGCGTGAAGCGCGAGGGGTCGATGGGGCGGCCGTTCCACGCGTCGGCCCTCCCCTCCTCGTTCACGCGCACGGTCGGCATGAAGGACGTGGCCTCTTCGAGCGTGAGCAGAGCGCCGTGGATCGCGGATCGCCGTGCCGGATCGGCGGCCGCCTCGCGGAGCGCCAGGCCATCGACGCTGCCTTCGAGACCGAAGGCGCCGCTCGCGGTGCGACGGAGCGCCGAGAGATGCCCGAGCGTCCCGAGCTTCTCGGCGAGATCCCGCGCGAGCGAGCGCACGTAGAAGCCCTTGCCGCAATGCACGGTGATCCGGATCTTCTCGCCGTCGAGCGCCTCGACCTCGGCCTCGTGCAGCTCGACCCGTCGCACCGGCGCCTCGACCTCTTCGCCGGCGCGCACGCGCGCGTGCAGGCTGCGACCGTCGCGTTTGATGGCGCTCACGACGGGCGCGCGCTGATCGTAGCCGCCCACGAAGGAGGCGAGCGCCGCCGCGACGTCGCGCTCGGTGAGCCCCTCCGGGATCTCGGCCCGCGCGATCTCCTTGCCGCGCGCGTCGAGCGTGTCGGTCGCGAGGCCGAGCGTGATCTCGGCTTCGTATCGTTTGTCGCTCGCCGTGAGGTAGGGGACGAGCTTCGTGGCCTCGCCCACCGCCACCACGAGCACGCCCGTCGCCATCGGATCGAGCGTCCCCGCGTGCCCCACGCTGCGCGTCCCGAAGACCTTGCGCGCCCATCGGACGACGTCATGTGAAGTGGGGCCGTCCGGTTTGTCGACGATCAGCACCCCGTTCACGAGAGCGCCTTCTCCACCGCCGAGAGGAGCGCTTCGCGCGCCTCCTCCCTCGTCTTCTGGAGCTGCGTGCCCGCCGCCGCGCGATGCCCCCCGCCCCCGAGCGCGACGGCGATCGTCGAGACGTCCACCGTGCCCTGCGATCGCAGGCTGATCTTCACGTCACGGCGCGTGCGATCGCCCTCCTGGACGTCGAATTCCCAGAGGAGCGCCGCCACCTCCACGCCGCGGAGCATGCGGCCGTAGTTGACGAGACCCTCGACCATGTCGTCGTCCGCGCCCGTCCGCGCGAGGATCTCGCGGGTGACCTCGAGGATGGCGAGCTTCCCGTCGAGCTCGAGGGCGAGCGTCTCGATCACTGCGGCGAGGAGGCGGAGGCGCTCGGGCGGCCACTCCTCGAAGAGGTTCCGCGCCGTCTTCCAAGGCTCCGCGCCGCCCTCCACGAGGCGCGCGCCGAGGCGCATGGTCTTCGCCGTGGTGGATGCGTATCGGAACCCGCCGGTATCGGCGACCACCGCCGCATAGAGCGGCTCGGCCACGCGCTTGGGCGGGATCTCGGGGAGCCCCATCGCGTCGAGGATGCCGAGCACGACCTCGCCGGTGGAAGTCGCCTCCACGTCGCGGAGCACGAGATCTCCGAAGGGCTCGTGCGCGGCGTGGTGGTCGATGACGAGGAGCGGTGCGTCCGAGGGCAGCCCCTTGGGCAGGAGCGAGGGCGCGGCGGTGTCGGTGACGATCACGAGATCGAAGCGCTCTCCGGGCGCGAGCGCCCCGACGATCTCGTCCGGCTCGACGAGGTATTCGAGCGTCGGCGAGAGCGGCTCGGGGACGTAGACCTTGACGTCCTTGCCCATGGAGCGCAGGAATCGCGAGAGCCCGAGCGCCGATCCGAGCGCGTCGGCGTCGGGGCGACGGTGGCACGAACAGAGGATCCTCTGCGAGGCCTCGAGCCGCTCGACGACGCGCTCGCGGTTCACGTCTCTCCCTCCCCGCGGCCGCGCCCTTCTTCCTCGGCGATCTCACGGAGGAGCTGCTCCATGCGCAGCCCGCGGTCGATCGACTCATCCCAGAAGAAGGTCAGCGTGGGCACGGCCTTCACGCGGAGCGCCGGCGCGAGGGTGCGGCGGAGCATCCCGGACGCGCGGGTGAGCGCGTCGACGAGATCTTCTTTCTGCGCGTCGCTCGCTTCGCCGAGCAGCCGGACGTAGACGCGCGCCTGACCGAGATCGTCGGTCACGCGCACGGCCGAGATGATGGCCCCGCGGGTGCGGGGATCGCGGATCTCACCGCGAAGGAGCAGCTGGGAGAGCTCCTGTCGGATGAGCTCGCCCAGCCGGTCGGAGCGTTTGACGGGGTGACGGGAGCTCACGCGGTAACCCTCTCGATCCTTGTACGCCCTTCGGAGCTCGAGATCACGAAGGCGCGCGGTTCAGCGGCCATCGGTGTCGTCTTCGTCATCGTCGAAATCCGTCCACTCGAGATCGTCCCCCATCGTGGCCGTCGCGTCGACCCCGATGGGCACCAGCTCGGTCCTCTGCGAGAGAGGGATCCATCCTTCGGCGCGGTCGAGGAGCGCCTGCACCTCGTCGAGCATGCGGGCGGCGTGCGCCTTGGACGTGCTGAGCACGCTCACGCCGACGACGGCGCGCCGATGTTCGTCGTGCGCGCCCACCTCGGCCACCGCCGCGTTGAAGCGGCCGGACGCGCGCTCGATCGCGCTCTTCACGATCGCGCGCTTGCCCTTGAGGCTCCCGTTCTCCGGGATCGAGTAGGTCAGGACCCGCACGCCGACGATCATCCAAGCCCTCACCGAGCGCACGACGCGGTCACGCGCGGGCCTCTCGCCCGCGCGCGATCACAGCGTCGCCGCGACCTCTTTCTGGGCGAAGCACTCGATGATGTCGCCTTCCTTGATGTCGTTGAAGTTCTGGAGACCGATGCCGCACTCGAAGCCGTGCGTGACCTCGCGCGCGTCGTCCTTGAAGCGGCGGAGCGAGGCGAGCTGACCGGTCCAGACGACGATGCCGTCGCGCACGAGGCGCGCCTGGGCCGAGCGGACGATCTTGCCCTCGGTGACCATGCAGCCCGCGATGGTGCCGGCCTTGGGGATGGTGAACGTCTGCCGGACCTCGGCCTTGCCGAGCTCCTCTTCGACGAGCTTCGGCGCGAGGAGGCCGGCCATGGCCGCCTTCACGTCGTCGATGGCCTCGTAGATGATGTTGTAGGTGCGGATCTCGACGCCCTCGCCCTTGGCGGCCGAGGTGGCCTTGCCCTGCGGGCGGACGTTGAAGCCGATCACGATCGCGTTGGACGCGCTCGCGAGCATGACGTCGCCTTCGGTGATGCCGCCCACGCCGGTGTGGATGACGTTCACCTTCACCTTGTCGGTGGAGAGCTCGGAGAACGACTTGCGCAGCGCCTCGATGGAGCCCTGGACGTCGGCCTTGACGACGAGCTTGAGCTCCTTGACGTCGCCGCTCTGCATGAGCGCCTGGAGCTGGTCGAGGCCGCGCGCCGCCGTGGGCGAGCCCGTCCCCATGAGCTGGCGACGCGACTCGGCGACCTCCTGCGCCTTGCGCTGGTTGGTGACCTTGTAGAGGAGGTCACCCGCATCGGGCAGATCCTGCAGGCCGAGGATCTCCACCGGCGTGGCCGGCCCCGCGAACTTCAGGTTGCGACCGCGGTCGTCCATCATGGCGCGCACGCGACCCCAGGCAGCGCCGGCCACGACGTAGTCGCCCGTGCGCAGCGAGCCGTTGCGGATGAGCACGTTGGCCACCGGACCGCGACCGCGATCGAGGTAGGCCTCGAGCACGACACCCTCGGCAGGGATCTTCTCGTTGGCGTAGAGCTCGAGCATCTCCGCCTGGAGGAGGATGGCCTCGAGGAGCTCGTCGATGCCCTGGCCGGTGTGCGCGCTCGTCTTGATCATCATGACGTCGCCGCCCCACTCCTCCGGCTGGAGGCCTTCGTTGGCGAGCTCCGTCATCACGCGATCGAGCTGGAGACCCGGCTTGTCGCACTTGTTGAGCGCGACGATGATGGGCACCTCGGCCGCCTTGGCGTGGCTGATGGCCTCGCGGGTCTGCGGCATGACGCCGTCGTCGGCGGCGCAGACGAGGACGACCACGTCGGTTGCCTGGGCGCCGCGCGCGCGCATCGAGGTGAAGGCCTCGTGGCCCGGCGTGTCGAGGAAGACGACCGTGCCGCGATCGGTGTCGACGCGGTACGCGCCGATGTGCTGCGTGATGCCGCCCGCCTCGCCGGCCGCGACGCTCGAGCGACGGATGCGGTCGAGGAGCGAGGTCTTGCCGTGGTCGACGTGACCCATGACGGTCACGATGGGCGGACGGATGGTGCGATCGGCCTCGTCGTCGAGGAAGTCGCCGCGGGCATCGCCCACGACCTCTTCCTCGGAGCGCGCGACGTTCTCGACCTCGTAGCCGAACTCGCCCGCGAGCACGCCGGCGGTGTCGGCGTCGAGGGTGCTGTTGATGTGCACGCCGCTCATGCCGAGCTGGATGAGCTTCATGAGGAGATCGGCGCTCTTCACGCCCATCCGCTGCGCGAGCTGCTGGAGCTGGATCTGATCCTCGATGCGGATCTTCCGCTTCTTCTCGCTCGGGACGGTGATCTCGGTCTTGAGGCCCTTCTTGCCGGCAGGCATGCGGCGCTTGGACATCCGGCTCTGCGGACGTCCGGCCGGTCCGATGGACGCGTGGCCACGCACCTCGCGGCGCGGGCGGCCCGGCTCGGGGCGCTGCTTGGCGCGGTTGTGCTCCGCGACGATGCGCTTGCGGTCCTCTTCGCTGAGCTGGCGACCGCCGTAGCCGACGGTGTTGCCGCGCTGGATGACGCCGGGAGGCAGCGGCGCGTGCGCGAAGCGATCCGACGCGGGCGGCGGCGTGGTGCTCGGGCGCTCGGTGCGCTCCGCCGCGCGCGGGATGTCCTGACGAAGCGGACGCGGCCCGTGGATCTCGGCGGCGACGCCGGCGATGCGCTGCGGCTTCTCCTCCACGTCGCGCGTCTCGGGCTCCTCGCGGGGCTCTTCGACCTGCTTGGCTTCGGCCGCGACGGGCTCGGGCTTCTTCGGCTCGGGCTCGGGGGCGCTCTTCGGCTCCGGAGGTTCGGGAGCCGGCGCCGGCTCGGGCTTGGTCTCGACGCGGGGCGGGGCCGGTCGCTCCTCGACCGCGCGCTCGACCTGGGGCTCGGGCTCCTTCGGCCGCTCGACCGGGGCCACGGGGGCCGCGACGGCGGGTTCGGGCTTGCGCGTCTCCACGGCGGGCGCGGCCGCGACGGGCTCTTCGTCCTCGTCCTGGCCACGGCGCTTGCGGCGCACGACCGTCGGGCGGATCCGCTCCTCGACGACGTCTCCTGCCGCCTCCTTGCTCGCCGAACGTTTCACGCGCTCGACGTCACCCGGCTCGAGCGCGCTCATGTGATTTCGAACCTCGACGCCCAGCGCCTGAAGCTTCGTGATGAGCTCCTTGGGGGAGAGCCCCATTTCCTTGGCGAGCTCGTAGACACGCACCTTACTCATCCAACCTCCGAAAGCGCGGCGACTCGGACGACCGATTCCGTCACCGCGTGCGCGAGTCGTGCGTCGGTGATCGTCACGACACCGACCTCGGCACGGCCCAAGAGTGTCCCCAAGCCGGCCTTGTCGCCATGCACGAGGACGTCACAGTCGATTTTTTTTGCGAGGCGCTCGAGATCGAAGCGCCGCCCGGCGGCGTCCTGCGCAAAGATCACGAGGCTGGCCTCGCCGGATTCGAGCGCCTCGAGGCTCGCATCCGTCCCGAGCGCGAGGGCGCGGATACGCCGCGCCGAGGCCAAGAGCCCCGCGATCCTCGCCTCGTAGGCCGCTCGGATGGCGCTCCGGAGAGCGCGCGGATCGACGCGCACCTCGCGGCGGAGCGCCCTCGAGAAGCCGCCCCGCCGGCACGCCGTGTCGACGCATTCGCGACGGGGATGGATCCAGACGCCGCGGCCGGGGAACTTCCCGCCGAGGTCCGGGGCGAAGCCCTCCTCTCCCACGACGAGCCGCACCATCTCGCCGGGCGCAGCCTTCTGGCCACACCCGACGCAGGTGCGAATCGGTCCCTTCTCGCGGACCGTCTCGTGGTGGGGAGAGCTAGGGGTCATTCGGTGTCCTGATCCTCGGCTTCGTCGTCGGCCGAGGCCTCGGCCTCGACGTTCTCGGCGTTCTTGCGGATGGCGGCCTCGACGCTCGGCCACTCACGCTCGACGAACTCCGCCGCCGCGTTCTTGATGGCGGAGGCCACGGTGGCCTGGAGGCCCGTGCTGAGCGCGAAGCGATCGGTGTCGCTCTCGGCGACGATGGCCTCGGGCGAGTTGTAGCCGTGCTCGACGAGGCGCTGGGCCGTGGCCGAGCTCACGCCCTGGATGAGCGTGAGACGGTCGCGATCGCTCGGCATCTCGGCGCCCTTGGCGAGCTCGGCGAGGCGATGCTTGCGCTCGTCCTCCATGGCCTTGGTGGCGCGGGCGCGGGCGCGCTCGGCTCCCTCGGCGCCGATGCCGGCCACGCCGGCGAGCTCGTCGAGCGGAGCCTCGGCCACCTCGTCGAGGCTGCGGAAGCCCATCGCGTAGAGGTTGCGCGCGAGCCCCTCGTCCTCGATGCGGGCGAGGGCGCGCATCGCCTCCTCCTCCATCTGCTTGAAGCGCGACTCGCTCACGATGTCGAGCTTCCAGCCGGTGAGCTGCGAGGCGAGGCGGACGTTCTGGCCGCGGCGACCGATGGCGAGGCTGAGCTTCGCGTCGGGGACGACGAGCTCCATGTTGTTGTTGGCCTCGTCGATGACGACGCGGACGACCTCGGCGGGCGCGATGGCGTTGCACACGAAGCGCGCCGGATCGCGGTCGAAGGGGACGATGTCGATCTTCTCGCCGCGGAGCTCCTGCACCACGGCCTGGACGCGCGAGCCCTTCATGCCCACGCAGGCGCCCACCGGATCGACGTCGGCGTCACGGCTCGAGACGGCGATCTTGGAGCGCGCGCCCGGCTCGCGGGCCGCCGCGACGATGCGCACGATGCCCTCGTAGATCTCGGGGACCTCCATCTCGAAGAGCTTCACGAGGAGGCCGACGTCGGTGCGCGAGAGGATGATCTGCGGGCCCTTCGCCTCGCGATCGATGTCCTTGAGCAGCGCGACGATGCGGTCGCCCGGGCGGTAGCTCTCGCGCGGCGTCTGCTCGCGCGCGGGGAGGATCGCCTCGATGTTGTGGGACTGTCCGATGCCCACGATGATGTTCGAGCCGCGCTCGAAGCGGCGGACGATGCCGGTGACGAGCTCGCCCTTGCGGTTCTTGAACTCGGCGTAGATGCGGTCGCGCTCGGCGTCGCGGACGCGCTGCATGATGACCTGCTTGGCGGTCTGCGCGGCGATGCGACCGAAGCCGTGGCGCGCGCTCTCGAGGCGGAGGAGGTCGCCGAACTCCTTGTCCTGCTGGCGCGCCTTCTCCTGATCCTCGGGGAGGTAGAAGATCTGGAAGCCGAGCTCCTCGCCGATGTCGGCCTCGAGGCCGTGGCGGAGCGCCGCTTCGTGGCTGATCTCCTGCTCCTCGTCGGTGACCTCTTCGACCACCGTCATGTACTGGAAGAGGTCGACCGTCCCCGTCTCCTCGTTGAAGCGCGCCTCGAGCTCACGATCGGCGCCGAACGTCCGCTTGGCGGCCGTGAGGATCGCTTGCTCGGTCGCCTCGATGAGCACCTTGGGATCGATGCCCTTTTCTTGGCTGACCTGTTCGATGACGGCGCGGAGCGAGAGGCTGCTCTGTTGCATGGGGACCCTGGTGTTGCTCGGTCAGAACCGAGGAATGAGATTGGCTTTGACGACGTTCTCGAAGGGGACGCGTTTTTCTTTCCCCCCCTCTTCGAGGATCACGGAACCGTCCACGAAACCGCGGATGATTCCCTTGAAATTACGTTGCCCCTCGACGGGGACGGCCGTCTTCACTCGGGCCTCGCGACCTACGAAGCGCTCGAAGTGTTCCGGCTTCATCAGGGGTCGCTCGAGCCCGGGCGAGCTGACCTCGAGCGAATACTTACCACGGATCAGGTCTTCGTCTTCGTCCAAATATGCGGACAGAGCGCGGCTCACCGCGGCGCAGTCGTCGACGTCGACGCCCGATCCGTCGAGCCCGTCGTCGCGCTCCTTGTCGATGATGACCTGGACCGTGGCCGAGCCCTTCTGCGCGAGATACCGCACGCCCACGAGCTCGAGGCCGCGCGCCGCGCAGATCGGCTCGGCGAGCTCGCTCAAGGTCTTCTCGATGTGGTCGGCGGAGGACATCCTAGGGGCGGAATTTCGGGCTTCGGGGCAAAAAAATGGGCAGGCCGAATAGGCCTACCCTGCGTGGGTTACCTAAAGTATCGCCGCCAATTACCACGCGAACGGCGGATCGGCAATTGGCCGCCACGGCTGGTGGGGGCGGGAGGCGCGGAGCGGGGTCAGGCCGAGGCGAGGGCCTCGATCTCGGCGCCGTGTGCGTCGATGTAGTGCGCGAGGAGATCGAGCGCCGCCTCGAGCTCGGAGGCGTCGAGGTCGGCCGTGGGGTGCTCGACGGCGAGGAGCACGTCGAGATCGTCGTCGATGCAGAAGCGCGCCATGAGGAGCTGGTGGTTCAGCTCGAGGAGCCGCTTGTAGAGCGCGGCCGCCTTCTTGGCGTCGCG
>JAAYBZ010000099.1 GCA_012744445.1 Myxococcales bacterium | reverse complement strand
GGCTCGGTGACGGCCAGGTCGTAGGTGGCGGCCATGGCCTGGATCGACGGGCGGATCAGCGGGTGGTCGACGGGCTCCTCGACCTTCTCGCCGAGGACGTAGACGTCGAGGCCGCGCCCGCGGAGCGAGCGGATGTAGTCTTCACCGGTCAGGATCGGCATGGCCGGTCGAGCCTATCACGCCGGGACCCCCCGGGAGCGTCGATGAAATGAATCAAGCGGGCGCGCTCCGAGTCCCACTCCGGGCATGGACTAGACCCGGATGTGTGGATTAGATTCCGCCACACCGGGATGGGTGACGATTGATGTTTGCTCGACGACTTATCATGGCGTGGCTCCTCGCCCTCGGCGTATGTGCCGGGACCGCCTCCGTGGCCTCGGCCGACACCGACACCGACGAGGAGGCGCGCGCGCTCTACCAAGCGGGTCGCATCGCCTTCGATCAGGGGCGTTTCGAATCGGCGCTCGACTACTTCCAGCGCAGCTACGAGCTGAGCGGGCGGCCGGCGCTGCTCTTCAACATCGGCTCGGCCGCCGATCGTCTCCGCCGTGATGCCGTCGCGCTCGACGCCTTCGAGCGCTACCTCGAGGCCGTGCCCGATTCGCCCGACGCGGCGAGCGTGCGCGCGCGCATCGAGGTGCTCCGCGCCGCCATCGCCGCCGATCGCGCGGCGCCCCAGCCCGACGACGATCCCGAGGACGAGCCCGAGCCCACCGACGAGCCCTACCTCGATCCCGAGCCGGTCATCGACTACGGCGTCGCCCCCATCTCCAAGAAGCGGCGCGCGCTCGGCTGGATCTTCACGAGCGCGGGCGCGGCCGTGACCTTCACCGGGTTCGCGCTCTTCGCCGTCGGTCAGGTCAAGCGCAGCGACATCGAGAACGCCGTCCCGGGCACGCGCTGGTCCGACGTGGAGGCGAGCCAGAACGCCGACGCCTTCACGGCCACGGGGGCCGTCTTCACGCTCGTCGGCCTCGGCACCGCGGCCACGGGCATGGTCTTCCTACTCAAGCGTGACGCCGCGCCCGCGGCGCGCGCGCTCAAGGTCAGCCCCGGCATCGGTGGCCTCAGCCTTTCGGGGAGCTTCTGATGATCCGCGCGCTCAGCATCGCCTTCCTCGCGGCCTCGCTCGCGGGATGCCTCTCCATCCCCAACGGCGTCTTCTTCTGCAACGTCGACGCCGACTGCCCGTCCAACTTCACGTGCTCCTCGGACAATCGCTGCTACGAGAGGGCCACCTGGACCTGCTCCAACGAGGAGACCATCTCGTCCGACCTGCTCTGCGACGGCCGCCCCGACTGCAAGGACGGGAGCGACGAGGCCAAGTGCGAGCTCCGCGAGTGCGCGAGCGGCGGACAGAGCATCCCCGCCGCGCGGTTCTGTGACGGCAACCAGGACTGCGCGGACGGCTCCGACGAGGACGCCGACATCTGCATGCTCGTCCCCTGCCGCGACACCGAAACCGTCGCGACCGACACGCTCATCCCGGCCGCGTGGCTCTGCGACGGTCACGTCGACTGCCCACCCTACGTCCGCGATCCGAACCGTGCCGTGGACGAGAGCCAGTGCATCCCGTGCGGGAATTCGCGCGTGGTCCACTCGTACTTCGTCTGCGACCTCGTCGACGACTGCGGCAACGGGTACGACGAGGCCGAGTGCTTCTACTGCGACGGCGTCGGCGACACTATGCGCAATCGCCTGCCGCGCTGGGCCCTCTGCGACGGCACCCCCGACTGCCCGGCGGGCCAAGACGAGACCGGCTGCGCCACGTTCACGTGCCCCAACGACAAAGTCGTGAAAGGCTACTTCATCTGCGATCAGTGGGACGACTGCGATACTTGCGACGGGTTCGGTAATTGTACGCCTGGGAACCAAGACGAGACGGTCGAAGCCTGCACGGTGCACCCCTCGGATCGCGCTTTCCCGGAGGTTTGGCCGGCGACTTACTCCTGCGACGGCCAGACGCTCCATACGTTCCAGCTCTGCGAGGGCGTGTCGGCCTGCTCCGACGGGAGCGACGAGATCCGGGACAACTGCCCCTACGTCTGCGACAACGGCCGCCGCATCCCGCGCGAGTGGCTCTGCGATGGTCAGCCGGATTGCGAGGGAGGCGAGGACGAGTCGACGCAGGACGTGGGCGGCCCGTGTGCCCCCGCCATCGAGGAGTGACACGTCTCCGAGATGCTCGACCGCGACACGCTGAAGGCGATGTTCCAGAACGCGCTGCTCATGGCGTTCGCGGACGGCGTCCTCCATCCCCTCCAGCGTGAGTTCCTCCAGGACCTCGTCACCTACGCGGGGATCGACGAGGCGACGGCGCGCGCGTGGCGGGCCGAGCTCGAGGGAGGTCAGCTCGCCTTCCGGCCCGTGCGCGATCGCGCCAAGGCCGTGGAGGTGGCGCGCGTCGCGATCGGCGCCGCCGCGGCCAACGGGGTCTTCCACCAAAAGGAGAAGGTGGCGCTCCTCGAGCTCGGCAAGGCGCTGGGGCTCACCCGCGACGAGCTGCAGGCGCTGGTCTACGAAAGCTTCGGCAAGGACGTGCTCGCGCAGCTCTTTGGGAAGCGCGAGGTGCTCCACGTCGATCCCGAGGTGCGCGCCTGGGTGATCGCCGACGGGATGGTGGGGATGGAGGCCTTCCTCGAGGCCGTGAGCGCGCTCGCGCCGCGGGTCCTCGGGCTCAGGGAGGCGCTCGCGGAGCCGGCGTTCTCCGGGCTCGTGTTCTTCCACGTGCTCGAGAAGCTCATCGACAGCCAGGCCCGGCTCGAGGCCCTTCGTCGCCGGCATCCGTCGGCCAAGCTCGTCTTCGTGGCCGAGCGCGGGCAGGCCTATCAGATCGGCTACCTGCTCGACGGTGGGGCCAAGGGCTGCCTCATCGCCCCCGTCTATCCCGACGAGGTCGAGGGGCTCCTCGAGCGCATCGACGCGAAGGTCTGAACTTCAGGGGAAGCGCGTGGGCGCGTTGATGGCGATGAACGCCGCCATCGCGGGCCAGGGCACGCCGGGCGGCAGGCCGAGGACCGGGTGCTCGAAGCCGTATTGCTCGCGGCGACGGAGCTCTCGGCGGCAGTGGAGCGGGTTCCCCGAGATCGTGAGGGCCTCGACCATCTCGTCGGTGACGGCCTCTTCGGCGCGGGCGCGGGTGGCCTTGTCCTTGTAGAGGCGCTCGATCTCCTCGCACTCGGCCGCGTAGCCGAAGCCGGTGAGGAGCTCCTTGTAGTAGTCGCCCATGCCGCCCACGTAGAAGGCGATGAGCTCGCGGGCCTTGCGGGCGGCTTGCCTGCCGGGGAGCGGGATGAGGGAGGTGAAGGGCGCGATGGTGATCTCGCTCGGGTCGCGGCCGGCGCGGGCGGCGCCCTCGGCGATGAATTGCTTGCCCTTCGCGATCTCCTGGTAGGGATAGAAGATGGGCATCCAGCCGTCGGCCATCTCGCCGATGGAGCGGATGGCGTCGGGTTTGATGGCGGCCACGTAGATGGGGATGTGGCTGCGGATGGGCTTCATCTCGAGGGCGAAGGGCCGGTACTGGTGGAGCTTCATGCCGGCTTCGCTGAGCTTGCCCCCGGCGAGCAGGGTGCGGACGGCGCGGATGACGTCGCGGACCTGGGTGAGGGGCTTCTCGAAGGGGCGGCCGTGGAGGCCCTCGATGACGCGCTTGCCGCTCGTGCCGAGGCCGAGGATGAGTCGACCGCCGCTGATCTCGTCGAGGGTGGCGGCCTGCATGGCGATGAGCGCGGGGCTGCGGCTGAAGACGTTGGTGATGCCGGTGCCGAGCTTGATGCGCTTGGTGTGGACGGCGATCTCGGTGAGGAGGCTGAACTGCTCGTAGCCCCAGGCCTCCGGCACCCAGAAGCTCTCGTAGCCGAGCTTGTCGGCCAGGATGGCGGCTTTGAGGTAGGTCTTCCGGTCGTATTGTTTCCAGAAGGCGGCGAGCCCGACGCGCTGTGTCATGCGTCGGTCGTCATCTCAAAAGCGGAATGGGATGTCAACCGCTGGGGGGATGGGGGCGTCCCACGGACGGACCCAGGCTGATGCAGCGATATCCCCATTCAGGGGCGTCCGGACGGACCCAGGTTGATTCCCGGACGGACCCAGGTTGATGCATAGGCGACGTCCCCATGCGGGGATACCCGGGCGGCCCATCGGACGGACCCAGGTTGATTCCCGGACGGACCCAGGTTGATGTGCGGCGTTCCCATACGGGGGTATTACGGTCCCCATTCGGGGTCATTCAGATGGACCCAGGTTGATTCCCGGACGGACCCAGTTAACGCGCTGGTGTCCTCATATGGGAATGATGACCCGACACCACGCCCGGAGCGCTCAGGCGTGCAGGCGCATCAGGCTCTCCTGGGCGGTCGAGGCGACGAGCCGGCCGGAGCGGTCGAAGATGCGACCCAGGTTGAACCCGCGGCTCCCTTCGGCGCTCGGGCTCTCCATCGCGTAGAGGTGGAAGTCGTCGAGCTTCACCTCGCGGTGGAACCAGATGGCGTGGTCGAGGCTCGCCACCTGGAGCTTGGGTGCGAGCCAGGTGAGCCCATGCCACTGGATGCAGTTGTCGAGGAGCCCCATGTCGGTCGCGTAGGTCATCACGGCCGCGTGGACGATGGGCTCGGGCGGCATCGGCCCGTCGGGCTTGAACCAGAGCCGCTTCAAACCGCGATGCGGGTGCGGGCTCAGTGGATCGATGAATTCTGGATCCCGATGCTCGATGGGTGACTCCACGGTCAGCAAGAACTTGAAGACCGGGTGCCCGGAGCGCTCGGCGAGCTCGGCGAGGCGCTCACGGTTCGTGGGGAACTGCTCCGGCGGCGGCGCGTCGGGCATCTCCACCTGATGGCTCAGCCCGTCCTCTTCCTTGTGGAAGCTCACGCCCGCCGAGTAGATGGCCTCGCCTTCCTGGATGCCGACGACGCGCCGGGTGAGGAAGCTCTTGCCGTCGCGGATGCGATCGACCTCGTAGAGGATGGGGCGGGTCGGGTCGCCGGGGCGGAGGAAGTACGAGTGCAGCGAATGAGGGCGGATGTCCGGGGGCACCGTCCTCGCCGCCGCCACCAGGGCCTGCGCCGCCACGAGGCCCCCGAAGACCCGCGGTCGCCCGTCGTTCGGCGTGTATCCCCGGAACAGGTCGCGGTCGAGCCGCTCGAGATCGAGACGCCGGAGCAGGGTTTGAATCGCAGGTTCGCTCATCCGACCAATATGTCCGGAACGGAGGCGAACGGCAGGCCGAGCGCGCGCGCACGACACACGAATGTCACTGCGTGCGCGAGAAAAAGCTGCCATAATCATAGGATCCAACGGCGCTTCCGCCGGCGGCCCGTCCCATGCCTGCGCACACCGATCACCAGTTCGAAGCCGAGCTCCAAGAGCTCAAGGACCGTCTCCTCGCGATGGGTGGCCGCTGCGAGAAGATGATGCACGGAGCCATCCGCGCCTTCGAAGAGCAGGACGAAGCGGTGGCGCGCGAGGTGATGAAGGCCGACAAGGAGATGAACGCCGACGAGCTGGCGATCGACGACCTCGTCATCCGCATCCTCGCCCTCCGCAACCCGTTCGGACGCGACCTCCGCTTCGCCATGATGGCCACCAAGGTCGTCACCGATCTCGAGCGCATCGGCGACGAGGCGGTGAACTTCGCCGAGCGCGTGATCGAGCTCATCCAGGACGGCCCCATGCCCGACGTGGCGCGCGCCCTCCCCGAGATGGCCCGGCTCGCCAACCGCATGCTCCAGGACGCCCTCGATTCCTTCGTGAGCGAGGACGCCAAGAAGGCCATGACCGTGCGCGCGCAGGACGATCCCGTGGACGACCACTACGGCGAGATCCTCCGCGAGGTCGAGCGCTACATGGAGGCCGACCCGAAGAACGTCCGCCCCGGCATGCGCATCGCCTCCTGCGCCAAATACCTCGAGCGCATCGCCGACCACGCGACGAACATCGCCGAGATGGTCGTCTTCCTCGCGCGCGGCGAGGACGTGCGTCACCGCTCCGCGCGTCCTTCTAGCCCCTGAGCGACGCTCACGCGCGGGGGAGGGTGACGAGGAAGGTCGTGCCCTCGCGCACGTCCGACTCGACGCGGATCGTGCCGCGCATCTGATCGACGAGGTGCTTCACGATCGCGAGGCCGAGGCCCGTGCCGCCGACGTCGCGCACGCGACCGAAGTCCACGCGGTAGAAGCGCTCGAAGATCCGCGTGCGGTGCGGCACCGGGATGAAGGTGCCGGTGTTGTGCACGCCTACGACGACGCGATCGTCACCGGCCTCCTCCAAGAAGACGCGGATGGCGCCTCCCCGAGGCGTGTACTTGATGGCGTTGTCGACGAGGTTGACGAGGACCTGGTCGAGCGCCTTCGCGTCGGCGCGCACCTCGAGCGGCGGGGAGTCCTCGTCGAAGCGCAGCGTGAGCCCCTTGGCCTCGGCGCGGGCGGCGAGGCCGTCGACCACGTCCTTCGCGATCGAGGCGCCGTCGAGCGGCTCGATCGAGAGCGAGGGCATCTTCACCTCGAGCGTCGAGAGCGCGACGAGGTCGTCGACGAGCGCCTGGAGCCGGAGCGTGTGCTTGAGGATCACCTCGACGAAATTCTGGGCCGCCTCGGGCCGCTCGAGAGCGCCGTCGCGGAGCGTCTCGGCGTAGCCGCGGATCGCCGTGAGCGGTGTGCGGAGCTCGTGCGAGGCGTTCGCCACGAAGTCGCGTCGGATGCGCTCGGTGCGCTTCATCTCGGAGAGATCGTGGAGGAGCACGACCACGCCCGCGTCCTGCATCGGCGCGACGAAGGCCTCGAAGTCCTTGGGCTCGCCGAGCCCGAAGCGGACGCGGAGCTCCACTCGCGAGGAGACGCCGCGACGCGCCTCGTCGACGGCCGAGTGGAGCTCGGGGCTCCGGAGCGCCTCCATGGCCGTGCGGCCCACGGCCGGCTCGCCGAGGAGGCGATCGAAGGCGGCGTTCGTGAGCACGATGATGCCGCGCTCGTCGGTGACGAAGACGGCCTCGCTCATCGCGTCGAGGATGGTCCAGAGGCGCGACTCCTCGGCGCGCAGGCTCTCCACGCGGTCGACGAGCTGATCGGCCATGCGATCGAGGGCGCGGCCGATGTCACCGAGCTCGTCGCGGCGGGTGGTGCGCGTCCGGGCGCGGAGATCGCCGTCGGCGAGCGCGCGCGCGACGTTCATGAGGTCGTGGATGGGGCGCAGGAGCACCTGCGAGAGCGCGAAGGTGAGCACGATGCCGATGAGGATCGCGATGCCACCCGCGAGGAAGAGCACGAAGCGCACGGTCGCGCGCGTGGTCTCGACGGCACGCATCGAGCGGCTCGCCTGCACCACGTGACCGTCGGGGCCGCGCTTCGCGACGAAGTACGAGGGCACCCCCGTGAACGGGTTGGTCCGCTCGGCGAAGGCGTGCGCCGGCGTCCCACGTGCGCGCTGCAGGAGCGCGAGGTGGACCTCGGCGAGTGGGATCGCCGCGCCGTCGTAACCGCTGTCGCCCACCGGGTGCCCGCGACGGTCCACGACGGTCACGCGGCAGTCGAACGAGGCCGCGGCCCGCTCGGCGGCTTCTTCGGGGTCGGTCCCCCGGGAGAGGAGCTGGATCGCCTCGTCCACCGCTTCGAGGAGCTCTTCCTCGATCGATTGCGAGACCCGGAGCTCCACCAGGGGCTCCTGGAGCATCACGATGGTCATCACGGTGGCTGACGTGGCGGTCATCGTGATCAGGATCAGGCGCCGTCGAAGTTCGCTCCGCATGGTGTGCCGGCGCACCATAGCATCGCTCGCCTGAACACGAGTCCGGGCCTACAATGCCCGGGCGATGACGTCCGAGCCCGCTTCCGTTCCCCCGAGCTGGTCGCCGGTTGGGGCTACGTGTAATACGCAGTACTTCCTCGTGGGGGACGACATCCTGATCGTCTATCCCAACCCGGGCTCGGTCGATGATGGGGCCTCGGCGCGGGAGAACGTGGCGTTCCAGATGGGTCTCGCCCAGAAGCTCGGCCGCCCGCTCGGCTTCGTGGTCGTCGTCTCGAGCCTCACCTCGCAGGACGCGGAGGCGCGGCGCGTCTACGCCGCCGGGATGCTGCCCGAACGCTCGCTCGGCGCGGCGCTCGTCGTCCAGAACCCGCTCTCGCGCGCGATCGCGAGCTTCTTCCTCGGTCTGACCAAGCCCAAGATCCCGACGAAGATCGTGAGCTCCATCGAAGAGGGCATCGCATCCTTCGAGGAGGTGGCGCGGCCGGAGCGCTGGTCATGACGGTCTCCACCGACGGCTGGAAGCACATCGGCTCCACGGACAACGCGGAGTTCTACGAGGTCGAGCCCGAGATCCTCGCCGTCGTGCCCCACGAACGTTCCGTCGACGATGAGACGACGGCTCGCCAGAGCATCGAGCTCCAGCTCGAGTACCTCCGGCGTCACGATCGCCGCGCGGGGGTGATCGTCTTCGTCGATCGCGTGGTGGATCAGGACGCGGGCGCGCGTTCGATCTATCGGACCGCGCCGGATCCGACGCGCCAGGTCTGCTTCGCGCTCGTGAGCGAGGACCGCTTCGGCAAGGCGGTGGCCTCGATCTTCATGAAGCTGAGCCCGCCGAAGAGCCCCACGAAGATGTTCGAGGACGTCGAGAGGGCGAAGGCGTGGATCCGGTCGATGGTGGCGAAGCGATGAGCCAACGCCTCTCGTCGACGCTGGTCGACGCCTTCATGCAGTTCTGCCAGGGGAACTTCGCGTATCGGCTCCCCCGCACGTACGCGCGCGACGACGCCGACACCGAGGCCTTCTTCTTCAACTCCGTCGCGGCCGAGCTCGAGCGGATCGTCATGGACGCGCGCCGCCAGGAGGAGCGGCTCCGCGAGGTGACGGAGCGGCTCTCGGCCGCGCTCCTCCGCGTGGCGGCTGGCGACCTCGACGTGCGCCTCGAGCGCGACGGGAAGGGCGACGCCGTCGACGTCCTCCTCTACCTGGTCAACAACACCATCGCCGAGCTCGCGCACCTCGTGAGGGAGCGGGAGCGCGCCGCCGCGCTCGAGATGGAGCGGCTCAACCAGCTCGTCGAGGCGCGGACCGCGCAGCTCCGCGAGCTGGCCGTCACGGACGCGCTCACCGGCGCGATGAACCGTCGCCGCCTCTTCGAGGTCGCCGAGGCGATGCACGCCGAGTCCGAGCGCTACGGCCGGCCCTTCGGGCTCGCGATGCTCGACCTCGATCGATTCAAGCGCATCAACGACGAGTTCGGGCACGCCGTGGGCGATCGCGCGCTCGAGCTCGTCGCCGACGTGATCCGCGGGCAGGTCCGCGCGACGGATAAGCTCGGGCGCTATGGCGGCGAAGAGCTCACGGTGCTCTTCCCGGAGACGCGCCTCGAGGCGGCCTACGAGGCGGTGGAGCGCATCCGGAAGTCCGTCGAGCGCGCGGGGCTCGTCCACGGCGGACGGCGGGTGAAGATCACCCTCAGCGCCGGCGTCGTCGAATATGCCCCGGGCGAGCCCCTCCTCGCGCTCATCGATCGCGCCGACGCCGCGCTCTTCCGCGCCAAGTCGGCCGGGCGGAACCGCGTCGAGCGCGGCTGAGCGTCGGCGCGCGGCCGAATTGTCGGCGAGGAGCGAGCGCCGGGAGACCGAACGGGGGTATCGTTCGTCTCCATACGCATGGCCCGACTTCGACTCCTCCTCCTCGTCTTGCTGATCACCCCCTCGGCCGCGCTCGCCGAGCCCGCGCGCGAGCCGCTCACCGCGGACGAGGTGCCGCCGCTCCTCCGGCCCTGGGTGGACTGGGCGCTCGACGGGGAGACCAAGCATCGCTGTGCCTTCGACGCGCAAGGGCCCGTCTGCGACTTCCCGGGCGACCTCGCCATCGCGATCGCGGGCGGCGTCGCGCGCTTCTCGGTGCAGATCGAGTCGCTCGCCGGCGGGATCTTCGAGCTGCCCGGTAGCCTCAAGCGTTGGCCCGAGGAGGTGAAGGTCGACGGACGACCCGCGGCCGTGCTCCCGCGCGGCGAGCGGCCCACGATCCGCCTCTCGCCCGGACGTCACCTCGTCGAAGGGCGCATCGTCTTCCGTGAAGCGCCGGAGTCGCTCGAGATCCCCAAGCGCATCGGCCTCGTCTCGCTCACGCTGGATGGCAGGCGCGTGCCCGCGCCGAACCGCCGCGAGGACGGAACGCTCTGGTTCGAGGGCGCCGGCACGAAACGAGAGGTCGAGGACACGCTCGAGATCGAGGTCTACCGGCGCATCGAGGACGGCGTCCCGCTCCGCGTCGTCACGCGCCTCGTGCTCGACGTCTCGGGCCTCGTGCGCAAGGTCGAGCTCGGCGACGCCCTCCTCGAAGGCGTGGTGCCCGTGAGCGTCTCGTCGACCCTTCCGGTGCGCGTCGAAGCCGACGGCAGCCTCACCGTGCAGGTGATGGCGGGCAAGCACGAGATCGAGATCGTCGGCCGCCTCGACGCGCCCGGGGAGCGCCTCGCGCGCCCGGCCACCGCCGTGCCCTGGCCGGCCGAGGAGATCTGGGTCTTTCGCGCCGACGACGAGCTCCGCCAGGTCGAGCTCCAGGGCGTCGATTACGTCGATCCCTCGCGCACCAACCTCCCGGCGGACTTCCGCGGGCTCCCCACCTACCTCGTGCCGCGTGACGGCGTCGTGAGGCTCGAGACGTTGCGTCGCGGCATCGCGACCCTCCCGCCCGACGCGCTCTCGCTCCATCGCGAGATCCGGCTCGACCTCGACGGCGGCGGCTATTCGGTGCGCGACACGTTCCAAGGCGAGCTCCGCCGCGCCCATCGCCTCGACCTCGTGCGAGGTCAGCTCGGCCGCGTCGCCCTCGACGGCGAGGAGCAGCTCATCACCACGAGCGGCGAGGTCGAGGGCGTGGAGGTGCGCGCCGCGCGGCTCCAGATGGAGGCCGACTCGCGGCTCGAACGCACCGGCTCGGTCCTCCCCGCGGTTGGTTGGTCCGAAGACGTGCAATCGCTCGCGGCGACGCTCCACCTGCCGCCCGGGTACGCGCTCCTCGGCGTCGCCGGCGTGGACTCCGCGAGCGGCACGTGGATCGAGCGTTGGAACCTCGGCGCGATCTTCTTCGTCCTCGTCGTCACGCTCGCGCTCTTCAACCTCGCGGGGCCGGTCGAGGCGCTCGTCGCATTCCTCGCGCTCGTGGTCACCTGGGGCGAGCCCGACGCGCCTCGCTGGGTGTGGATCCTCGTCCTCGCGTTCGCGGCGCTCACCCCGCGCCTGCCCGAGGGGGGCTTCCGCACGGCCTCGAAGGTGGGGCTCGTGCTCTCCCTGCTCGGGCTCGTGATCGTCGCCGTGCCCTTCGCGCGCGAGCAGATCAAGAACGCGGTCTACCCGCAGACGGCCGACGTCGGCTACGGTTTCAGGCCTTCCATGCCCTTCGAGGGGCTCGCCCACGTCGCGCGTGAGCTCGACGAGCTGGGCTATTACGACGACGCGGAAGAAGAGGGTCGCGCCGGCGGGCTCGCCCCGCCCACCGACGCGAGCCTCGAGCCGAAACGCGCCGTCGCGCCCGAGAAATCCTCCGCGCTCTCGAGCGCGAGCCGCAAGTCGAACCTCCTCGCGCAGGACCCCAACGCCACGGTGCAGACCGGGCCGGGGATCCCCAAGTGGACGTTCACCTCGCACGACCTGCGCTGGGACGGCCCCGTCGCGGCGGACCACACGGTGCGGCTCTTCCTCGTGACGCCGCCGCTCTATCGTCTGCTCTCGATCCTCCGCGTGCTCGCGATCCTCGGGCTCGCGTACGCGTTCTATCGAGCCTATCGCCGCGGCGGCGGCGGGCGTCGCGCCGTGGCCGCGGGCGCCACCGCGCTCGCGCTCGCCGTCGCGATCGCCGGCGCCGCGAGCACGGCCGCCGCCGAGCCGCCGCCGCAGCCGCTCCTCGACGAGCTCCGCGCGCGCATGCTCCGCGATCCTTCGTGCGCGCCCGATTGCGTGGAGGTCTCGCTGCTCTCGGTCGAGCTCCGGGACGGCGTGCTCCGCGGCACGCTCGCCGCGAGCGCGGGGACCGACGCCACGCTCCGCATCCCCGGGCCGGCCGCGGCCTTCGTGCCGTCCAAGCTCGAGGTCGACAAGCGCCCGGCCGGCGCCGTGCTCGGCGAGGACGGCTATCTGCGCGTGAGGCTCACCGAGGGCGTCCACGTCGTGGAATTCGCGGGTGCGCTCCCGGATCCCAACGCGCTCCAGCTCGGCCTCGGCGAGATCCCGCGACGCGCCGAGGTGCGCGCCGAGGGCTACCACGTGCGCGGCCTCCGCCCGGACGGCCAGGTGGAGGCGACGCTCCGCTTCGATCGCGAGGTCGCCGAGGGCGAGGTGGGCGCGGGTGCGCGCAACGAGCAGAACCTCGCGCCCTGGCTCGAGGTCGTGCGCACCTTCGAGATCGGCGTGCAGTGGGAGGTCGTCACCGAGGTGCGGCGGGTGAGCCCGCTCGGCAGCGCGGTGAGCTTCTCCATCCCGCTCGTCGAGGGCGAGACCGTGACGACCGAGGGCGTGCGACAGGTCGGCGCGCGCGCCGAGATCACGCTCGACCGCGACGCGGCCCAGGCGACGTTCCGTTCGCGCCTCCCCATCCGTGAGGCGATCACGCTGAAGGCGCCCACGGGCGTGCCCTACAGCCAGATCTGGCGCGTCCGCTGCGGCACCGTCTACGCGTGCGAGCCGAGCGGCATCGCGCCCGTCGCGCTCCGTGACGGCGATCTCGTGGCCCCGCTCTACCGCCCCTTCCCCGGCGAAGCGCTCACGCTCCGCTTCGAGCGCCCCTCGGCCGCCGAGGGACGCAGCACGACGCTCGATCGCGCCGAGCTCGTGGTGGAGCCGGGCGTGCGTCGCGTCTCGAGCCGGCTCGAGCTCTCCGTGCGCTCGAGCCGCGGCGACGCGCTCACGCTCACGCTGCCCGCCGACGCGCGCGTCGAATCGGTCGAGGCCAATGGCAAGTCCCAGCCGATCCAGCTCGAGGGCCAGAAGCTCACGGTGCGGGTCGATCCGGGGAGCACGCAGGTGGTGATCCGCTTCCAGGAGGCGCGCGGCCTCGGGCTCCGGCACGAGGTCCCGGCCATCGAGCTCGGCGCGTCGGCGGTCGACGTGACCACGGTGGTGAAGGTGCCGGAGAACCGCTGGCTGCTCGCGGTGCAAGGCCCCTCGTGGGGGCCCGCCGTGCTCTTCTGGGGCAAGCTCGTCTTCGTCCTCCTCGCGGCCTTCCTCCTCGCCAAGGTGCCGAGCGCGCCGATCGGCTTCGGCAGCTTCGCGCTCCTCGGCCTCGGCCTCGCCCAGACGGGCGTGATCCCCGCGCTCGTGGTGGCCGCGTGGTTCTTCGCCTTCGCGCAGCGCGAGCAGAAGCCCGAATGGGCGGAGCCCTGGTTCAACCTGAGGCAGGTGGCGCTGCCGATCCTCACGCTCGCGGCGGTCGGGATCCTCTGGTTCGCGATCTACGACGGCCTCCTCGGCATCCCCGACATGCAAGTCGAGGGCAACGGGAGCTGGGACAAGGAGCTCCGCTTCTACGTCGACCGCATCGAGGGCGCGCTGCCCACGGTGGCCGTCTACAGCGTGCCGATCTGGGTCTACCGCGTATCGATGCTGGCGTGGGCGCTCTGGCTCGCGTTCGCGGCGGTGCGCTGGGCGCGCTGGTCCTTCGAGGCATACGGCAAGGGAGGCTTCTGGAAGACGTCGCCGAAGCGCACGCCGCCGCCCAAGCGCGCGCCCTCGGCGCCGCTGCCTCCCGCGTCGGAGCCCCCGGCGGAGTCCACGCCGCCCGAGGGTGAGGGTGCGCGTCCCGACGAAGACGTCTAAGAAGGCGGCATGGATCGGCGCACGCTCGTCGTCTTCTCCGTGATGTGCGTGACGTGGGCGCTCGTCCACGTCTACCTCGTCCGCCGCTACGCCCGCTGGCTCGCCCCGAAGAGGCGGCCCCTCCTCGTCGGCATCGGCACGGTGGGCTTCTCGCTCGCGCCGATCTCGATGGTGCTCGCGCGCGCCGACGTCGTCCCCGCGCTCCAGAGCACCTTCTCCCGGCTCGCGTTCTACGAGGCGGGGCTCGTGGCGATCGTGACGGTCTTCTCGCTCGTGCGCGACGCGGTCGTGGCGCCGGCGCGCCTCGCGTCGAAGATCCGCGGCGAGGTGCTCGACCCCGAGCGACGCCGCTTCATGGAGAAGATCACCGACGTGGGCGTGCTCTCGGTCTCGGCCATGATCGCGGGGACCGGCGCCGTCAACGCCCTCCGCGCGCCCGAGATCGTGCGGCAGCGGATCTCGATCCCCAGGCTCCCGCGCGCCTTCGAGGGTTACACGATCGCGCAGCTCAGCGACGTCCACGTGGGGCCGGCGTACCTGCGTGACGGGATGGTCGAGCTCGTGCGCACGGTGAACGCGCTCGGCGCCGACCTCGTCGTGATCACGGGCGACCTCGTCGACGGCTACGTGCGCGAGCTCGAGGAGCACGTCGCGCCGCTCGCCGACCTCCGCGCCAAGGACGGCGTGCTCTTCGTCACGGGCAACCACGAGTACTACTGGGACGCGCTCGCGTGGACGGCGCACCTCCGCACGCTCGGCCTCCGCGTCCTCGACAACGAGCACGTGGTGATCGAGCGCGAGGGCGCCCGGCTCCTCGTCGCCGGGTGTACCGACCACCGCATGGGCGCGTCGATCCCCGGCCACGAGAGCTCGCCCAAGAAGGCGCTCGAAGGCGCGCCCGCCTGTGACGCCAAGATCCTGCTCGCCCACCAGCCGGCGAGCATCTTCGAGGCGGCCGAGGCCGGATACGAGCTCCAGCTCTCCGGGCACACCCACGGCGGGCAGTTCTTCCCGTTCACGCTCTTCGTGCACCTCGTGCACACCTTCGTGCGCGGGCTCGGAAGGCACGGGGACACCCAGATCTACGTGAACCGCGGGACGGGCTATTGGGGCCCGGCGATGCGGCACGAGGGGCCGGGAGAAATTACGCTGTTCTCGCTCCACGGAGGCGCCGACGACGCGCGCGTGAGGAGAGTCGGATGACGGCGAAGAAGATCGGAAAACGCTTCGTGAACCAGGCGCCCACGGTCCACGCGGCGCCACGTGACTTCGTCCGCTGGATGCAGACGCGCGAGCGCGAGAAGTGGCCCGCGTGGGTGGAGATCGTGCCGCAGCGCCCGCGGCACGAGCGCGTCCAGGGCGACGAGATCGTGGCCACCTTCGTGAACCACTCGACGGTCCTCCTCCAGTTCGGCGGGCTCAACGTGCTCACCGATCCGGTGTTCTCGCCGGCGGTCGGGCCCTTCGGTCGCGTCGGCCCCAAGCGCCACCACGCGCCGGGCGTGCCCTTCGAGGCGCTCCCGCCCATCGACCTCGTGCTCATCAGCCACGATCACTACGACCACCTCGACGCGCCGAGCGTGAAGCGGCTCGCGCGCGAGCATTCGCCGCGCTTCCTCGCGCCGCTCGGCAACGCCGCGCGCCTCCGTCGATGGGGCGCGGCGAAGGTCGACGAGCTCGACTGGTGGCAGGGCGTCGAGCACGAGGGCGTGCCCATCACCTTCGTGCCGGCGCAGCACTTCTCCGGGCGCGGCCTGCACGATCGCGACACGACGCTCTGGGGCGGCTTCGTGATCGGCGGCGAGGCGGGCCCGATCTT
>JAAYBZ010000098.1 GCA_012744445.1 Myxococcales bacterium | reverse complement strand
CGCTTGTGCGCCATGCCGGCCACGACGAGATTGGTGCTCGTGCCGATGAGGCTGCACGTGCCGCCGAGGATCGCCGCGTAGCTCAGGGGCATGAGCAGCATCGAGGGGGAGATGCGGTTGCGCCGCGCCCAGTCGGAGACGAGCGGGATGAACATCGCGACGACGGGCGTGTTGTTGAGGAAGGTGCTCAGCGCGGCGACGGGCCACATCAGGCGCATCTGCGCGCCGGCGACGTTCTTGGGGCGGCCGAGGGCGTAGCGGGCGATCCACTCGAGGACGCCCGTCTCACGGATGCCGGCGGCGACGACGAGGAGCGCGCCGATGGTGAGGATCGCGGGGTTGGCGAGCCCGGAGAAGGCCTCGTCGGGCGCGAGGATGCCCAGGGCGAGGAGCGCGGTGATGGTCCCCACCATGATGAGGTCCGGCCCCGCCACGTTGAAGGCCATCGCGCCCAGCATCGCCAGGACGGCGAAGACCGTGATCCAACCGTCTGTCGTCATTCGGGGCCTCCTTGTAGCAGGCCCGTCCAAGGAGGGCCGCCGAATCGTTCAGCGCGCAAAATCGAGGGAATCGAGGCGGCGGAGGGCGCTTCGCACGGCCGATCGCAGCACTTGGGGCTCGAGATCCTCGAGGCGGGGACCGGAGCCCGAGGCGCGGCCGCTCAGGAGCGCGCGGACGGTGCCGGTCTTGCGCTCCATGAGGACGAGGCTGACCTCGCAGCGGTAGGAGCGGAGCCCGTTCTCCACGCCGCGCTCCTTGCGGACGACGTTGCCGATGACCTTGTAGGGCGTGTTCCGCCGCGCGGAGACGCGCGGGTGCTCGGCGAGCGCCTCCTCGAGGATGGCGTCCAGATCGAAGTCCGCCGTCGGCTCGAGGGCCGCCTGGCTCGGCCTCGAGGTCGCGTAAACGGAAAAGAGCGAGGCGCCCACGATGAGCGCGACGAGAATCGAACGCATGCTTCCTCCGCGCGCCCGCCGTTTCGCCCACGTCGGACGTGCCCCCCGTTGATGCGGAGAAAACGACGATCAGGTCAAGATTCCGGCCGCGCGCAGGCCCCACGTCTCGCGCGCGGGATCGGGCGCGCCGGGGAGGCGACGGAGCGCGCGCTCGAGCTCCCAGGCGCTCTTGCCCTCGCCGAGCTCGAGGATCCTCACGCGTGAGCCCTCGAGCACGGCCACGGGGACGCCATCTTGGAAGAGGGCGCGCGCCGAAGCCGTGGACGGAAGCCGCTCGGTGCCCACGACGATGCCGAGGAGGTTGAGCGGATCGGCGCCGGAGATGGAGACGAGCTCGCCCCGCGGCGGCTCGCTCCGGAGCTTGCGGAGCAGCGTGACGGAGTCGGGGAGCGCGAACTGCTCGCCGGAGAAGCCGTTCACGAAGCGCCCGCCGCGGATCTCGCCGCGCGCCTCGAGGCGATGGTAGACGCGGACGAGCTCACGCCACGGCGGCAGGCCCGTCTCACGCTCGAGGAGCTTGCGGAAGACCACGCCCCACCGACGGAGGAGCGAGAGGGCGACGGCCTCGAGGTCCTGGGGCTCGGTGGCGCGCTCGACGAGGCTGAAGCGGCCGGCGCCCGCGAGCCCGAGGTCGTGGCGGTGGCGCCGCATCCGCGAGCGCTTCTCCGCCGGCGTGAGCAGGGTGCGCATCGCCGCGAAGGAGTCGGCCGTGACCATGCCCCAGGCGACGAGCTCGCCGAGGCCTTCTTCGACCTGGGTGCGGAGGAGGCCGGCTTCTTTGACCAGCTCGTCGAAGAACGAGGCGCCCCGGCGCGCGAGGACCTCGGCGATCTGGGCGGCGTTGGTCGAGAGCGCGGGCTCGGACTCCGGGGGCTCGGTGAGCCAGCGCGTGGCGTCGGCCCGCGGGAGGAGCGCGATGGGCGTGGTGCGGACGGGGCCTGTGCGCTTGCCGCTCGACGCCTTGGGCGGCGGCGTGCGCCTCATCCAGGCCACGCGGCCGGAGAGGCAGAGCATGTCGAGCCACGACGGCTCGTAGCGCTCGACGCGGAGCGGGAGGAGGTCGTCTTCCCATGCCGACGCGGCGGCCTCGTAGCCGGCCAGCTGCTCGATCACGGCGAAGAGGCCCTCGGGCCCCTCGCGGCGGTGACCGCGATCGACGCCGTGGTGACGGAAGAGGAAGCGCATGAAGGTCGCCTCGGAGACGGGCTCGATCTCGCGGCGGAGGCGGCCGAGCGTGAGGCGGTGGATGCGCGCGAGGAGGCGTCGCTCGCAGAACTCCTCGCCGGCGCCCGGCCGGAAGCTCCCGCGGAGCGCGAAGCCCTCGCCCTCGAGCGAGGCGAGCGCGGCGTCGGCGTCGCCGCGCGGGACGAGGATGGCGCGCGCGAGCTCGTCGGCCGTGATGGGCCCGATCGCCTCGAGCCGTCCGCGGGCGAGCTCGCGGAGGGCGGTCTCGCGCGGGGGGCGCTCGTCGGCCTCGCCCGCGCGACGCGGCCGCGTGACCTCGGGGAGGAGGCGCGCGGCGGGGTGCAGCGCGAGCCACTCGTGGGAGCGCTCGGCGGGGATCCAGAGCGTGCCGCTCGGGGTGACGAGCTCGGCCGCGCGGCCGTCGCGCCGGAGCGCCTCGAAGAGCGCGCGGTATGGGGAGAGCTCGCCGGCGGGGAAGCCGCCGTGGATGAGGAGCGCGTCGTGGAGCTCGTCGGGGCTCCGCGGATCGGGCCTGGCCTCGGCGACGACGTGCGCGATGGCCGCCGGGTCGAGCGCGCCGAGATCGGACGCGGTCGCCGGGTCGAGGAAGCGGCGCATCATCACGGCCTGCGTGCGGCGCTCCTCGAGAGGCGCGTCGTCGAGGAAGGCGTAGGGCCGCGCCGTGAGGATCTCCTGGGAGAGGGGGGAGGGCTCGGTGAGATCGCGCGCGACGCACTCGACCTCGCCCGCCTCGATGCGCCGGAGGAGGCGGAGGAGGCCGTCGACGTCCATCGCCTCGGTGAGCGCGTCGTCGATGGTCTGCCGGACGAGGGGGTGGTCGGGGATCTCGCGATCGCCCGCGATGTTCTCGAGGCAGGCGACCTGATCGGGGAAGCAGAGGGCGAGGAGGTCGTCGGCGTCCATCCGCTGGAAGCGCGGCGGCACCTTCTTGCCGCCACGGAAGCGGAGCACGGCGAGCGCGCGCGTGGCGTTCCACCGCCAGCGCGTCTGGAAGAGCGGGGCGTCGAGCATCGCCTGCACGAGCACGTCGCGCGCCGTGTTGGAGTGGAGGAAGCGGAAGATCGTCTCGAGCGGGAAGCTGTGCATCGGCCCGAGCGAGAGGACGAGGGCGTTGTCGGTGGCCGCGGCCTGGAGCTCGACGTTGAAGCTCCGGCAGAAGCGCTTGCGGAGCGCGAGCCCGAGCGCGCGCGTGAGCCGGCTTCCGAAGGGCGCGTGGAAGACCACGTGCATCCCGCCCGCCTCGTCGAAGAAGCGCTCGGCGACGAGGCGGTCCTGCGTGGGCATCACGGTGAGCGCCTTGCGCGCGGCGACGAGGTAGTCGGCGAGCTGTCGGACGGCCTCGGCGGGGAGGCCGAGCTCGTCCTCGAGCATGCGGACGGCGGCTTCGGCGGAGGCGTCGGTGGCGAAGAGCTCACGGAGGCGCGAGACGGCGGCCGAGAGCTCGTCGGTGCGCGCGGGCGCCTCGGCGATCCAGAAGGGGATGGTGGGCGGCTTGCCCTGCGCGTCGGCCACCCGCACGCGCCCCGCCTCGACGCGGAGGATCTCGTAGCTGGTGTTGCCGAGCTGGAAGATGTCGCCCGCGGACGACTCGATGGCGAAGTCCTCGTTGACGGTGCCGACGCGCGTGTCGGTGGGGTGGAGGACGACCTCGTAGTCGAAATTGTCGGGGATGGCGCCGCCGTTGGTGACGGCGACGAGCCGGGCCCCGCGCCGCGCCCGCAGCATTCGGTTCACGCCGTCGTGGTGGATCTGCGCGCCGCGCCGGCCGCGCGAGGTGACGAAGCCCTCGGCGAGCATCTTCACCACGGCGTCGAAGTCCTCTCGGCGGAGGTCGTGGTAGGGGAGGGCGCGCGTGAAGAGCGCGAAGAGCGCGTCCTCGTGCCAATCCTCGGCGGCCACCGCGGCCACGATCTGCTGCGCGAGGATGTCGAGCGGCGCGCGCGGGATGATCACGCGATCGAGCTCGCCCCGCCGCGCGGCGTCGAGGAGGGCCACGCACTCGACGAGGTCGTCGCGGCTCTGCGGGAAGAGCCGACCCTTGGGCGTCCCGCCCACGAAATGCCCCGAGCGGCCCACGCGCTGGAGGAAGGTGGCGATGGAACGAGGGGAGCCGAGCTGGCAGACGAGGTCGACGTCGCCCACGTCGATGCCGAGCTCGAGCGAGGCCGTGGCGACGAGCGCGCGGAGCTCGCCGGCCTTGAGCTTCTGCTCGGCCAGGAGGCGCTGCTCGCGCGCGAGGCTCCCGTGGTGGCTGGTGACGGCGTCCTGCCCGAGGCGGTCGCTGAGCGCCCGCGCCACGCGCTCGGCCTGGCGGCGCGTGTTGGTGAAGACGAGCGTGGTGGTGTGATCCTCGATGAGGGCCGTGAGCCGGTCGTAGACCTCGCCGAAGACCTCGGCGGACATGACGGCCTCGAGCGGCGATCGCGGGAGCTCGAGCGCGAGGTCGAGCGCGCGGATGTGCCCTTCGTCGACGATGTGGACGTGATCTTTGCCATCGAGGGTGCGGGCGCCGACGAGGAAGCGCGCGACCTCCTCGATGGGCTTCTGTGTGGCGGAGAGGCCGATGCGCTGCACGCGCCGTCCCGTGAGCGCGTCGAGCCGCTCGAGGGAGAGGGCGAGGTGGGCGCCCCGCTTGTCGCGGACGAGGGCGTGGATCTCGTCGACGATGACGGCGCGGACCGTCTTCAGCATGGCGCGCCCGCGCTCGGTGGTGAGCAGGATGTAGAGCGACTCGGGCGTGGTGACGAAGATGTGCGGCGGCCGCTTGAGCACGGCCGCGCGATCCTTCTGCGCCGTGTCGCCGGTGCGGACCGCGGTGCGGATGACGGGCGTCTCGACGCCGCGCGCCTCGAGGGCCTTGCCGATCTCGGCGAGCGGCGCCTCGAGGTTCTTCTGGACGTCGGCGCTCAGCGCCTTGAGCGGCGAGACGTAGAGGACGTGGAGCTCGTCGCGGAGCTCACCCGCCGCGGCCGCGCGCACGAGGTCGTCGATGGCGGAGAGGAAGGCGGAGAGCGTCTTGCCCGAGCCGGTGGGCGCCGCGACGAGGACGTGGTGGCCGTCCTTGATGTGCGGCCAGGCCGCGCGCTGCGGCGCCGTGGGCTCGCCGTAGCGCTCTTCGAACCATTGCGAGACCGCAGGATGGAAACGATCGAGCGCCATGGCCGATCCATAGCAGAAGGGTGTGACGCGGAGGAGGCGCGGCGTCGCGCGATCGCTCGGGATCGCGAGGGCGTCAGCGGATCGCGAGTGCGTCCCTGCGCACCCTCACGTCCCTCGGCTCACGCGGCTTCCGCATCGCGAACGGGATGAGCAAGAGCCCGCCCGGCGCGAGGAAGATGACCGCCCAGAGGGCCGCTTTGAGGACGAATCGCATGGCTACCTACTCCACGCCACGATGAAGCAGGAATCGCGCCATCGGCGCGGGGCGCGGGTTTCGCGCCGCTTTCGCGGGAATCACGGCGCGGTGAGCACGACATCTCTGTCATGGGGCGCGCTGGGGCGTGCCGTGGAGACACAGGGCGCGGCTTGCGCCACACACCGTCTTCGGCTGTGATCGGGGCATGAGGGTGGTCTCGCTCGCATGCTCCAACACCGAGATCGTGTGTGCGCTCGGCTGCGCCGAGATGCTCGTCGGCGTCGACGATCACTCGGACCACCCGCCGGAGGTCGTCCGGGCGCTCCCGCGGGTGGGCCCGGATCTCGGCGTCGATCCCGCAAGGGTCGCGGCCCTCTCGCCCGACCTCGTCCTCGCCTCGCTCACCGTCCCGGGGCACGAGCGCGTGGTCGAGTCCCTCGAGGCGGTCGGGCTCCCGCTCCTCGTGTTGGCGCCCAAGCGCCTCGACGACGTGTTCCACGACGTGCGACGCATCGCGGAGGCGCTCGGCGTCCCGGCGCGGGGCGAGGCGCTCGCCGCCGAGCTCGAGCGAGGGCTCGCGCCGCTCCCGCCGATCGGGGAGAGGCCGCCCCGCATCCTGGTCGAGTGGTGGCCACGCCCCGTGATCGCTCCCGGGAAGAAGAGCTGGGTCACGGATCTCATCGAGCGGGCCGGGGGCGTGAACCCGCTCGCCGGCGACGACGTCGAGAGCCGCCCGCTCACCGACGAAGAGGCCGCGGCGCTCGCGCCCGACGCCGTCGTCCTCAGCTGGTGCGGCGTCCCCTTCGAGAAGTACCGGCCCGACGTGGTGCGGCGGCGTGAGGCCTTCGCCAAGACGCCCGCGCTCGTGCACGACCGCGTGTGCTGCATCTCCGAGGCCCACCTCGGCCGGCCGGGTCCGCGCCTCGTCGACGGGCTCCGGGAGCTCCGCGAGGTCGTGCGCGCATGTGTCGAAAACTCCGCTTAATCAAGGCTTGAACTGCGAACCGGGCCCGATTATCAACGGCCCTCCCCTTGGAGCTTGGGTCGTGTCGACGCATGCGCTGAGCACCCTCCTCGACGTCCCGTACATCGCGCGCCGGATCCATGCGCTCACGGTGCGGCACGGCGAGAAAGAGCCCGAGATCCTTGAGAAAAACGTCGAGAAGACGATCGAGCGGATGCTCCACTTCACCGGGGTGGTGAGCCTCGCCGACGAATTCCAGGGCGGGGCCTTCCGGGCCTTCGACGATCGCCCGGCGGCCGATCCGGCGAACTTCGCGCGCCCGCTCGCGCGCATCGAGGCGATACGGGGCGAGCTCCTGGCCGGGCTCTCGTCCCCGCTCAAGGGGCCCCACGCCGCCCCCTCCGAGCGTGCGCTCCACGCCCACCTCTTGGGCGCGGACTACTTCGGCGGGGCCAAGAAGCCCGAGCGCGTCGCGGCCGTCCGCAAGATCGCGCCGGAATTCCTCCGGCCGTTCTCGCATTACGTCCCGCGCGCCCGGCGGGCGCTCCGCTGGCTCCGCGCCGACGTGGCCGACGAGCTCCGCCGCCTCGGCGGGGCCGCGGCCCGGGCCGATCAATTCGACCGCCTCTTCGAGCGCGCCTTCGAGCCGCAGCGGGAGGGGCTCTACGAACGCGCCGTGCGCGCGCTCGAGGGCGCCTTCGAGCGGGGCCTCCTCGTCGCGCTCGAGGCCGAGCCCAAGGGATACGTCCCGGTCGACCTCTCTCGACTGTACGACGTGGGCGGATTCGTCCACGATTTCCTCCGCACCGTATCGGACCTCGGGGTGGGGCTCGTCGATCGCGAGATCGACGTCGTTCGCGCGCTGATCTTCGCGACCCACGAGCCGACGCCGGCCGAAGTGAGCCCATGAACCGAATCGTCATCTTCGTCGCGGCCGCCCTCGGCGGCTCGATCTTCGCCTACACGGCCAACTTCTACGCGAGCGCGGATCGCGTGGCCTTCGCGCTCACGCTCCTGCTCGGGGCGGCCTTCGCTTCGGGTCTCGTCGAGCTCTTCCGCCACGGCGGGCGGATCGCGCGCCTCGACGAGGAGCTCACGGAGGTCGTGAAGAAGGGCGACGGCGCGCTCGAGGCGTCGAGCCCGGCGCTCCGCGAGCTCCTGCGCTCTCGGCTCGAGGGCGTGCCGCGGCCGGTCGAGCTCCCGGTCTTCACGCCCTTCCTGGTCGGGCTCCTCGTGATGCTCGGCCTCCTCGGCACCTTCCTCGGCCTCTTCGAGACGCTCCGCGGGGCGCACGCCGCGCTCGCCGAGAGCCAGGACGTGGAGGCGCTCCGCGCGGGGCTCTCCTCGCCGATGCGCGGCTTGATGCGCTCGTTCGGCACCTCGGCCGCCGGCGTGTCGGGCTCGGCGCTGCTCGGGCTCGTCGCCGTCTTCTCCCGGCGTCGCGCCGCGGCGTTCTCGGCCGCGCTCGCCGACGCGGTCTCCGGGCCGCTCGCCGGCCTCTCGGCGTCGCGCCGTCAGCTCGCCTCCATGGAGGCGCTCTCGGCACAGGGGCACGCGCTCCCCGAGGCGGCCAAGGCGCTCGCCGAGG
>JAAYBZ010000010.1 GCA_012744445.1 Myxococcales bacterium | reverse complement strand
GGGCGTCTCCCGGCGGCGCAGCACGTCTCGCGCACCCAGAGCGGCTCGCTCGAGCGACACGCCACCACGACGGTCCACGGGCGCACCGGCGCCGCCGCCGTCGGCTCCATCCGCCACTTCAGCTACCACTGGCTCACGCTCCCCGAGGAGTCGACGGTCTTCGTCGATCCGATGTCGAGCTCCGAGGAGATCGTCGAGGTCTTCGTCGGCAACGAGCTCGGCCTCGAGGGCTTCGAGATCGTCTCGACCTACGAGACCACGGCGGAGGTCGAGATCCAGATCGCCGCGCACACCTTCGCCGGTGGCCCCCTCGCCCCGTTCATCTCCAACCTCGGGAGCGCCACCCCGGTCCAGGACGATCCACGCTTCCACGCGGCGTACGCGGCGGCGACCGGCGAGGAGGCGCCGAGCTCGGTGTCGTACCGCGGCGAGGTCATGTAAGTCTCCGGGCTCTCGGCGGAGTCCCCCCATTACGTCTCGTACACGCCCAATTTCCGCTGCACCGACGTCGGACTTCGGCGCCCAGGGCTTCGTCTCCGAGCTCGCGCGCCACGGCGCGCACCAGGGCCTCGTCTCCCCCCAGGGGAAGCGCTGCCGTAGCCCCGAATTCTCGGGCGACGGCCTCCGGCTCACGTGGACGTGCGACGACGGCCCCGTGGTCTTCGACGCGCCCGCCTCGTGGGACGCGAGCTTCGACACCGCCTTCGCGGCCGTGAAGGGGCGCGTGCCGTCCGTCTGCGACGAAGCTTCGAGCGCCTACGACGGCGCCCGATGCTTCGAGAAGCTCCCGCGTCGCTACGCCCAGTACCGCGGCAAGGCCGCCTCGAAGGCGGGCGACGGAGTGGAGCGCTCGGCCTTCTCCGCCAATCACATCCTCCTCGTGGGCGACGCCAAGGGCCGCCCCGTCCATCGTGAGCGTGAGAAGAGGGGCGCGGCGTGGGAGCCCTTCGCCATCGAGGGCATCCGCGACGCGAGGAACGTCACCTGGTCGCCCGACGGGACGCGCATCGCCTTCGACGCCGAGACCGACGGCGGCCGCACCATCGTCGTCGCGCCCACCGACTTCTACCTCCAAGAGGTGCGGAACCTCCATCAGTTCCCCGAGCTCTACCAGAAGGGGCGGTCCAAGAAGCTGCAGGAGCAGCGCTTCGTCGCGCGCCAGGGCGAGCAAAAGGAGTTCTACGCGCTCCACGAATCGCTCCGCTATCAGCGTCGCCCGCAGTTCGTCACGGCCGACGCCGCGCTCCAGGTCTTCCGCGACGAGTTCCTCCGAATCCTCCGCGACGCCGAGAAGCGGGCCAGCGAGGACCTCCTCGCGCTCACCAAGGCGCTCACCGAGCAATACGCGGGCCGGCTCGGTGCGAGCGAGACGCCGAGCGACCGCTACCTCGCCACGCTCTTCGGCACGGCCTACGCCGCGCTCGGCGCCTCCGCCGCGCTCCCCGAGATCGACTCCGACGATCTCTTCATGATGCGCGTGGATCCCGACGACGAAGGCTCCAAGGCGCTCCGCGCGGAGCTCGACCGCCCCATCGAAGCCCGCCTCGAAGGCACGCTCGACGGAGTGCTCCGCGCTCTCGCGGAGGCGCGCCTCCGCCGTGACGTCGAGGCGAACCTCCGCGCGATGCTCGCGCACGAGGGCGCGAGCGATCTGCCCGTGCCCGGACGGGCGCGTCCCGCGCGCATCCCCTGGGACACGTTCAAGATCCGCGGCCCGTACGAAGACGGCGCGATCGCCGGTTATTTCCTCGCGATGACCTGGCTCGCGCAGGCGCCGCTCCCGGTCGACGCGTCGCTCCCAGAGCTCGTGGGCCGGATGCAATCCCTCCGCCTAGGCGACAAGTCGGCCTTCGAGACGTGGCGCGCGATCGACGCCTTCGTGGGATCGTTCATGGGGCGCCCCGTCGACGCGACGCTCGAGCACGTGCGCTCGCTGAAGGACGCATCGCCCGAGCTCTTCCGCCCCTTCGACGCCAAGGCCGTCGAGAAACGCCTCGAGGCGCTGCGGGGCCCCATGCCCATCCGCGATCTCGAGGCCTTCGAGCAGGGCGAGGAAGGCCGCGCGCTCTCCGTCACCTTCTTCCCCAAGCGCCTCGGCGTCGACGTGACCTTCTTCCGCGCGCTCACGCACCCCGACGTGCCCCTCCGCGGGATGCCCTCCGCGCTCGACACCATGGCCGCCCTGGGCCACGAACGCGCCAAGCGCCACGCCCTCGCGACGCAGGAGCGCACGATGCGCGCGGCCTACGAGAAGGCGCTGAAGGAGCTCCGCGCCGAGAGCGGCGCGCCCGGCAAGGGCTTCTTCGGGACCGACATCTACCACGCCTGGTTCGCCGTCCTCGCCGCCCTCGCCGAAGGCCACGACCTGCCCTCCGACTCGCTCCTCACCTTCGCGCGCTCCGACGCGTGGAAGGACCGGCTGCTCTCCTCGTCGCTCGCCGGCTACGTGCAGCTCAAGCACGCCGCCGTCCTCTACGCGATGCAGGACGTGAGCGCCGAGTGCGCCGGCGACGTCCGGTTCACCGTCTTCGTCGAGCAGCCCGTCCTCCCGCGCCCCCACGGCTTCGTGGATCCCCTCCCGCGCTTCTTCGAGTCGCTCTCGCGTCTCGCCGAGCGCGTCTACCGGGAGATGCACGACGATCCCGAGGGGCCGACCGCGCCCTACTTCTTCCGCGAGCTCGAAGAAGCCGCGTACTCCGACGACGGGGAAGAGGAGGCACGCCTCAACGCCGCGCGCTTCGCGCAGGACCTCGCGGAGATCGCCAAGCGCGAGGTCGAAGGGCTCCCCCTCCTCCCCGATCACCACCGCATCATCGAGTACATCGGCGCCCGCCTCGAGGCGCTCACGCTCGACGAGATCCCGGGACAGCAGACCATCGCCATCGGCGGCGACGAGCGCGCCGAGCGCGGCGTCGCCATCGTCACGGACATCCACACCAACGCGCAGCGAGGCGAGGCGCTCACCATCGCCATCGGGCGGCTCCTCGATCTCTACGTGGCCGTGCCCGACGTCGTCGGCCAAACCATGACGCAGGGCGGCCTGCTCTCCTTCTACGAGCTCACGCACCCGATGAACGATCGGCTCACCGACGCCGAATGGGCCGAGCGCGTCGAGAAGAAGCAGACGCCGCCGCTCCCGGCGTGGACCTCGAGCTTCGTCGAGGGCACGAAGCGCTGAGCCCCGTGCGCCTCGCCGTCGCCTTCGCGCTCGTCCTCTCCGGCTGCGCGCCCTCCGAGGCGCCGCCGCGAGGCACGCTCTTCTTCGGCGGCGACGTGATGTTCGGGCGCCTCCTCCCCGAGGGCTTCCGCCCCTACGACACCCTTCCCGCACGCCCGCGCGACGCCGCGGATCTCGCGGTCGTGAACCTCGAGACCGCGCTCTGCGATCCCGACGCGCTCGAACGTGACGCCCTCGCGGCGCAACGCCACCTCCTCGTCGCGCCCACGGCCAAGGCGCGAAGGCTCCGCGACGCCGGCGTCGACGTGGCCGTCGTGGCCAACAACCACGCGCTCGACTGCGGAGCGGAGAGCCTCGAGAGAACCCTCCGCGCGCTCGATGCGGTCGGCATCGTTTCGGTGGGCGCGCGCACACGCGGCGACGGCTCCTTTCCGACCGTCGTCGTGGAGCGTCCGTGGGGCGAGGTGGTGATCACGGCGGCCACGATGCACCCGTCACCGATCCCTTCGTCGTCGCTCGTCCCGGCGGTCCTCTTCGAGCGCGATCGCGACGCATGGCTCGACCACGTCCGCGCGCTGCGCGCACGACACCTCGACGCCCTCCTCGTCGTCTCGCTCCATTGGGGCGCCGAGGGCCGCGTCCGCCCCTTGGGCGAGCAACGCGCGCTCGCGAAGGAGCTCGCGCGCGCGGGCGTCGACGTGATCTTCGGGCACGGGAGCCACACGCGGCAGCCCGTCGAGCGCATGGGCGAGACCGTAGCGATCTTCGGCGCGGGCAACCTCCACTTCGACTCGCGTGAGGAGCACGGCATGATCGAGATCGCGGTCGTGCGCGACGGGGCGCGCCCCAGGATCGCCGCGATCCGCGCGGAGGGCGAGGCCCCCCCGAGGCACGGGCGCCGTTTGCAGTCCTCGCCCGCATGGGGGAAGTAGTCGGCACCATGCCGGAAGGCGAACGTTGGATGCAGGCGGTGGCCCACGCGGTCCACCGCGATCTCGAGCGCTTCTTCGACGAGAAGGCCGCGGTGCTGAAGGGCCTCGCGCCTTCTGCGGGGATGATGCTCGAGGAGATCCGCGAGCTCACGCTCCGTGGTGGCAAGCGCCTCCGCGCCGTGCTCGTGGCCGCGGGCTACCGCGCCGGCAAGCCCGAGGGCGAGCTCGAGGTCACGGCCCCCGTGGGCGCCGCCATGGAGCTCCTCCAATCGGGGCTCCTCATCCACGACGATTGGATGGACCAGGACGAGACCCGCCGCGGCGGCCCCGCCGTCCACGCGAGCCTCCGCGAGCGCCTCGGCGACGCCCACACCGGCGACTCCATCGGCGTCCTCGCGGGCGACTACGCCACCTCGCTCTCTCTCGAGCGCTTCGCCGCCGCGCCCTTCCCGCCCGCGCGTCGCGAAGAGGCGCTCTCGGCATATCTTCGCATCCTCGAGGAGGTCTACCTCGGCCAATTCCTCGACGTGACGGGCGATCCCGACGTTTCGCGCATGCACCGCCTCAAGACCACCAGCTACACCGTCCTCGGCCCGCTCCGGCTCGGCGCCATCCTGGGCGACGTGAGCCAGGACGCGCTCGACGCGCTCGAGCGCTGGTCGATCCCCACCGGCGAAGCCTTCCAGGTGAGGGACGACCTCCTCGGCACCCTCGGCGATCCCAAGTCCACCGGCAAACCCGGCGAAGACCTCCGCCACGGCAAGCGCACCGCGCTCCTCGCGGAGGCGCAAGCGAGCGGCTCCGCCTCGCTCCGCGAGAAGATCGCCGCCGTCGTAGGCCGGTGCGACGCGAGCGACGACGAGGTCCGCGATCTCATCGACGCCCTCGCGCGCGAAGGCGTCGTCGCCCGCGTCGAGGCCAAGCTCGACGCGCTCGTCGCCGAGGCGCACGCCATCGCCGACGCCGCGCCGCTCCCCGAGGTCTCCAAGCGTGATCTCCGCGCGCTCGCGGAGAAGCTCGGACGGAGGGCGGCATGAGCGGGATCGGCCGCGGCAAGACCATCCTCCTCGGCGAGCACGCCGTCGTCTACGGCCACCCGGCGCTCGCGGCCTCGCTCTCGCGCGGCGCGCGCGCCTTCGTCGAGCCTGCCGAGATCGACACGCTCGAGGTGAACGCCTGGGGGCTCCGCATCCACCCCGACGCGCGGGCCGAGCACCCGCTCGCGCGCGCCTTCCAAGCGCTCGTGGACACCTACGGCGCGCGCCCCGAGCACTACCGCGTCACGCTCGAGATCGAGCTCCCCGCGGGCGCGGGCCTCGGCGGCTCGGCCGCGTGCGGCGTCGCCATCGCCGACGCGCTCAGCGAGCGGCTCGGCGAGCCGAGGACACCCGAGGAGAACGCGCGGCGTGCCATGGCCTGGGAGCGCGTCTTCCACGGCAATCCTTCGGGCATCGACACCGCCATCTCCGCCGCGGGCGGCGCGGGCCTCTTCACCAAGAAGCAGGGCCTCTCGCCCATCGCCATCGGCGAGACGCTCCACCTCGTGATCGCCGACTCGGGCTCGCGCGCGAGCACCAAGACCATGGTCGAGGGCCTCGCCGCGCGCCGCGAAGAAGATCCCGCGCGAATCGACGCGATCTTCGATCGCATCGCCAGCCTCGTGCACGAGGCCGCGCGCGCCATCGCCGAAGGCGATCTCGAGGCGCTCGGCCGCGCCATGGACGAGAACCACGCCCACCTCGCCGAGCTCGGGCTCTCCACGCCGGCGCTCGACGAGATCGTGCGCACGGCCCGCGCCGCCGGCGCGCTCGGCGCCAAGCTCACGGGCTCCGGCGGCGGCGGTTGCGCCGTCGTCCTCGCGCGCGACGCCGCGCACGCCGAGTCCATCCGCGCGGCCCTCGCCGCCGAAGGCCGCTTCGTGGAGCATTTCGAGGTGAAGGGATGAGCCGCGCCGTCGCCTGCGCCAACATCGCGCTCGCCAAGTACTGGGGGAAGAGCGACGTGGCGCTGAACCTCCCCGCCGTACCGAGCCTCTCGCTCACGCTGGAGGGCCTCGAGACGCATACCGAGGTGACGCTCACCGACGCTTCGATCGACGAGGTCGTGCTCGACGGAACGATCGCGAGCGAAAAGGAGACGAAGCGCGTCACCAAGATGCTCGATCGCGTGCGCGCCCTCGCGGGCAGCGAGCGCCGCGCCCGCGTCGTCACCGAGAACCGCTTCCCCACCGCCTCGGGCCTCGCGTCGAGCGCCTCGGGCTTCGCCGCCCTCGCGGGAGCCGCGTGCGCGGCCTACGGCGTCGACGCCGACGAGGCCTTGCTCAGCCGCCTCGCGCGCGCCGCGAGCGCCAGCGCCGCGCGCTCCATCTTCGGCGGGTTCGCGCGGCTCCCCGCGGGCGTGCCCGACGACGACTCCCTCGCGGCCAGCCCCCTCTTCGGCCCCGAGCACTGGGACGTGCGCCTCGTGATCGCCCTCGCCACCAGCGGCCGCAAGAAGATCGGCTCCACCGAGGGCATGGAGCGCTCGCGCCTCACCTCGCCCTTCTACGCGGCGTGGGTCGAGGCCGCGCCCAAGCTCGAGGCGCAGATCGCCGAGGGCGTGGCCGAGCGCGACATCCACCTCGTGGGCCAGCGCATGGAGGAGAGCACCCTCGCCTTCCACGCCTGCGCGATGGCCTCGTCGCCCGCCGTCCTCTACCTCGCGCCCACCACGCTCGCCGTGCTCGAGCGCGTGCGCGCGCTCCGCGAAGAGGGCGTCGCCGCCTACGCCACGATGGACGCCGGCCCCCACGTGAAGATCCTCTGCGAGGCCCACGACGAAGCGCGCGTGGTGCGCGCCGCGAGCGAGGTGCCGGGCGTGATCCGCGTGCAGTCGTGCAAGCCCGGCCCTGGGATCCGGATCGAGCCGTGACGAGCGAGACGCCCCTCGGCGCCCGCGCGCCCGGAAAGCTCCTCCTCCTCGGCGAGTACGCCGTGCTCTTCGGCGCGCCGGCGCTGGTCACGGCCGTCGATCGCTACGCCGAGGCGCGCTTCACCGACGACGTCGACGAGCGCCCGCGCGCGCCCGAGCCCGCGCAGGCCGTCGCCGCCGTGGAGGCCCTGCACGGAACGCTCGGGCGCGGCCTCCGCACCGACGTCTCCGCGCTCCGCACGGGCACCATGAAGCTCGGCCTCGGCAGCTCGGCCGCCGCCACCGCCGCCGCGGCCTACGCGGCCTTCCAGGCCGTCGGCGTCACGCCCGCGCCGCGCGCGCTCTTCGACCTCGCCGACGCCGCGCACCGCGCCGTGCAGCCCGGCGGGAGCGGCGTCGACGTCGCCGCGTCTTCGTACGGCGGGACGCTCCGCTTCTCGCGTGAGGGCGACGTCGTGCACATCGAGCCCGTCGCGCTCCCCTCCGGGCTCGTCGTCCGCGTCGTCTTCACCGGCCGCGAGTCCAGCACGCCGGCGATGCTCGCGTCGATGCGCGCCTTCGAGGCCTCATCGCCCGATCGCTTCGCCGCCGCGCGCGACGCCCTCGTCACCGAAGCCCGACGCGCGAGCCGCCCCGTGGCCTCGCCCGCGGCCTTCGTCGAGGCCGCCGGCGCCTACGGCGACGCGCTCCGCGCCTTCGGCGAGGTCGTCGGCATCCCCATCGTCGAGGACGCGGCCCTCGCCATCGACCGCCTCGCGAGAGCAAACGGCGGACGCGCCAAGCCGAGCGGCGCCGGCGGCGGCGACGTCTCGGTCGCGTTCTTCGCGGGCGCGGACGAGGCCTCTCGCTTCGACCTCGCGGCGGAGCGCGAAGGGCTCATGACGCTCGCGCTCGCCGTCGACGCCCGGGGCCCGCACCTCGTCTTCGGCTGAGGCCCTCGCCTCGGGGCTCAGCGCGAGGCGGCCGGGCCTCCCCCGACCGCCGAGACGGCGCGCTTCGGCAAGAAGACGTTGGCCGCGAAGTAGACGACGTCGGTCACGCCGACGTCGTGCCCGGCCTGCGTGAGCAGCGTGGTGATCTGCCCGCGGTGGTGCGTCTGGTGGTTGAAGAAGTGCTGCACCGCCACCCCGAGCGGAAGACTCACCTCGTCGGGGCTCGACATGCGTCGATACCGGAGATCGCCGCGGAGCGCTTCCTCGGTGAGCGTCGCCACCCACGCCTCGATGCGCGCGTCGAGCGCGCGCCGCGCCGCCCAGAGCGCGTCGAAGTCGGCGTGCAGCTCCTGATCCAGCGACGCGGCCTCGAAGGGCTTCGCCGTGAAACGCCCGAGCCAGATCTCGTCGGCGAGCATGATGTGGTTCAGCGTGCGGTGGATCGATCCGAAGAAGGCGCCCCGATCGGCCTTCCGCTCCTCGTCCGTGAGCTTCGACGCGCACTCGTAGAGGCGCTCGTTCATCCACGTGTTGTATCCGGCCATGAGCTCGAAACGTTCGAACATGATCACCTCGCCTACACGAACCGGGAGACGCCCCGCGTCCCCTCGCTCTCGCCCGTCTCGCTCCGCTTGTACGGCTCGTCCACGAGCGCCTCGATCCGATCCATCACGAGGTCGACGAGACCTTGGAAGCGCTCGCGGTGCTCGCGCTCGGCCTCGGGCGTGAAGGGCGAGAAGGGCTCGTCGATGCGGAAGGGCGCGATCTCCTCGTCGGTGAGGGGCTTTCCGATGCGATAGATCACGTGGCCGCGCTTGGCGATGGGCGAGGAGCCCGGGTAGCAGACGTCGGATCCGCTGCAGCCCACGGGCACGATCTTCCGCCCCGAGTGGAGCGCGATCTGCGCGAGCCCGATGTGCCCCTTGGAGAGCCGCTTGGATCGCGTGCCCTGCGGGAACACCAAGACGTCGAGCCCCAGCTCGAAGGCCTCGAGGTTGAGCTCGACGAAGCGCTTCATCATCGCGCGGAAGAGCGCATTCACGGCCTCGGCGTAGCGCTCGCGCGAAGGATCGAACGGGCGACCGAGCATGTCGCGGGGCGACTCGAGGATCTCGCGGGGCACGTGCTCGGGCACGCGGCCGTCGCCCTCCACGGCGCGACGCAGCTCGGCGTATTCCTCGTCGGTGGGGGGCCGGCCCACGGCGTCGATGAAGTCCCGGCTGATGAGGTAGCCGCGCGAGACCGTGGGGATGTTGTTCGTGAGCTCCATGAACTTCCCCACGAACGCGTTCTGGTAGTACTTGCCCTTCACCCACGTGGCCGTGAAGCGCCTGCGCTCGCGCCAGAGCGCGTACTGGAACGGCCAGTAGTTGTACCTATCGGTGTGGTTCATCGCGTAGATGACCGGCTCGTCGGGCAGGTTCTCGAGCCCTTCGAGATCGATCCGGACCCCGGGCAGGAATCCGTAATTCGGGGTGAGGAAAACCCGCGCGATGAAGCTCTGGGCCTTGGGCCAGGCCGAGAGCCGGATGCGCTGCATGCGAGGGAGATCGAGCATCGGCGAAGAGCCTACACCACCCCGAGGGTGACGGATTCGACACGATGAAGTTCGCAGCGCGATGATTTTCGGCGACGCCCGGAGTCCAAGGCTTCGAAAGGAAAACCCCATGACCCTCGAATCCACCCGCCCGATGCCCCTCGAAGCCACCCGCCCCGCCGAGCTGCGCCCCGCCCGCCTCTGGACCGGCCGCGTCGTCACCGGGTTGGTCGCGCTCTTCCTCTTCATGGACTTCGCCATGAAGCTCGCGCTCCATCCCGCCGCCGTCGAAGGCACGACCGAGCTCGGCTACCCCGAGCACGCCGTCCTCACCATCGGCGTCCTCGGACTCCTCTGCTGGGTGCTCTACCTCGTGCCGCGGACCGCCGTGTTGGGCGCCATCCTCTACACCGGCTACCTCGGCGGCGCCGTCGCCACGCACGTGCGCCTCGACGCGCCGCTCTTCTCGCACACGCTCTTTCCCGTCTACGTGGGCGCGCTCCTCTGGCTCGGCCTCTTCCTCAGAGAGCCCCGCCTCGGCGAGCTCCTCCCGCTCCGCAAGGCCGCATCGGAGTGAGCCCAGCCCTCGCGGGGGCGCGTCCGGGCGGGCGCTTCAGGCCCCCGCCGAGAGTCTCGCCACCTTCTCGAGGACCTCGGCCACCACCGCGTCGGGGTTCCGCCAGAAATCCCGACTCCAGATGCGGTGGATGGTCCACCCGCGCGACTCGAGGAAGCGCTGCCGATAGACGTCCCGCTCCCTCGCGCTCGCGGCGCGGTGATACGTGGCGCCGTCGCACTCGATGCCGAGCAGGTAGCGCGTGGGATCCCGTCGATCGACCACGCCGAGGTCGATGCGATACCCCGAGACCCCGACCTGGGGAACGAGCCGGAGCCCCCGCTTCGACAGCGCGAGGAAGATCTGCTCCTCGAGCGGGCTCTCGAAATCGGCGCGCGGTCCGTCGAGCCTCACGTCGAGCGCGGGGTTCACGCCCCGGAGCACGGCATCTCGCTCCGCGTCGGCGCGTCGGCTCACCGCCTTGGCGTAGGCCAGGTAGTCGCGGAGGAGGCGCGGGCCGCGGTTCTTCGCGTTCGAGACGTCGAGCTGCTCCGGCTCGATGCTCGAGATCACCACGACCCGTTCCCGGGCGCGCGAGACGGCCACGTTGAGCCGATTGTCGCCGCCCTCCTTGTTGAGGCTGCCGAACTGGCTCCGCACCCTCCCCGTCGCGTCGGGGCCGTAGCCGATGCTGAAGACGATCACGTCCCGCTCGTCGCCCTGGACGTTCTCGATATTCTTCACGAAGAAGGCGTCGTCGCGGTTCCCGCTCTCCGGGTTCTCGGCCCTCGCAACGAGCGCCGCGAACTCGGGATCCTCGGCGGCCCGACGATCCTTCTGATCGAGGATCTCTTCCTTCTGCGTGTTGTTGAACGTGATGACGCCGACGCTCCGGCGCGGATCCTCGCGGAGCAGCGCCTCCACGTGATCGAGGACGACGCACGCCTCCGCCACGTTCCGCCGCTTTTCCCAGCGGCCATCCTCGACCTTGATCCACTCGATGGGCGCGCGATCGATCCCCGTCGCCGCGGGCGCGGTGACGAGCCTTCCCTCGTAGAACCCCTGGTTGGAGAATTCGATGAGCTCCTCGTACTTGGAGCGGTAGTGACAGGCGAGCATCTCCTCGGGAAAGCGCGCCTTGGCGAGCGTGAGGATGCTCTCGGCCTCGGTCGCGGCCGCGTCGTCCTCCTCGTCGGGGTCGGTCTCGTCGTCGGTGTCCACGCCGAGCGCGCCGAAGAGATCGAAGGGCCGGAGCTGCTGCTCGTCGCCCGCGATGACCACGCGCCTGGCCCGCTGGATGGCCGGGAGCGCGAACTGCACGGCCATCTGCGAGGCCTCGTCGAAGATCGCGAGATCGAAGAGATCCTTCTCGAGCGGGAACGCCGCCGAGAGCGTCTCGGGCGAGACGAGCCAGCACGGCACCACCTCGAGGAGCGGCCACCGCAGATCGTGCACGAGCTTCCGGATGGACCAGAGCCGCCGCTTCTTCGTCACCTGATGCTTGAGGTCACGAAAGGCCTTCTCCGGGCTGTGGCGCCCGTCGACCTCGCGCCCCGGCTCGAAGCGCGCCTCCGTCGCACGACGCGCGAGCACGCTCGCGAGCCGCTTGGCGTTGAGCTCGCGGCGCCGGTCCAGCTCGACGCGGAACCGCGCGCGCAGATCGGCCACCTCTCCCGTGCTCACGCGACGGAGCGCGCGCGACTCCGCCTCGGCCTCGTCGATCCAGCCCACGTAGACCGCGCGCCGGAGACGCTCGCCCCATCCGGGCGCGCCCTCGCGCACGGCCTGGTACGCCTCGCGCTCCACCTCGCCGAGCTCGTCGACCACGTGATCGATGGCGGAGAGCGTGTCGAAGTCGGCGAGCCCCTCGCGGAGCGCGCGAGCGCGGGCGACGAGCTCGACCGGAGCGTTCGCGGACAAGGCGAGCAGCGTGGCGCGCCCCTCGTCGGTGAGGTGCGCCGCGAGCGCGTCGATCGCACCCTGCGCCTCCACGAGATGCCCGTGGAACGTCTCGAGGGCCTTCGCATGCGAGAGGACCGCCTCCCGCGTGTCGGTGAGCCCGTGCTCGGCGAGGTGCGGGCGCACGCGATCCCGGGCGCTCCGCCACGTGCCGCGGAAGACGCGGAAGAGCGAGTCGCGATGCGCGTCGTAGGTGCGAAGATCCGCGACGAGCGCCGCGGTGGCTTCCGCGAGCGCCGGCGGCTCGGCCTCGGGCTTCGGGAGCTCGCCCGTGCCCGCGAGCGCCTCCCCCGCGCGGACGAGGGTCTCGAGCGCCTCGTCCATCGCGCGCCGCGCGGAGAAGGCGAGGTCGGCGAAGCTCTTCCTCGCGGACCACGCGCCCGCGTGGGGCCCGAGCCGCGCGTGCAACGCCTCGAGCCGCCCGAGCGTCTCCACGAAGCGGTCGAGTCTTCCGGTCTCGAACGCGCCCGAGAAGCGCACGAGCGGCAGCTCCACCTCCGACTCGCGCGGCGCCATGGCGTAGAGCCGTCGCGCGGAGAGCCCGAACCGCCGCACCCGATGGAGCTCGTGGGCGAGCTCGCGCAGCGACCGCGTCGATTCGTCGATGGAGGCCGCGAGCGCATCGGCCTCGGCCTCCAATCGCTCGACGCGCTCGCGCTCGCCTTCCTCGAGCGCGCGGGCCACGTTGGCGTAGAGCTTGTGCCGATCGTTGGCGTGGTCGTGGACGAGCGCGACGTGCCGCTCGAGGCCGAGCTTCTCGAGCCGCTGGTGGACGACGTCGAGCGCGGCACGCTTCTGGCAGCAGACGAGCACCCGATCGCCCCGCGCGAGCGCGTCGGCGATGAGGTTCACGATGACCTGCGACTTGCCGGTGCCGGGCGGGCCGTGGATCACGAGGCAGGGCTCGGTCCGCGCCCGGAGCATCGCGGCTTCTTGCGACGCGTCACTCGCGATCACCCAATGCGTCTCGGCCTCGCGCACCTCGTCCATGCTGCGAGGGAGCTCCTCCTCGCTCCGCGCGAGGGAGGCCGTGGAGTCGAGCAGGCGCGCCACCACCGGCGAGACCTCGCCGGGCGGCAGCGCCTTCAGGATCTCGTAGTCGTTCCGGATGGCGGAATCGCCCTGCGGGAAGTACCCGAGCACCGCGTGCGCGCGGATCGAGAAGCCCGCCGACGCGCGCGGGACCTCGTCGGCCTTGTACTCCGGAAGGAGCGAGAGGGAGGGCTCCGACTCGGCCATGCGCAGCCCGAGCGAATCGAGGCGCTCGTGGAACCAATGCACGAGCGCGGAAGGCGACTGGGCCATCCCGCGGTCGACGCCCGCCGCCTCGGCCGCCTCCACGAACGCCTCCGGGAGCTCCGTGCCGTGGTACTGGGCGAGCGCGAGGAGCAGGACCTCGTTGAAGATCGGCTCGGCGTCCTCGCGAGGGACGATCGTGTACGTGAGCCGCGGGCTCCGCTCGAGGACGATCTGGACGGGATGGAGGAGGAGCGGCGCCTGCAGGAACGTGCCCTCGGGATCGTCGCAATTCCCGACGATCCAGGGGTAGCCGAAGTAGAGGTCCATCGCGCCCGTCTCGGCCTCGATGCTCGCGGCGTTCCGCGCGAGCTGCACCAGGTTCGAGTCGAGCTTCTGGAAGAGCCGCACCCGCGCGCGCTCGGGGGAGACCTGCTCGCCCTCGGCGTCGTCTTCGTCGAGGAATACCCGGGCCGGCGCGTCGCGGTGGGAGAGGAGCGTGGCGGGCTCGCGCGTGAGCACGCTGCGGAGGACCCGCTCGCTCGCCCCCGCGCGCAGGAGGTCCACCTCGCACACGTCGAAGCATTGCTTCTTCGCCTTTTTGAGCAGGCGGATGCTCTTGTTCCGCCTCGTGACGCTCAAGAGCCGGGCCGAGAGCTGCTCGAGCCGCTTGCCGGCGTTGACCGCGACGTCGTTCATGGCGCGAAGTGTACCTCCTCCACGAGCGGGTCGAGCCTCCGCCTCAGAGGCCCTCGCGACGCGCGCGGCGCACCGGCCCGGTCATCGCCCACCTGGCGCCCTCATCCCCCATTTTTCCTGGGGTCCCTCGATTGACATCGCCCAACTCCCTCGGAGAAAACTCCGCCGGAGGTGACGATGCTTCGTGGGATCGCGGCGCTCTTCTTCGGCGGAATCCTGGCCAGCTGTGCGCTCTCTCATACGGTGGAGCTCGGGTTGGATGGCTCGGCAGAAGACGGCGAGCCGCCGGAATGTCCGAGCTGTGAGCCGGACGGTGAGATCCCGGATTGTTCGCTCTGTGACCCCTCCTGCGTGGTCCCGGGCACGTCCGTCCTCGCCTTCGACGTCACGGGGCTCCGGATCCCGCAGCTCGCGGAGGTCGCGGGCTTCGATCTCGACGAGCACCACACGACGTCCAGGGACGATCCCGTCGGCTGCGGCTGGACGGACGAGGACGGCGGCATCGACAACGCCTTCGAGCCGCTCACGCGCGTCTACGCCGCGGTGACCGGCGGGTTCGATCTGAACCAGATCCTCTCCCGAGCGCTCGACGACGGGCACATCGATCTCCGTGTCGAGCTCCGCGACTACGACGGCCCCTCCGACGAGCTCGTCGTCGTGACCGTCCGGAGCGGCGGGGAGCCTGTCGAGGGCGTCGAGTGGCTCTGCACCTCGGCCGACGAGCAAGGCCGCGTCCTCGTGCGCTTCCCGCAGCTCACGCTCGCCGCGCCCGAGGCGCACGTCGACGCGGACGGCCACGTCACGCCCCTCCGCGTGCCGATCGACGACGTCGTCCTCGCCATCGACGTCCCGGAGGCCTCGCCTCCCAAGGCCGTCCTCGGCGGGGCCGTGCGCTGGACCGCCGAATCGATCTTCCAATCCGACTTCGTGGCCCTCGTCATCGCGGCCTACGATCCCGACGCCGTGCCCGAGCGCGTCGTCGAGTTCATCGATCCCGCGCGCGACCTCGGCCCGCGCGGCGACTGCCACAGCCTGAGCCTCGGCATGACCCTCGCGCTCACCTCGGCCGAGAGCGCGGACTGATCGGCGGCTTCGGGCTCCGGAGACCGGGCACGAAATCCTGGTTGCCGAATCGCGCGCATCGGGTACGTCAGTTTCCCTCGACGCGCGAGAACGTCTTCGAGTTCTTGATCGAGAATGAGCGGCGGGTTCGTCATTACCCGGGCCTGCACGCCAAGGTCGTGATCGGCGAGCGAGCCGCACTCGTCGGCTCGGCCAACCTGACCGATGCGGGAATGTGCCTCCGTCAGGAAATGGCCGTCCGCATCGACGAGCCCTCACTGCGACGAGAGCTCGAGCGATGGTTCGACGGCCTCTGGGAGCTCTCGAGCACTCCTTCCTTGGAAGAGCTCGACCGATTCATCTCACATCTTCCATCGGAGCCTCGCATTCCTCATCGGGAAAGGATCCCGAGCTCGGCCCCGCGTGTCCGCGCGGTCCTCTTCGAGGAACCGCCCGCGTCGTCGAGCATCGACTCGGCCACTTCGTCGGGCATCGACGACGAGACCCGCCTTCGCGAACGACTCGCCTACGTGATCCGCCACTCCAGTCGCGAATGGGTCGAGGGGTATCTCGATTGGTGTGGCGACCTTCTCGATTCGCTCCAGATCGTCGACGACGACCCGCGATTGACCATGAGCGTTCCACGTTCGAACCGCTCGCTTCCGGTCACGCTCAACCAGCGATACGTGCTGAGCGCATTCTTCCGCGGTAGGAAGGTGATCTCCATGATGCTTCCGCGAGGCTTCGACGAACTCGCCGGGCCGAGACCGTTTCGCGCCGGCTCCTTCGATCAGTGGAGAGACGAAGAGGCCGGTGACGTTCCGATGCTCTGCTACTTCCGCGTCGAACACCCCGACGAGCTCTTGCCGTATCGAGAGGCGTGGCTCACCGCCGTGACGCGCGAGCTGGGCCGTCGATGGAGTCGCTCGAGCTTCCGCAAGCATCACGTAAGCGCCCTACATCGCGCGGCGCTCGACCGTTCCTTTCGCACGCGACTTCTGGACGAGGTCGATTCAAACGCCGTCAACGCGCGCAGAGCCCCTCGACGCTGAATTGCTCCGGCCCCGCGTGGATGGCGATGACGGCAATCTCGTCGTAGGTCCGCGCGAGCTGCATCAACAGGGTCAGGTGCATTCCTGCGAACGTCCACGACGCCGACTGCACGGCGCCGAAACGGTTACGACACTCGCGTTCGTGGTGAGGGCTCCCGAGATGCTGCGTGAGCGTGTCCGAGACGATGTGCCAGGTCGCGTGCCCCGTGATGAACCCGATCCGCTCCCAGAGCACCGTCATGCGATCCGGGTTGATCACGGAGACGTGGACCGAGCCCGGAACGCCCAAGACCCAATCGGCGAACTCGCATGCTCCACGCGACCCATCCCAACGGCCAAAGGTGCGCTCGCAGGCCGCCTCGGCGATGGGCAAGGGCATGGTTCGGTGGAACGGCCCTGCTCGCAGGTTGCGGATCCACTCCCCCCGGGCCAGGGCGCGTCGTCTTTCGGCCTTTGCATATTCTTGGCGGAGGCGCTGGATGCTCTTCTTCGTGCCTTTGAACTGCGCGATGGCGTCGATGGCCGTCTGGAACCCGGATGCGTCGAGGTCCTTGGCGGCCCTCTCGGCTTTCGCGATCCATTCGGCGAGGCGCTGCCTCTCCTGGATCACCGAGGAGTAGTGCTCCCTGATCGACTCGTCCTCGATCTGCTCCATCCAGAAATCGGACTGCATCTCGTCGCCCGCCTCGTCGGCCTCCACGGCGAGGGTGCCCATGGCACGGTCGCGTTCTTCGCCGAGCCGTTCATCCCAAGGTGCGCACTGGGTTGCCCGGTGCAGGAGGAGCGCACGAAGGACGCCGACGAAGTGCGCGCGCTGACCTCGTGAGAGCCGCCCCTCCACGTCGAACTGCCCTGCCAACCACCCGAGCGAGAGCTTGGCCGAAACCTTCGGGTTCGAGAGACGTCGGCTCGCCTCGAGATAGGCGTCTCGGCACCCCTCTTCGACGCGCCGCCGCAGCTCCGACTCGATGGGCTCGCTCATGAGGAGCCACGCCGTGGTGAAGCGCCCCTCGGCCAGCTCGCGCTCCATGTGGGCTCGTTCTTCGGCGAGGCGCGCGCCGAGCGCGGCTTCGTCGCAACGAAACTGCGTGGCGTCGGGATCCCAGCGCGCCGGCTTGCCCTCGCAGACGACGGTCGAGCTCTCCCCGTCGAACGTGAGCTCTCCGGGCTTTCGCCAGCCCGCCTCCCCTGCGCTGCGCCGAAGCGCCGCGACGTGCGGAGGCCACCACGAGATCCGCGCCTCGGCGTCCGCAGCGAGCTCTTCGAGTCGGCCCTCGAAATCCATCGGCCCGCCATCGTCACAATCGAACGAGACCCCTCCGACGGAGAGACTTCCACGGCCCGACGTGATCCGCAGCACGTCCACGCCGCAGATCACGCCCGTCATCTCGTCCACCGTCACCCGCGCGACATCGACCGAGCTCACACATCCGCGCGAGAATTCCGCGTGCTCGAGACGCCACCCGATCGTGTCCCAGCTGCACGAATCGGCGTCGCCGCGGTTGCTGAACAGCACCTCGCATCCGTCCTCGACGGCGTAGGTGCTGCAATCGTCGAGGTCACACCCCTCGTCGCATGCGTCCTCGTCCTCGTCGCAATCGTCGTCACACACGGCCTCGCCGGGATCCCCGCAGCGCCAGACCTTCACGTAGGCGGTTCCGTCCGGGCTCACGTGAGCGTCCTTCACCTCGCAGCCCCGCGTCGCCTCCGCGATCTTCGCGCGGATGGCCTCCTCCGCCCGGAGCCTCTGGTACTCCGCGCGGATCGCCCCGAGATCGACGTCGACGCACACGCCTTCGCCTCCACCTTCCGGCGAGAGGCAGAGCGCTTGCGCATCGATCGCGAACGCTTCGTCGTCGGAGAACGACGCCACGACGGCGTCGGCTTCGCGCAGTAGACGCCCTCTCACACACCGATCACCCGCGGCCTCGCAGAGACGCGGCTCGGCGACTTCACCGAGCTCGCTCGCTCCTTCGATGATCGGGATCAGGACCTGGCCCCCACCATCCCATCGCGCCGCGCCCAAGGACACGCGCGGCGCTTCGCGGTGAGGAGGCGCGGAATCGGTGGGTTCGGGCACGACGGGCTCCGGCGTCGTGGCGAGGTGCGTGCCGCACCCGTGCACGAGAAGGGCACAAGACCAGAGGGCGATTCGCTTCATCGTGCAGAGGGACGAGGAAAATCGGCTGAACTGACCGTGCCACACGTCCCTCGAAGATTCCGTAACGCGCCTCACGCACACGATTGACATCGGCGTCCGATCTTTGCGACTCAGGGGCCGAAGACGTCATGGCGCGGAATCGGTCCTCCCTCCTCTTGGCGCGACCGAGGCGGACGTCGTCTCGATCCCCCGCTCTTCAAGAGCTCGACCGGCACCGGAT